>JARIEY010000007.1 GCA_031127085.1 Gemmatimonadota bacterium | reverse complement strand
CCCCCCCCCCCGACGTGCAGCTGACCATCGCTGGGCGCTCCCTGGCCCGCGCCGAAGCGGCCGCCGCAGCGCTGAATGCCACGGCCGCGCACCCAGTGCGCGCGCGGTCGGCCGACGTACGCGATGCGGCCGTACGCCGCGCGCTGTGTGAGGGCGCCACGGTCGTGCTCGCAGCCTCGAGCACAACCGAGCTTGCCGCCGAGATTGTGCGCGACGCCGTGGCAGCTGGCGCGGACGCCGTGGACACCAACCTGTCGATGCCGCTCAAGCACGCTGCGCTGCGGGCGATGACCCCCGACGTGGTGCGCGCACGGCGCACGGTGATCACCGATGGCGGCTTCCACCCGGGCTTGCCCGGTGTGATGGTGCGTCACGCGGCGGAGCTGCTGCCCGGTGTGACCGATGCGCACGTCGGCGGCTCGTTCAACATCGACTGGCGCGCCCTCGAGTTTTCGGAGGCGAGCGCCGCCGAGTTCGTGGACGAGCTGCGCCATATGAACCCCGAGTCGTTTGTGGAAAGGCGGTGGGTGCGCAGCTGGTCGCGCGTGCGGCCGTTCGACTTTGGCGGGGCAATCGGCCGGCGGCAGTGTGCACCGTGGGCGATGCAGGAGGTACGCGAGCTCCCTGCCGCGATCCCGACGCTCCGGAACGCCGGCTTCTTCGTGGCCGGGTTCAGCCCAGTCATTGACTATCTGGTGATGCCGGCGGCGTTCGCGGCGCTCTGGTGCGCGCCGCGCGCACGCGCGACGATCGGGCGCGGCTTCCTGTGGGCGCTCCGCCGCTTTTCGCCGCGTGGCGGTTGGGCGGTGCTGCTGCTGCACGCGACGTCTGATGCGACGGGCCGGACCGTCACAATCCGGGTGTCCCACGACGATGGCTACGCCCTGACGGCCATTCCGGTGGTCGCCGCGGTGGAGCAACTGCTGGACGGCGCGCGCCGTCCGGGAGTGTTTACCCAGGCTGGATTCGTAGAGCCGGCGTCGTTTCTGCGTCGGATCGAGGCGTTGGGCGTCAGGGTGGACGTGCAGGGGCAGCTGCCGGTTGCCCTCGCGCGCCCCAGCCCCGATCTTGCCTCCCCATGAACTTCAAACGGATCGCCAACAACCTGACCGCACGCGTGCTCTTTGCCGTGGCGGTCGGTGTGCTGCTGGGGGTGATGAACCCCGAGCTTGCCAAGCAAATGAAGCCGGTGGGCGACACGTTCGTGAAGCTCGTGAAGATGGTGATCGGACCGATCATCTTCCTCACTGTCGTGCTCGGCATCGCCAACATTGCCGACGTCAAGAAAATCGGACGCGTGGGCGGCAAGGCGTTTTTGTATTTCGAGATCGTCACGACCTTTGCCCTCTCCATTGGGCTGGTGGTCGTGAACTACACCAAGCCCGGGGCCGGGCTCGACGCCACGCTGCTGGCCAAGGGCGACGTGAGCGCCTATGCGAACCAGGCCAAGCAGATGGGCTTCGTCGACTTCCTGACGCACGTGGTGCCGGCCAGTCCAGTGGAGGCGTTCGCGCAGGGCGAGATTCTGCAGATCGTCTTCTTCGCCGTGCTCTTTGGCATCGCCATCGTGACGATGCCTGGCACCGGGGCGCCGCTCACCGATGTGCTCGAGAAGATCCTCGAGGTGATGTTCCGCATCGTCGAGATGATCATGAAGGTTGCCCCGCTCGGCGCGTTCGGGGCGATGGCCTTTACGGTGGGGACATTCGGGCTCAAGACGCTGATTCCGCTGGGCCGGCTGATGCTCGACGTCTACACGACGATGGCGCTGTTCATCTTCGTGGTGCTCAACCTGATTGCGCGGTGGTACGGCTTCAGTCTGTGGGCCTTCCTCAAGTTCATTCGTGAGGAAATCCTCATCGTGCTGGGGACGAGCTCGTCGGAGGCCGCGTTGCCGCGGTTGATGCAGAAGCTCGAGCGCTATGGCTGCGCGCGGCCGGTGGTGGGGTTGGTGGTGCCGACCGGGTACTCGTTCAACCTCGACGGCACGAGCATCTACCTGACGATGGCGACCATCTTCCTGGCGCAGGTCTACGGCAAGGACCTGCCGCTGAGCCAGCAGCTGGGGATCCTGCTGATTCTGATGATCACGTCCAAGGGGGCAGCGGGCGTGACCGGGTCGGGGTTCATTGTGCTGGCGAGCACGCTGTCGAGCGTCAACGTGATTCCCATCGAAGGAATCGCGCTGCTGCTCGGCGTGGACCGCTTCATGAGCGAGGCGCGCGCCATCACGAACCTGATTGGCAACGGGGTGGCGACGCTGGTGATTGCGCGCAGCGAGAACGCCTTTGACGACAGTATGCGCGAGACTGCGGTGACCGAGTTGGCGGCGGCGCGAGCGGCGGGGACCGCCGGGTAGTACCATTCGGGCAGGTTCCCCTTACCGGAGCGACACACGATGGCCAAGAAACGGACGGTCGTTCCACAGTTCGGCGCGCACGCCAAGCCAGGCATTCAGCGCAACGCGCCACCGCCACCCAAGGGCAAGTCGCCGGCGGTACGCGTGAAGCCGCAGTCGACCTCAGCCAAGTCGGGGCAGCGCGGGCAGTAGTGTGGTGAGCGTGGCCCGCTCCAGCGTGTTGAAGACCATCATTTCGCGCAGCGTCGTCACACGCGTCGCAGCTGCGGCGTGGGTGGCGGTGACCCTGTACGAGACGCTGCGCCCGGTGGGCTGGATGACGCCCCTCCCCTTCTGGTCGTTCTGTGTGGCGACGATGGCCGGCGTGGACCTTGTGCAGAACCTCGTTCTGTTTGCGCCGCTCGGTTGGATCGCGCACCGCGCGGGATGGGGAGCGCGTCGCACGCTGCTCGCGGCGTTCGCGGTGAGCGCCGTCATCGAGTTGCTTCAGGCGTGGGTGCCAGGGCGCACGTCGACCGCGATGGACATTGCCTGCAACACGGCCGGCGCGGCGATGGGGTGGTGGATGGCCGCGCCGCCCAAGCGGCCGATGGTCCGCCTGGTGGCGGCCTTTCTGTTGCTCGGCGCCTTCTTGAGCCTGCACACGCTCAACACGCGCTGGTCAGCGCCCGCCGAGTTCGTTGGTGGCGCCGGTGTGTGGGAGACGGTGGTCCGCGAGACGTGCGACCCACCGGCACGGCCATCCACCGTGTGCGTAGCCGTGCCGAACACGGCGACCGGCGGCAACAAGTACGTGCGTGTGGCGGGTGCCGCCGAGCGTACCTTGGCGCGGGTGCAGAGCGATGCCTTTGGGCGACGCGCCACCGAGCGGGACTGCGTGCAGTTGTTGTTCGAGTCCACGTACGGCGCTCCGCTGCACCTGCGTCCGCCGCTGACGCGTGTGTGTGGCGTTGCTGACACCACGGATGCCGTGGTGCGTCTGCGCATCGATCCGCGGCTGGAGCACGAGTCGCGTGGCGCGTGGACACCCACGCGCGTGGGCGCGTGGCTGTGGCCCGTCTGGCCGTTCTCGGCGTACCGGCCCGGACTGCTGCGCGCCGCCGGCGCGTTGGTGTTCGTTGGCCTGGTGGCGCTCGCGATGGGGGCAGCGCCGTGGACGATCCCCGCCGGCTATTTGGTGATGCTCGAGGGAGCGGCGATCGTGGCCGGGATGCGCACGCCGGGGCTATGGGACCTCGGGTGGGCCGCCGTGGCTTGGCTGCTCGCGATGGTGTGTGTGCGTGCCGATGCCTGGTGGCGCGGGCGCGCGACGGCCTGACCACATGCCGCGGTGTCGCTCAAAAGGGCGGCCGCCAAGCCGATACTGAAAGAGACGGGGGCATTTCGCCCTCCCAGCCGCCATCCCGTTGAGGGATAGGAGGGGAGTGTGTCTTTGGTGCGCGTGGTGGCGGTGCCGATTGCGGCTTCTCTGATGATGGGAGGAGTGCCGCCGGTGCTGCGCGCACAATCGCCGCGTCCCAATGCGCAGGTGGCGTCGCGTCTCACGCCACCGCTCCTCACCGCGGCTGGGGATACCGGCTTGGCGGCCGACGCCCCCGAGCGCGAAGCGCCGTGGGTGCTGCGTGTGGTGCGCTCGGTGGAGTTCACCGGTTTTGCCGCGGTGCAGGGCACGGCGCGCTCCGTTCCAGGCGATGCGTACACGATTTCGGCCGCGGAACTGGACGCGACCGCCGAGTTCTGGCCATCGCTGCAGGGGGCGATTGCACTGGCCCGTGATGGCACGCAGATGGTGGTCGCGGCGGGCTTTCTCGATCTGCATCTGGGCGGTGCGCGCGTGGCGCCGCGCGGCAAGATCTTCGCCGAGCGCGGCATGCATCTGCAGGCCGGGCGTTTTGACATTCCGTTTGGTGGTGACTGGCAACGCTTTGCACCGCCCGATCGTGGGCTCAGCTCTGCCCCTGCCATCACGGACATCATTTCCGACGGGGGGCTGAACGACGACGGCGTGCGCGCCTTCTCGGTGGGGGCCCGCTGGAACGCCTCGGCCTGGTTGGTGCGCGGTGCACTGGATGGCCGTGCGATGGGCGCGCGTGTGGCGCTGACCCCGTTCAGCAATCCTTTTGTCTTTCGTGCCCCCGCATCCGAACGTCCGCTCGAAATCGGTCTCTCGGCGCACGTCGACGGCCGCGAAGGCAAGATCGTTGATCAGCGCGCTGCGGTGGACGTAGATGTGCGCCGTGGCGACCTGAACCTGGCGGCGGAGTGGCAGGAGCGCCGCGTGGTGAAGGAAATGGCGGGGTTGACGGTCGGGCGTGCGCGGGGATGGCACGTGTCGAGTGAGATTCCCACGCCATCCGTTGGGTGGGTCAGTTCGCTGCTGGTGGCGCGCTGGGAGTCGATGCGCGGCGATGCGTTGGGGACACCCGAACTTGGCGATGCCACGCAGCTCACCCGCGCGGTGGCCGGCACGCGCGTGGCACTGGGAGAGTGGGTGTTGCTGAAGTGTGAAGTCGGGTGGCGGATGGGGACCACCGCTGCCGACGTGATGCCCGCGCGCAGCTGGCTGCTGGATGCCGTGATCCGATGGTAAGCCGCGTGCGCCGCGCGCGGCTGGCCGCGCTCCTTGGTGTATCGCTCCTCGCCATCAGCGGGTGGGGGGCCGCGCAGGAGTTGGCGCGCGGCGCGCGGGTGCCGGAGCACGACACAAGTCGTCAGGTTGAGCGTTGCGCCGTCTGTCACGCGGCCGACGATCCCCGCCGCACGGCGAATGCCCAGCGTGGCGGTTGCGATGCGCAGTGCCTCAGTTGCCACACCGACGACACCACCGGTCACCATCCAGTTGGGGCGCTGGTCCCCAACCTGCGCGAACCGGCGTTGCAGCGGTCGAGCCGCGGACGCATTGCATGCCGCACCTGCCACGATCTGGAGCGCACGCCCACCGACACCGTGTCGTGGCGCGCGCAGAGTTTGTTCGACGCCGTCTTCCGCCGGCAGGACCGTTATCCGACGTATCACCTGGCCATGCGGAACCACCGTGGCCAGCTGTGCCAGACCTGCCATTGAGAGTGCTGCCATGACCACCCAGCGACGCCGTCTACTGCTCATCGACCGACGGTTCCAGTTCTCCCTGATCGGCATCCTGCTCGCCGTGCAGCTGGTGCTGCTGGGCGGCGCCATCTTCGTGCTCTGGCTGTTCCTCGACAGCGAGATGGGAGCGACGCTCGCCAGCGCACACGCCACGGCAACGAGCGTGCGTGCCTTGCTGGCCCCTGTATTGGCGACGATTGCCGGGCTCAACGCGCTGGTGGCGATTGGCGCCACGGTGGCTGTGGTGCTGATCGCCAGTCATCGCATTGCCGGGCCGCTGTATCGCGTGCGTGCCGCGCTGGAGGCGGTGGAGCAGGGCAACCTGGTGCCGCTGACCTCCATCCGGGAGCACGATCAAGTGGGGGCGCTGGCCACTCAGCTGACCGCGACCGTGCATCGTTTGGCCGATGACATTGGCGTGGCCAAGCAGGGGCTCGACGCGGCGGCAGCCGCCTGCGAGGCGGCGGGGCAGGGTGTGCCGCCGGCGCTGCAGGCTGCGCGTGAGCGGATGGGGCGCTACCGGGTCAGCTGAGCGCCGGGCGTCTAGGAAGTATCCGCGCCGCGTCCCTGCAGGATCCACGCGTGCGCGTCATCGATGCTGCGATGCACGCTCAGGTCCTGAGGAATGGTGCCGTCAGCGAGCAACTGGAACATACGTGACATGCCGTATGCGACTTCGTTCGCCACCACGAAGGCCGTGCGACTGCCGGCGCGCACCGTGTAGCGGGCGCGGATGGCGAGCAGGCTGCGCATCCCATCCGCGCTGATGGCCGAGAAGTCGGCCCCGTGAAAATCCCAGATGGTGTCGACGTTCGGCGCGTACTCCGCGGCCGTCGTGATGCTCTGCATCGCGGTGTCGAACATCACCGTGGTGACGGGGCCTTCGACGCGCACCAAGAGGATGCGTGTGGCCGAGTCGTACTGTGCGGAGAACGGCATCGTGCTCCTGACGTTCTGGTGAGCGATCTGCATTGCCTTCCGTAGCCTGCACGACCCTACATCAGCTGCAGCCGAGTTCTGGCCATCCCGTGCGCTGGGGCACGAACAATTGGGGCTAGTGCGGCAGTAACGGCAAGATGCGGGGGGCAGCGTTCGCCAGATACCGCGCGCGGCGCCGCTGCACCGGTTGCGCGCGCCGAGCGAGCCAGCGCCGAACGCCGAGCACCGGATGCCGCAGCCATCCGGCGAGTTCTGCGGCGTTGGCGGCCGTGCTCGCGTGCACCTGGAAAATGGCCGGCGATCCCCCGAGCGCGTGCGTCGCCCACGGGACCCGGCGCAGGATGGCCGCGGCGCGCTCCGTCGTGAGACCGTAGGCGTCGAGCACCAGATCGCGTTCGCGCACGGCGGCCTGGCGCGCCTTGAAGAGCATCATCTGCACGCGGCTATACACGTTCACTGCCCCGTCGCCCGTGGTCTCGATGGGCAGATACAACGCTTCGGGATAGAGCTCCGTGATGGCGCTCTGTACGCCGTCCGAGACGCCCGAACTGGGCATACAGCCGAACGGCTTGATGGAGAGCGTCATACTCACCTTGGCGTGCAGCACGTTCAGGATGTTCTTGGCGACCTCCATATGGGCTTCGCCACCGCGGATCTCCAGATTGTGGTGCTCCGCGGCAACCTCGGCGATTTCGTCCATATCGGGCAACGTGTAACCGTGCAGGCCAAGCACCGCCGCCGCGCTGTGAAAGAGCACCCGCATGGCCTTGTCGGCCGCCCACGTGGAGCGCATGCGGCGCTGGGCATCCTTGCCGGCGAGCCCCTTCCGGCCCTCGTCGTCCTGCCGAAGCGTGAGGCGATGGCGCGTATCGCGGCGCACCTCCCAGATCATGAACAGCACCCACGCCGTCATTGGCTGTGCTACCACTTCCGCGTCCTCGGACTCGAGGAACCGCTGCATACGGTAGTTGCCGTCGCCCTCGGTGGTCATCGCCCAGAACTCACCGATGATCCCGACCGACGGCTTCGCGCGCAGGCGATCGACTGCGACGCGCGAGAGGATGCGGCGCGCACGCAGGAGCGCCATCAGCAGTGACCGGCGTTCGCGCAGCGCGCCGGCAATGACGGCCTTCGCCTCGGCCAGCGCGGCATCGGTGGCACCTGCGGTGAGCTCGAACGGTCGCAGGCGGTAGCCGATCAGGTTGATCACATCGCCCACGATCAATGCCTTGGCGATCTGAGCGAAGAACCGTTCGTTGAAGACGAGGCCATCGTCCTCGTCGCCGGTTGCCTGGCGAATGCCTCCGGCCATCTGGAAAAGAAAGACCCGGAAGCCGTCGAATCCGGCGGCGCGCAGCGCTTTGCGATACTCCGTCACATACATCCCAAACCGGCACGGGCCGCACGCGCCCGCCGTGACGAAGGCGTGCTCGGCGATGATGCGTTCGGTGGGCACGCCCTGCACATCGCGCAGGTGGACGAGGTGCTTCACCAGGTTGCCCACCGTGAACCACGTTGGGTTGCACTGTCCGCGGTTGCCGTACTCCTTGCCGAAGCGAAGCGCTGCGTCGTCGGGGCAGTCGAGCGTATGGACGCGGAAGCCGATGCCACTCAGTGCGGCGGCGACGAGTTCGTCCTGCACCATCGTGAGGCCGGAGACGTGCAGCGTGACGCGCGCGCGCGACGCGTCGCGCGGATCGTGCGCCGTGCGCTCCACGTACTGCGTGCGTTGCGACGTGAGGCCGAGCCGCTCGCGTTCGGATGCGGCGAAGTGCGCGAGTTCCTGCTCGACGTCGGCCAGCCCACGGCGGGCCAGGTCGTCGTCGGGCGCCAACGGAAGCGGACGCCGCGCGCGCGCGGCCGTGGATTCCTCGGGGAGGGCGGCTTTCCTCACGCCACAGCCTCGTCGGCGCCTGCTACGACCGACTCGTGACCGGCGGCGCGCCGCCGCAGCGACTCCGCCGGTACAAACGTCACGCCCTCCGGCAACTCCGGCATCGTGTGGCGGCGGAAGGCCAGCCGTTCTGCGTACGCCTGCATCCGGATGCGGGCCGCGTCGAGTTCCTCGCGCACGGCGTCTGACGGTGCGTTGCGCTCGCGGAGTTCACGCTCCTTGAGCTCCAGCAGCGCGACGCGCTTTTCCTCAACGCGCGCGTGGAGTTCCAGTTGGCGTACCGAGACATCGGTCAATCGTTCGCTGTGGCGCTCCAGGCTGTACGCGTAGGTCTTCACGCGAATCTTGATGGAGCCCGACGGTTTGTTGGCGTCGATGTCGTGCAGCGCGGAGTATGGCATGCCGGCCGTGCGCACGATGTCGTCGATAATGCCGTACGTCGGCGCGTCGTGGCCGCACTTGAAGCTCGAGAGATCGAGCACGGCCACGTTGGGGTGCCGTGCGGCAAAGCGCGCGGCCCACACCTTCATCGCCGAGTTGGCGCTGTAGTTCTCGGGCCAGACATCGTGCAGGCCCATGATGTCCGTGACGCGCCCCGCGGCGAGATCGGCCTCGAAGAAGCGGTGCAGCCACGCTTCATCCTTGGGGATGGAGCGCATGGTGAGCACCGGGTAGCCGAGCATCTGGAACTCATCCATGATGGCGTGGTTGAGTCCCGGGTCGAGATGGTACGGGCGACCGAGCAACAGCAGTGCCATGCGCCCCTCGGCTTCCACCTGCTCCAGAATGGCGCGTCCCTTCTCTTCCATCACACGGTCGAGTTCGCGCAAGGCCGCCCAGGCCTGATCCACCGCAAAGTCGCTCTCGTCGCGTGTCACGCCGAGCAGTTCGCCGAAGGCCTCGAAGAGCTGCCGCTTGAGGAGGTTCGGCTCGTGCATCGTGATGGCGGGATCCAGGTACGTGACGCCCGCGCGCGCGAAGAAATCGACTTCCTTGGTGAACGCCGCCTTCATCACCTCAGGCGTGCCGGCCACAATGGGGCAGGCCGCGCCGTCCATCAGCCCGCGCAGCGGCGTGGTGAGGTGCGTGATGCACGGAAAGAAGACGTGCGTGATGGGGCGCGCCGTTGAACCCGCACGCGCGAGGAGCTGGTGAATGTGCGCCTGCGCCACCTTGGCCGGATAACAGGGGTCGACGGAGCCGTACTTCCCGCCCTCGGCCCACATCTCCTCGGTGGTGTCGTCCGAGAAGACCACCTGCGCGCGGTCGAGCCCCGCCACCTGCAGGTACGTGCGCCAGAACGGCGCTGTGCTCCAGATATTCAGGGCCTTCGGAATGCCGATGCGCAACTGCCGCCGCCGCTCGGCGGCCGCGTCGTCCGAGCGTGCAAAGCCGCGCCGCACCTCGCGTCGCCGCACACGGCCGAACAGCCCGGTGGTCACCTCGACGTCATCCACCGGCGTGCCCGCCGCGGGGAGCGGGGCGGCCTCGAAGAAATCGCGGAAGAGCAGCCCGGCCTCGTAGTCCACGAGGTTGGGGTACGCCTTCTTAAGGGCGGCGCGGTCGCGCTGCAGCGCGCGCAGCGAGTCGACGCTTTCTACCGTCCCCTTTTCACAGGAGAAGCCCGAGATGTAGCGCGACGTGCGGCCCGTGGGCGTCACGGTGTCGATGAAGGTGCGGCTGCACTGATTCGGGCAGAACCCGCAGCGCGTGCTCTCGTCGTTGCGCGCCTGGTACGCCAGATCGACCGCGGCATCGAGGCCAATGAACGTCGTGTGCCCGCGGCGGCGCACCACGCGCAGCGTTTCGAGCGCGGTGCCAATGGCGCCGGCCTCGCCGGCGTGCGGATGCAGCCAGACGGTCGCGTCCGGAACGCGCGCCTTGATGTAATCGACCTGCGCCTTGAGGGCGGCGAGGTTCTTCTGTGTGCCGCCCTGCAGCACGTAGCGCCGGCCCAGCGCGGCCAGACGCGGCACCTGCACGACGTACTGCCAGACGTTCTTGGGCAGCACCATCGCGAGTCCGGCGAGCAGTTCATCGCGAGCGTAGCCTTCTTTCTGGAAGTTCACGCGATCGCTGTCGAGAAAGACGGCGCAGCCGTAGCTGAACGTGGGCGACAGCTGCGCCCGGAAGGCGTGCTCTGAATACTCCGTCACCGGGATGCCGAACTGATCGGCCATCGCCTGCAGCAGCATCCCGTTGCCCGCCGAGCACTGATTGGAGAGCCGGAAGTTCCGCACGTCGCCGTGCTCGAGAAAGAGCACCTTGATGTCCTGGCCGCCGATGTCGCAGATGACATCGACGTCGTGTCCGAAGTAGTGGACCGCCGACATCATATGCGCGACCGTCTCCACGATGTTCACGTCGGCGGCGAGGCTTTCTTCGAGGACGTCGGCCGCGTAGCCCGTGGCGCCAAAGCCCGCGATCTCCAGCGTGGCGCCCTGCGCGGCCACGCGGTCGCGCAGCGACCGGAGGATCTGCCGCGTGTCCTCGATGGGATTGCCCTTGGAGAGGACGTATTCCTTGAGGAGGATGTTCGCGTGCTCGTCGATGAGCACGGCCTTGGATGTGGTGCTGCCACCGTCGAGTCCCACGTAGCCCCGCACGATATCGCCCGTCCTGAAGCGGGCGTCCTGGAAGACCGGCGGGCGGAAGTCGTCGGCGAAAATGGCAAACTCGTCCGCGGTTGCTGCGAGCGGCGGCCCGGCCGTCGCGGCCAGGTGCGCCGTGCGCCCGTGCGCGATGAACTGTGCCAGCGACTCGCGGCCGCGGAACTGCCCCACGTGCGCTGGTTCGTGCAGGCCGTGGAGCACGGCGCCAAAGGCGGCGTAGTAGAGACTGTTCTCCGGAACGAAGACCAGGTCTTCAATAGCGGTCGACGAATCCCACGTGTGGCCGCGTGCTGCCCACGTCTGTGGGATGCGAACCTGCCAACACTCCTTGAGAAACGGGAGGAAGGTGTTGGGCCCGCCGAGCAGTACGACGCGGTCCTTGAGCGTGTTGCCGCGCGTCAGCACCGAGAGGTTCTGCATTACGAAGGCATCGGCCAGCGAGCAGAGGATCTCGCTGGCTGGGATTCCCGTCTTGACCAGCGTGACGATGTCCGTCTCGGCGAAGACGCCGCACTTCGCCGCGACGTGGTGCAGTCTCGTGTCGTCGAAGTGGATGGCCTGCACGTCGGCTTCGCTGACGCCCACCTTGATGAGGCACTTGTCGATGGTGGCCCCGGTGCCCGAGGCGCACTTGTCGTTCATTGACGTCACCACCTGGCGCGCGCCGGTGGGATTGCCGTCGGCGTCCAGCCGGTCGCGGAACATGATGATCTTGGCGTCCTGGCCGCCCAGTTCCACCACGCTGCGCACGTCGGGGTGCTGCCGCTCTACCGCCATCGCCACCGCGTTCACTTCTTGTACGAACTTGGCTCCCAGCGGTTCGGCCAGCGGTCCGGCGCCCGATCCGGTGACGAAAATCCGGATGCCCGCATCGGCAATCGAGGGGAGCGCGACGCGAATGTCATCGAGGAAGGCGAGGACGGTTTCGGGCTGCCGCGTGTTATGCCGCCGATAGTCCGCGTAGAGGATGGAGGTGGTGACGGGATCCACGACCGTCGCCTTGACGGTGGTGGATCCGACATCGAGGCCGATGACGACTTCGCGCGGAGCTGAGATCACGGGAGGCGGGCGCCCATCGTGGCCGGGTGCAGCCGATCGCGGTCGAGGAACCGGTCCCAGACTTCGACGTTCGCCGGAAACCGCTCGCCGGTGGTGAATGAAACAAAGCCGTCGCGCTCAAGCCGGATCGCCTGCTCGTAGGTCCAGCTCGCCGGGCCCCGGAGCCGCACGCGCGATGGCGGGCGCAGCGCCTGCGGCACGAGAGGGAGCGTCACGGCGAAGGTGCCGATTCGTCCTTGCGACGTGTGCCGGATACCCAACGACACGTCGGTGTCTCCGAACATCCGGCTCAGCGTGGCGGTGGCGCCGTCGTCGCCCCAGTAGTAACGCCCAGCGGTAACGCCGATCCGCGTGTCAGCGCGAGGCACTACGACGCGCACGCCGACCAGCGCAGAGACAATAGCTTCGGAGACGTGGGGCTGGCCAAGCGGGTGCACGCCGATTTCGACGACATCGCGCGTGCGCGAGATATCGGCATCGAGCCGCACAAGGCCGCCGGCGAGCATCAGTGCCCCTTCTCCACGAAGACCGGCGCGTCCGCCGCCGAAGTGGCCAATGCTGATGTGCGTGGCAAGTTCACGCGTGGGCGTGAGCGCGCGGTTCCACACGTGGCTCAGCAGCGAGCGCGAGAGCCCCGGATTCGGCAGCCGCCCCATCGTGACTTCGATTCCGTCGGACTGCGCGACCGGAATGGAGAAGCTGACGGTGGCGTGCAGGCCGCGAGTGAGCGGGAACTCGAGGGTGGGAATGACGCCAACGCGTGCGTCCGCGAGCCCGCGCTCCCAGGCCACGTGTGTGCCGAGCAGTGGTCGAAGGGACAGGTCGGCCGCTACGCGCCGGCGAGAGTTCGCGGGACGTTGCCCCTTGGCGAGGATGCTTGGGAGGCGATCTGTGTAGGCGTAGCGAACGGTGCCGGATGCGCCGCGATTCACATCGTGCACCGCGTCGCCGGACCGGCCGGCTGGCACGCTGGCGCTCAGGACCGGGCGGCCCGAGGCCAGCACGTAGACTTCGGCGCGCCGGTGTACCGGACCCGCATCGCCCGCCACGAGCGCAAGCACGCGCGCCAGCCCATCGCCGCGTGCGCGCAGGTGCACGCGATCATCGTAGGCGACATAGACCGTCTGCTCGTCTGTGGCGACGCGCACATCCTCAAATCCTGCGGCCGTCAGCTGTGCCGTGAGCTCTTGGGCGGTGGCCCAGCGAGGGGGCACCATCACCTGCCGTTTGGCGGGTGCTTGGTCGCGCGCGCGCGGCGGGATGTACGCGCCGTCCCACGGCAGCATCAGTGAGGCGCTCAGGTGCCAGCCGCCGCCATCGATCCAGTACGACTCCAGCTGCGGAGCGCGCACCACGCGGCCAATGGCCGTTGGGAGCTGCGGCGAGAGCGAGACCCCCGCTGCCGCGCGCTGGCCGCTCCACTCGGCGCGCAGGCCGAGCCACGGCTGCGGCGACGTGGTGAGTCCGTAGAAGAGGCCGTGCAGCGCGGCTGGACCATCGCCGATGCCAACCGAGAGACGGGTGGCGGGCGCGACCGTTTTGGTGGCGACGGCGAAGTTCGCCGCGAGTCCTTGTGTACCCACGATGTCCTGCGCGCCGACGGCGATCGCTGGGCGAAGGCCGCGCTCAGAGAGCAGCAACAGGCTGACGTTGGCGGCCAGATCGATGGCGCGGTTCGGGCCGACGTTGGGCCCTTCCACGCCCCAAATGGTGTCGGCGGCCAGCGGCTCCTTGGGACGGTGGTCGCTGACGCGCGTGCTCACGGTGAGGCGGGAGAACAGGCCAAATCCGACGAAGAGGTTGACCTGCTGTCCGGCACCGGCGCCACGTCCTTTCCAGTAACTGTCGAGGTCAGGGACGGTGTTGCCACCGACGACCATCCACCCTGTCGGCGACGCGGCGGCGGACGGGGTCACGACGTGGCCGGGGATCCCGTACGAGGACCACGCGGGACCAAAGGAAGTCTGCGCGCCGGCCGTTGGAAGCGGCAGCGCGCAGAGGAGGATGAGGCACTTGCCGCGAGCTCCGAGCGCCATCCGTCGTGCGATGCGCCGGCGCACGAGAGCTGTCGGCTAACAGCCGCCGCCGCTGCGGGCGACTGGAGCCGTCTGCAACGCCATGAGCACCGGCACGGCGGCGAAGCCGACCAGGACGGCAAGCAGGGCGATACGCCGAAGCAGCGTGACGAGTCGAGTACGGTTCATATGGCGCGACCTCTAAACGGATGGAGAGTATACGCGGACAATAAGCCCTTCTGCCGTGA
The DNA here is from genome assembly GCA_031127085.1 of Gemmatimonadota bacterium. Taxonomy (GTDB): domain Bacteria; phylum Gemmatimonadota; class Gemmatimonadetes; order Gemmatimonadales; family Gemmatimonadaceae; genus PNKL01. Next base: position 27,326 of record JARIEY010000007.1, on the reverse strand, counting down.
GGCGTCAAGGCAACGTCATTTACTTGGTGTTCGCCGTGCGCCTGTGTAGGCTAAGTGCAGGCACCAGGCAAAGAGCGCAAGCAGGAACCACTGGGCCGGAGTGAACCCTGCGTGGCGTGCGTCGGCAGCGCGCAGGAAGTCGAGCGGGAACCGCAACGGAACGTAGGCCAGCACGAACATGACCGGGTACCATCCTGGGAACTTGGGGCGGTGGCGCACGCGGTAGAACCAGGCCGCGACCGCGATGCTCCACGGCACTTCATAGAAGCCCAGGTTATGGCGAATGCCGGGCCCCACCACGTCGTTGCCCGGGAACTCCATGCCCAGCGGGAAGGTCGTCAGGCTACCCGGATGGTCGAAGGCGACCGTGCACCCAATGCGCCCAAAGATCCAGGCGAAGACGAAGCCAAACGCAATGACGTCAGCGAAGTTGGCGAGGGGAAGTCGTCGGATTCGCAGGTAGGCGATGACGCCGATAGTCCCGCCGGTGAAGCCGCCGAGCGACGACATCCCGCGGAACACGTCGAAGAGGAAGGCCGGGCGGCCAACTATTTTATCCGGATGATATCCGAAGATGTAGACGAGATGTGAACCGAAAAAGCCCGTGACGACGGCAACCAGCATCACGGCCAGCATATCGTCAACGGAGAGGCCAACTTGCCGGCCGCGCACATAGGTGATGGTGCAGCCGACGATGATGGCGATGCCGACCAGCAGCGGGAAGAGGCGGACCTGCTGCCCGAACAGATCGAGCGGCGGGAGCGGCAGGAGTGTCGCGGTGTTGGCTGGGTCGAGGGCCGGCATGGGGTGCAAATACGCGGGGTGGGGAGGGGGGCGCAAGGCGGGGTGAGGAGGAGCACTTTTGCACTTTCCGGGAACCCGCGCTCGCTCCCTTGCGTTGGGTGCAAGTAATTGCTTGCTTTCATGCAAGTGCTTGCTTGCAATATCCCGGACCCTGAATGACCCACCCCACCAGAGACCACATTCTCGACGCGGCCGCCCGCGTCTTCGCCGAGCACGGCTTTCGCGGCTCGACCACGCGGCTCATCGCCGACGCTGCCGATGTCAACGAAGTCACGCTCTTCCGCCTCTTCGGCTCCAAGGACGCGCTCCTTGGCGAGGCGATCCGCACCCGCGTGTACGAACGCGAGATGCCGGTGCTCCCCGAAGAGCCGGGCGACGCACAGGCCGAACTGACGGCGTGGGCCAGCGTGGAATACGACAACCTGCACACGCATCGATCGTCCATCCGCCAGGGAATGACCGAACTCAGCGAGCGCCCTGAGCTGTCGCGCTGCATGGCGACCGGACCCAAGGGATCGCACGCGCGGCTGCGCGCCTACTTCACGCGCCTCATTGCCGCGGGGCGCGCCGCCAAGGACGCGAATCCTTTGCATGCCTCCGCGGTCCTCCTTGGCACGCTCTTCGCCGATGTGATGGGGCGCGACATGATGCCGGAAACCCTGCCACCGGCCAAGCAGGCGCCGGCGGTTTACGTCGAGTTTGTCCTGCGCTCCATTGGGTATACCGCACGCCAAGTGCAGACGCGCCGCCGCCCGTCGGCGGCCCGCCCCCGGCGCTCTGCCTGAACGACGCCCCATTCATATGAAGACCTTCGTGATGACTCACACCCCAGTTCGATCCGCCTGCCGGCTCGCCGGCGTCGGACTTCTCGCGTTCCTTGCGCTGCCGATGACGGCCTGGGCGCAGAGTGCCACCACACCGCCCGCGCAGCTCTCGCTCGCCGACGCTCTGTCGCTCGCCGAGCAGCGCAGTCAGGCGCTGAAGATCGCCGAGGCCGGGCTGCAGCGCGCCCAAGGCCAGCGCTATCAGGCGCGCGCGCAGTTCTTCCCGCAGCTCAACGGCACGGCCGGCTACCAGCGCACGCTGGAGAGCCAGTTTCAGGCGATCAGCAAGAGCGCCGGCAGTTCGTCGAACGACAGCACCAGCGGTGGCTCGACCGGTGGCTCCAGCGCCTCCGACACGAGCAGCAACAGTGGCAACGATCTGGCCAGCTCGCCGCTCGCCAAGATCTTTGCCGCGCCCAACACGGTGACGCTGGGGGTGCAGTTCACGCAGAACCTGTTCACCGCGGGCAAGCTGACAGCGGCCAAAAAGGGGGCCGAAGCGGTGGAGCGCGCCGCTTTGGCGGGCGTGGCCACCGCGCGCGCGCAGCTGGTGATTGACGTGGCGCAGGCGTACTACAACGCGGTGGCCGCCGACCGGATGGCAGCGATCGCCGATAGCGCGCTCGCCCAGGCGGACCGCGCCCTGCGGCAGACGGAACTGGCGCGCCAAGTGGGTAGCACCGCGGAGTTCGACCTGCTCCGCGCGCGTGTCACGCGCGACAATGCGCGGCCGCAGGCGATTCAGGCTCGCACGAGCCGCGACATCGCCTATCTGCGGTTGCGGCAGATGCTCGGGCTCTCACTGAACGGCCCGATGACCCTCACCTCCTCGGTGCGCGACAATCTCTCGGCCGAACAGGCGATGGGGCAGACAGCCGCGTCGGTGCTCATGGGACCGGTCGTTCTGCCGCGCGCCAACACGAGCGCGACGCCGGATACGTCGGTTGAACACCGCGCGGCGGTGCGTCAGGCCGCCGACGCGCTCGAGGCGCAGCGCTACGCGCTGCGCGCCGCCAACTGGCAGCGACTGCCGAGCGTGCAGTTCTCCAGCGGCTACCAGCGCTTTGGCTATCCACGCGAAGGGACGCTGCTGCCGAGCGCCGTGAATCAGTTCTATCCCAACTGGACGGCGACGCTGGGCTTCAGCTTCCCGATATTCACGGGCGGCCGCCTGATGGGCGAGAAGCTCGTGGCGCAGGCGAACTTCGCCGAGGCGCAGCAGCGGCTGTTGCAAGCGCGCGAAGCGGCCGAGCTCGATGCGCGTATGAGCATCAGTCAGTACGAGCAGGCGCAGGCCACCTACGCGGCGAGCGTTGGCACCGACGAGCAGGCCGCGAAGGCGTATCAGATTGCCGAAGTGCGCTACCAGGAAGGGATCAGCACGCAGCTCGAGCTGGACCAGTCGCGCACGCAGCTGCAGCAGGCGCGCATCAACCGCGTGAATGCCGCGCGCGACTTTGAAATCGCGCGGCTGCGGCTCGCACTCCTCCGTGATCTGCCGATTGGCGGCGCAACCACCGGAGCGGTGACGACAGGAGGGATGCGCTGATGCGACCCTCGTTTTCGATCCCCGCGTCCCCGTCCACTTTCCGCACTCTCCTCCTGCACCCCACGCCGATGTCAGTTCGCTCCACGCTGCTACTCGCCACCGTTGCCGTGCTCGCCGCTTGCGGCGGCAAGCCGCAGGCCACCAACGCTGCGCCCACCGTCGTGCTGGTTGGCCCCGAGGCCGTGACGGTGGTTGAGCGCGGCATGCTCGCCACGGGGCCCGCGCTCAGCGGGTCGCTGGCTGCCGAACGCACCGCGTCGATCCGAGCGGAAGTCGGGGGCCAGGTGCTGGCCATTCTGCACGAGCCGGGTGACCGCGTCGGCGCCGGCACGGTGCTGGCGCGCATTGACGATCGCGCCATCGCCGATGCCTGGTTGTCAGCGAAGAGCGGCGTGACGCAGGCCGAGCTGGCCGCCGACATCGCCAAGCGCGAACTCGAGCGCGCAGTCAAGCTGAACGCGGCCGGCGCGATCTCCGACCGTGATATGGAGAACGCCCGCCGCGCGAATCTGGCCGCGCAGGCGCAGTTGGAGGATGCGAAGTCGCGCCTCGCGCTGGCGCAGAAGCAGAAGGACGCCACGCTGGTGAAGGCGCCGTACGCCGGCATTGTCGCCGAGCGCACGGTGAATGCCGGTGATGTGGTGGCGCCGGGGGCGCCGTTGTTCACGGTGGTGGATCCGGCGACGATGCGGCTCGAAGCGAACATTCCGGCGAGTCAGCTCGGCGCGGTGCGCCTGGGCGCGCCGGTCACGTTTTCAGTGACCGGGTACCCGGACCGCCGCTTCAAGGGAACGATCTCGCACATCGCGCCGTCGGCCGACGCGGCCACCCGTCAGGTGCGGGTGATCGCCCGCATTCCCAACGCGGGCACCGGCCTGGTGGCCGGCCTGTTCGCCGAAGGGCGCGTGAGCAGCACGGTGCGCGAGGCGCTCACCGCGCCGCTGGCGGCCGTGGACCTGCGCGGCATTCGCCCGGTGGTCGCACGGCTCAAGGGCGGCAAGGTGGAGCGCCTTGAGGTCACGGTGGGCGCACGTGATGACGCGACAGAACGTGTGGAACTCACGGCGGGGGTGGCGCGCGGCGACACCCTGCTCGTCGGGGCGGCCCTCGGCATCACGCCGGGGACGCCGCTCAAGGTGAGCACGCCGTCGGACACCAAGAAGAACTAACCGGGCCTCCCACGTGTTCATTTCCGATTTTGCCATCAAGCGCCCCATCGTCACCATCGTCTCGATGGTGGCCCTGGTGGTGTTCGGTCTCTTCTCGCTGTGGCAGCTGCAGACCGATGAGTTCCCCGACATTGCGCAGCCGATCATCAACGTCGCCATCGCGTACCCCGGCGCGTCGCCTGATGTGGTGGAGCGCGAAGTGCTCGACCGCGTGGAAGAGGCGGTCTCGGGCATCAGCGGTGTCGACAAGATCAACGGCACGGCGCAGGACGGGTTTGCCAACATCACGGTGAACTTCGTCTTTGAGAAAGACCTGCAGCAGGCCTCGCAGGACATTCGCGACAAGATCTCCGGCATCCGCAGTGAGCTGCCGGTGGAGATGAAGGAGCCGGTGCTCAGCCGGTTCGATCCGCAGGATCTGCCCATCGTGCAGCTGTCGCTCAACTCGACGACGCTGAGCGCGCCCGAGCTGACGCGCATTGCCGACCCGGAGATCACGCGCGAACTGCGCGGCATCAGCGGCGTGGCCGAGGCGGGGGTGCTGGGCGGCGTACAGCGCGAGCTGACCGTGGAAATCCGCCCGGACGCGATGAAGCAGGCGAACGTGAGCGTGGGGCAGCTGCTGCTGGCGCTCCAGCAGCAGAACGTGGCGGTGCCGGTGGGCGCCGTGCGCGGCACGCTGGAGGACCGGTCGATCCGGCTCAAGGGCAAGCTCGAGTCGCCCGAGGACTTCATGAACCTCGTGGTGGCGCAGCGCGGCGGCCGGTCGATTCGCCTGGGCGAAGTGGCGACGGCGCGCGACGGCACGGCGGAGCCGAGCACGGCGGCCGTGTACAACGGACGCGATGCGGTGGCGATTCTGGTGAAGAAGGCCAAGGGATACAGCACGACCGCCGTGAGCGAGAAGGTGCTGGCCGCCACCGAGCGCATTCGGCAGACGCTGCCAGCCGGGACGAATCTCGACGTGGTGCAGAACAGCGGCGAGCGCGTGGAAGCGAGCGTGGCGAACGTCGAGGAGGCGCTGATCGAGGGGGCCGCGCTTACGGTGCTCGTCGTCTTCCTGTTCCTCAACTCGTGGCGCTCCACGGTGATCACGGGGCTCGCGCTGCCCGTCTCGGTCTTATCGTCGTTCATCGCCGTCTGGGCGTTCGGCTTCACGCTGAACACGATGTCGCTGCTCGGCCTGTCTCTGGCCATCGGCATCTTGATTGACGACGCCATTGTGGTGCGCGAGAACATTGTGCGCCACATCGAAATGGGGAAAGACCATTTCCGAGCGTCACACGAGGGGACGGATGAAATTGGATTGGCCGTGGCGGCGACGACGTTTTCGATTGTCGCGGTCTTCGTGCCGATCGGCTTCATGTATGGCGTGTCGGGGCAGTGGTTCAAGCCGTTCGCCCTGACCATCGCGTGCGCGGTGCTCGTGTCGTTGTTCGTGTCGTTCTCGCTCGATCCGATGCTGAGCGCCTACTGGCCCGACCCGCAGACCGAGGCGCACGAACGCCGCAATCCGATCGCCCGGGCGCTCGAGCGTTTCAACCGCTGGTTCGATCGCAAGGCCGAGCAGTACACCCGCGTGATCGGGTGGGCGCTCGATCATCGCGTGGCGATGGTCGGCATCGCCACGGCGTCGTTCTTTGGCGCCGTGTGGCTGCAGGCGACCTATGGTGGCTTCGGCTTCACGCCGCAGTCCGACCGGTCGGAGCTGATCATGACGGTGGAGACGCCGCCGGGGTCGAATCTCGAGTACACCAAGATGAAGACCGAAGAGGCGGCGCGGCTGGCGCGTTCACACACCGACCTGGTGCGCTACACCTTCGGGACGATCGGCGGCGCGGCGGGGTCGATGGCGCCGGGGGCCGGCGCGAGCTCGATGGATGCCGGACAGATCTACGTGCGGATGACGCCCAAGGCGACGCGCGATGTTTCGCAGGAGGAGTTTGGCGGGATGCTGCGGCGTGAGGTGAAGGCGATTGGCGGCGCCAAGGTGGCGGTGTTCACCGGCGGGATGGGCGGCGCGCGCAAGCAGATTCAAATGGAAATTCGCGGCGACGATGCCAAGCTGCTGGCCACGGTGGCCGACACGGTCATGAAGATCGTGGAGTCGGTGCCGGGGGCGGTGGACGTGGGCCTCAGCACCAAGGGGCAGAAGCCGGAGCTCGAAGTGCAGCTGAACCGCGGGCTCGCGGGTTCGCTGGGCGTGACGGTGGGGCAAGTCGCGCAGGCGATGCGTCCGGCCTTCGCGGGCATCGACGCGGGCGATTGGGTGGATCCGTCGGGCGAGAACCGGAAGGTGCGACTCCGCCTGTCGCCGGAATCACGCCGCCGCGCCGCCGACATCGAACAGCTCCCCATCTCCGTGGGCGAACAGGGGCGCTCGGTCACGATGCCGCTCGGTCAGATCGCGACGGTGCGTCAGGGGGTCGGGCCGGCGATCATCTCGCATCTGGACCGCGACAACGTGGTTGCGGTGCAGGCCAACGCCGAGGGGCGCAGCCTGGGTGAGGTGAACAACGACATCACCAAGGCGCTCAAGGATTACGTGCCGCCGCCGGGCGTGCGCTTCTCGACGGGTGGCGAAGTGGAGCAGCAGCAGGAAGTGTTTGGCCGCGTGTTGGCCGCCCTCGGCCTGGCGGTGATGCTGATGTACCTGATTCTCGTGATGCAGTTCGGGTCGTTCCTCGAGCCGATTGCGATTCTGATGTCGCTGCCGCTTTCACTGATTGGCGTGGTGCTGGCGCTGCTGATCACCGGTGACACGCTGAACATCATGTCGATGATCGGGGTGATTCTCTTGATGGGCATCGTGGCGAAAAACGCCATTCTGCTCATCGACTTCGCCAAGTGGGGGCAGGAGCAGGGGATGGACCGGCGCACGGCAATCATCGAGGCGGGGCGTGTGCGTTTGCGCCCCATCATGATGACGACGATGGCGCTCATCGCTGGTATGATCCCGGTGGCGCTCGGCCGCGGTGAAGGGGCCGACTTCCGGTCGCCGCTGGGCCGCGCGATCATCGGCGGGACTATCACGTCGACGCTGCTCACGCTCATCGTGATTCCGACGATGTACGAGATCCTGGACGACATCCGACAGAAGGTGGTGGGGATGTTCAACATCCCCAAGCGGCCGCCGACTGACGAATACATGGTGCCTGAACCGCTCAGGAAAGGGTAAGGGAGCAGGGTGTGGGAAGGGGAAGGGAGCAGGGTGTGGGAAGGGTAAGGGAGCAGGGTGTGGGAAGGGGAAGGGAGCAGTGTGTGGGAAGGGGATGGGGAAGCCGGTAAAAAGGAGACGGGCCGGGGATTTCCCCGGCCCGTCTCTTTCCACTGCGTGCGATGCGTCGATTACGGGCGGCCGGGCATTCTGGGGGCGCCCATGGGGCCGGGGCCCTGGCGCTGGTGCGATGCGGCCCACGCCTTTTGCTCGGCGGTGAGGATGGCGGCGACGGCGGCGCGGAGCGCCTCGAAGTCGGCCTTCATCGACTCCATGATCGGGCGGCCCTTCTCGAGAATGGCACGCACTTCCTCGCGCGTCTTTCCGGCCTTGGCGGCGGCGTGCGCCTGATCGTGGATCGCCTTGAGCTGGTCGAACTGCGTCTTGTGTGCCGCGGCGAACGCATCGTGCAGCGCCTTGATGGCGGCCTTCTGCGCGTCGGTCAGCTGCAACGCGGCCGGCGGACCGTCGTTATCGAACGCCGGGCCACGCGGCACGAGCGAGGCGGAGTCGAGCGTCGCCTGCTGGTTGAACAGCAACAGGGCGCTTTCGTCGGCGCTGGCCGGAGCGGTGGAGGCGTTGTCGCACGCGGCGGCAAACACAACAGCGGCAGCGAGGGCGGCGATTCTGACATTCATTGGTGCGGCTCCTTTCGGGTCCGGCGCGGCCGGACGGGTGGTCAGGTGCTTGACGGGGGGATCCCAGCCTTCGGTGCTAATTAGGACGCTCCGCCCGGATCAACGTTAACGCCTACCCAGCGGCCTCGCGCAAGAGCGTCCACGCCCTGACCAAGGTGGCCTCGGTGGTGCGCAGGTTGCCAACCGCAACCCGCAGCACGTACTGGTCGCCGAGCTTGGTATGCGAGATAAAAACGTCGCCGCTCTCATTGACCTTCGCCATGATGGCGGCATTGTGCGCTGCGATCTCGGCTTCGTCGGTCTCGCCCTCGGGGACGTGGCGAAAACAGACCGTGGAGAACGGAACCGGCGCGTTGACGCTCCATCCCTGCCCCTCGGCACCCACCCATTCGGCGAAGGTCCGTGCCAACTGGCAATGGTGACGAATGCGTTCAGCAATGCCATCGGCGCCGAAGGCGCGGATGACCATCCAGAGCTTGAGGGCGCGGAATCGCCGACCCAGTTGGAGGCCGTAATCCATATAGTTGAGCGCCTCGTCCCCTTCGGCCGTGGTCAGATACTCGGGGACGAGTGAGAAGGCGCGGCGAAGCACCGTGGGTTGCCGCGTGAAGAGCACGGAGCAGTCCATGGGCGTGAACAACCACTTATGCGGGTTCACGACCAGCGAGTCGGCGCGCTCGAGCCCGGCGAAGAGCGCCCGCATTTCGGGGACGGCCATCGCCGAACCGCCGTAGGCGCCGTCGACGTGCAGCCAGACACTCTCGCGCTGGCAAATGGTGGCGATGGCGTCGAGGGGATCGACGCTCGTCATGCTGGTGGTCCCGGCCGTGGCAACTACGGCGATCGGGCGATACCCCTGCGCGCGGTCAGCGGCGATGGCGCGGGAGAGCATTTCGGGGCGCATCCGGAACTCACCGTCGCAGGCGACATGCACCACGTTCTCGAGGCCGAGCCCCAGCGTCATTGCCGTCTTGTCCACCGACGAATGCGCGTGTTCGCTGCAGTAGACGCGCAGCCGCGGAAGGTCGGCGCGCCCCGCCATGCCGCGCTGCCGGATGCCGAGGGCCGGGTCGCGCTCGCGTGCGGCGGCCAGCGCATACATCGTGGAGATCGACGCGGTGTCGGTGATCATCCCGAACCACCCCTCACCCATACCGAACAGCTGGCGCATCCAATCGGTGGCCACCTGCTCCAGTTCGGTGGCCACTGGTGAGGTGCGCCAGAGCATGCCGTTCAGGTTCAGCGCCGCGGTGACCATTTCGCCGAGGATGCCTGGTACGGAGGCCGTATTGGCGAAGTAGGCGAGAAAGCCCGGGTGGTTCCAGTGCGTGGCGCCCGGCAGCACGATGCGGTCGAGATCGGCCAGAATATCGTCGAGTGACTCGGCGGCGGATGGCGGCGCTTTGGGGAGTTGCGCGCGAATGGCGCCAGGCTTCACCGACGAGAGCACGTCATAGCTGTCGACATCGCGCAGGTACGTGGCGATCCAGTCGGCGAGCCGATGGGCGTGGAGGGCGTAGGTGGCGGGAGAAAGATCCATACAAAGAAATACTACAGAGAGACTACAGAGAGACAACAGAAAGACTACAGAGAAACTGGGGATTGAGGATTACTGCGGGGGGTGTGGGGTTCGACGTGGAGGGTGTGAACGGCTGGCCTTTGCTCCGCGTCGGGTGCATATCAAAGTGACGGCTCAACCATGAGCGCGGACGGAGTGCATTTATGGAGATTCACGCGTTGCTGGACGCTGGGGTCGCGCGCGGCGTCATCTCTGACGACCAGCGTGCCGCGCTGCTGGCGCTGGTTGGCACGATGCCAGCCGAGTCGGCGCAGGCGGTCGCTGGCGACCGCTCGATGGCTGCGGCGCGCGAGGCGCCGCGGGCCTTCAACGGGATAACGATCGCGTACGGCATTGGCGCGCTCGTGGTGTTGTTCGCGTTTGCCTGGTTCATGATTGACCGGTGGCGCGTCCTTGGCGATGGCGGCGTGCTCTTGCTCTCGCTGGGCTATGCGGCGGTTTTCCTGCTGGTGGCGCACGTGCTGCAACGCGAGGGGTTTGGCACCGCGCGCGGCGTGGCGATGCTGCTGGCGGTGGCTATGGCGCCGCTGGCGATGCGGGCGTTCCTGCGATGGAGCGGTATGTGGACGCCGGATCTGGACCGGATCTGCCGTATGCCCGAGCATCCGTTCGCGGCCTGTCAGGGCGATCCGCTGGCCATCGAGCTCGCGACGGTGGCGGCGGCGATGCTGGCGATGCGGGCGATGTCGTTCTCGCCCTTCATGATTCCCATCGCCGTGGTCTGCGTGACGTTCCCGGAACGGTTGCTGCGCGAATGGTCGGGTGGTCCGCACATCGACGGTGCGGTGATGGGATGGCGCTGGGCGATCATCGCCAGCTGCCTTGCCGCCGCCGCGTACACGATGGACCGCCGCCGCCGCGAGGAAGACTACGCCTTCTGGATGTGGATCGCGGTCGCGGCCACCACCTGGTTTGCCGGCATTCTGCTGTTCCAGACTGATCGGTCGTTGCGGCCCTGGTTGGCGCCGGTCGCGTTGCTCGTCATCACGGCGTCGGTCGTGCTGCGCCGCCGCGCGTTGCTCGTGGTTGGCCTGATGGGGGTGATGGGATTTCTCGCCTGGCTTGCCACGGATGTGTTCAAGGTCACGACCACCTTTCCGCTGGTGCTCGCTTTGCTCGGGGTGTCGATCATTATCGTGACGGTCTGGGTGCAGAAGCGTTTCCCGGATGTCATCCAGCGCCTCGGTGGCGACCCCAGTGCGCCGCCGCAGCTTCCCGGCGGGTTCGCGATGTTGTTGGCACCGGCGCTGCTGGGCGTGCTGCTGCTGAACGACGCGCGTTCGATCGACCGGGAACGGGCGGCTGACCGGCGCATCCGCTCGCAGGCCGGGGTGTCGCGGATGCGGGCGCAACGGGATTCGGTGGCGTTGCGCCGGGCCGCCGGCCAGGAATCGCCAGCGAAACGCCCCGAGTAGTCGCGCCGAGCACGAAACCACCCGGCGGCCGCGCGCGTACCAGAGGGAGACCCTTGATGCCGGCGATCCCCCGGGAGTTTTCGCATGTTGCTCCAAGCCCTGCCATTCGTACTTGTCGCAGCCCTTCAGGTGCAGGTGAAAGTCGGCGTCGACCGTCGGTCGGCCGACAGCACGAGCGTGCGCATACGGGTGGACAGCGCCAAGGGACGTGCCAAGGGGAGCGCCAAAGCCGACACGACGAAGAAGTACGAACGCGACGTGAGCTTTGGCATCCAGATTGACTTGAACGAGGACGACGAGGACAACCAGCGGTCGGCGCCGCGGCGCATCGCCGTGACCGACGAACACCGCCGGACCGCGTTCCGCGACGCGACCGCGCGCGAGTTGATTTTGCGCGCGCGCAAGGCGCGCCTGGTGCAGGACTCGTTGCTCATCAGCTATGACGCGCGCGCGTATCAGCGCTTCTCGGTTGGGATGGGACTGCGCGCGTTCGGCCGCGAGCGCGTGCTGATGCGCCACGAGGACGTGAGCCGCGTGCTCTGGCACCGGGCGCGGGGCGCCTGGGTGGACGTGAAGGGATCGCGCACCGCGCTCCCGGTCGCTCCCGGTGATGAGGGGAGCGAGAACATCGACATGGCATCTGATCCGGCGATTCCGTACTACCCGGGGCGCGAGCAGCTCTGGATCGGCAGCGGCCTCGCCAAGACGGAGGTGGACGAGCGCGAGCTGGTGCACCCCATTGCCGAGGGGTCCGAGGCCTACTACACGTACGAAAGCGGCGATTCGGTGGTGATGACGCTTCCCGACCAGCGGACGATCACGCTGCGCGAGATCCGCGTCGAGGCGCGCGTCCCCAAGTGGAACCTGGCCGTGGGGTCGTTCTGGTTTGATCAGTCGTCGGCGCATCTCGTGCGCGCGGTGTACCGGTTGAGCGTGGCGCTCGACGTGTGGGGGCTGGAAGAAGCGAAGAAGGATATGGAGGACGTGCCGTTCTGGGTGAAGCCCATGATCTCGCCGCTCAAGGTGGGCGTGGACGCCATCAGTATTGAATACGGGCTGTACAACGGGCGCTTCTGGATGCCCAAGCTGCAGGTACTCGAAGCCGGCGCGCAGGTGAGCATGATGCGCGTGCCGGTGCAGGTGGAGCAGCGGTTTCGCTACGCGTCGGTGAACGGGCTCGACTCGTTACCCGCGTTACCGCGGCCGCCGGTGCGGTATGCCGCAATCCGCGATTCACTGCGCAAGGCGGGGGTCGATTCGGTGCGGCGCGACTCGTTGCTGCGCGACTGGCGCAAGCAACGCGACTCCACGCTCAAGACGCAGCGCGCGAGCGAGTGCGCAGCAGGCGGCACGTATACGCGCATGCAGACGCGCTACAATGGCGCGCTGGCCATGGCGGTGCAGATGCCGTGCGACAGTACGAAGTTGGCCAACTCCCCCGAGTTCGTGGGGACGCTGATGGAGCCGGGTGAGTCTGTGTTCGGCACCAGCGACATCGACGACCTGAAGAAAGCGCTGAACTTCGACCTGCAGGCCGGCTGGATGCCACAGGCACCGGTCGTCACGTGGGGGTTGCCTCTGACACGGTACAACCGCGTGGAAGGCTTCAGCACGGGAGTTCAGGCCTCACTGACGCTCGGCCGCGGGTACACGGCGATGGCGGGAGCGCGCGGTTCGTGGGCTGACCGTCAGGTGAATGGCGATGTGGCGCTCGAGCGCACCAACGGACGGTCGACCGTGCGTGGCACGCTCTTTCGCCGGCTCGCCGTTGCCAACGATTTCGGGTCGCCGCTCTCGTTCGGCGCGGGCCTCGCGTCATTTCTGTACGCGGGCGACGAGGGGTTCTACTATCGCGCGTGGGGCGGCGAGCTCTCGGGGGTGATGCCGCGGTTTGGGCGCACCGAATGGCGGCTCTTTGCCGAACAGCAGTGGAATGCGCCGGTGAGCACGCGGTTCACGCTCTTCCGAGGGGCGCACGATGATCGCGTGCTTGAGAACCTCACCGCGGAAAAAGCGTTGGCGGCGGGGGCGGCGGTGCGGATGCGGCGCGACTGGGGGCTCGACCCCAAACGGCTGCGCGTGCACGCCGATGTGCGCGCCGAAGGGGCAACGGGCGACTTCAAGTATGGGCGGGGCTTGCTCGACCTGACTATCTCGCACGGGGCGCCGGGCGGCGGCGAGTTTGCGCTGACTGGATCGGCAGGTAGCACCGCCGGCACCGCGCCAGCCCAGCGCGCGTTTCTGCTGGGTGGGCTGCAGACCGTGCGTGGCATTCGCCCCGGGACGATGCGTGGCAATGCGTTCTGGATGGGACGCGGCGAGTTCGCCTTCTCGCGCGGCGTCGTAAAACCCGTCGTGTTCGGCGACGTAGGGTGGGCCGGCGATCGGGCGCGGTTTTCGTCGCCGGGGCGTCCAATGAGTGGCGTTGGCGTGGGCGCGTCCATTCTGGACGGGATGATCCGGTTTGACGTCGCTCGCGGACTGTACCCGCAGAAGGCCGTGCGGGTGGACCTGGGCATCGAAGCGCGGTTCTAGCGACTTCGCGGCAGAGGGTTGCGGATTGGCCCGCGAGGGCGTCAAATAGTCCGAAGCCCGAAAACAAGTGAATCCTTCTGCCGTGACCGAAGCTACCCACGCCGCGAGCGACGCCGCATCGCGTGCCGATGTCCTGCGCTGGCAGGGCGGTTATCGTCACGGCCTGGCGGTGGCAGTCGCCGGCGGCGCGCTGCTCTTGCGCGCGCTCGGCGTAGTATCGGCGCAGTCGGTGGGCGCTGCGTGGTATGGCGCGCGCACCGCGTCGGAGCTGTTCGCGCTCGCGGCCCTGCTCTACATCGCGATCACCGCCGTGATCCGCTGGCGTACCCGGCGCGCGCACGCCGCCTCCCGTGCGCTCGTGCGCATCCAGTTGGCGGCCGACGTGCTGGTGGTGCACGCCTGCGCACTGATGCTCACGCCGCCCAGCCAGTTCGACCGCACGCTCATCATTTCGATGTTCCTCGTGCAGTTCACGCAGCTGTACTTCGGGTGGCGCACGACCCTCTTCGAGCTGGCCGCGGTGGCGGTGAGCTACACGACCATCGTGACGCTCGCGTACCGCGCGAACATGATGAGTTCACCCAGCGAGCAGCTGTGGACCTTCGCGCTGTTCTGCCTGGGATCGCTGGCCTACGCGTGGATGCTTGGGCACCAGGGCGTTCGGATGAAGCGCCTCACGCATCTGTTCGAGAAGGCGCGCGAAGGGGACTTTGACGAGCCGTATGAAGACGGGCGCGACAAGTTCCCCGACTATATCACGCAGATCGGACGGGCGTACAACGAACTGCGCGGCCATCTCGAGACGATCATTCTCACCGATCCGCTGAGCGGCTGCTTCAACCGGCGCGGCTTCGCGCAGCTGACGGAACGGGAAATCTCGCGCAGCATCCGCGCCAAGTGGCGCGTGGCCATCCTCGCGCTCGATGTTGACCACTTCAAGCGGATCAACGACGACTTCGGTCACCTGACCGGCGACGAGGCGATCAAGGAGATTGGCGCCCTCATCCGTGAGACGGCGCGCGCCGGCGACGTGGTGGCGCGCACGGGCGGCGAGGAGTTCTCCATTCTTGCGCCGGACACCGACGAGGCCGGCGCGATGCATTTGGCCGGCCGCGTGATGCAGGCGTTCCGAGAGCGCTCGTTTACGAGCCTGCGCGGGCAGATGCCGATCACGATCAGCATCGGCGTCGCCTCGGATGATGCGTCCGCCGATGTGGTGTGTATTCTCACGGCGCGCGCCGACGAGGCGCTCTACGTGGCCAAGCGCAACGGACGTGATCAGGCGGTGCTCTGGCAGACTGGGATGCGCGCGTTCGACACCGGGTCGAGCCGGGTGTCGCGTGAGATGGAGCGGATGCCGTAACGGCAACGGACACCACGAAGATCGAAGGGCGCGAAGGGGCACGAAGAAAGACATGGTGTAACGACAGCGCGCCGCACGAGATCCGTGCGGCGCGCTCTTTTCTATTGGCACTTCTTCGTGCCCCTTCGCTTTCTTCGTCCTTCGTGGTGGCAGTTGGCTGCGGTCGTTAGATCCGCATCGTTCCTTCGGACACCAGCACGGCCTCGCCGCCCACCCGCAGGGCGGTGATGTTGCCATCCACCTTGTCTGCCTCGATCGCCAGGCGGCTCGGCCGTCCCATCTCGATGCCCTGATCGATGGTCCACTCCAGGCTGCCGTTGCGCGTGCGCGAGCGGGCAGCCAGAAATCCGGCGAAGGTGACCGCAGCGGAGCCGGTCGCGGGATCCTCGGGGACGTTGATTCCGGGGGCGAACATCCGGGCCCGGTAATGCCGGTCGCCTCCTTCGGCGTCGGCGGCGTACACCCAGATCATCGACGCCCACGCGTTCGCGAGCGTTTCTTCCCAGCGTTCCACATTGACGCGCGCACGGCTCACCGCCGACACGCTCGTCAACGGAACGATCAAGAACGGCAGGCCGCACGAGACCGCCTGCGGCCTCTCCGAGGTTGCCAGAATATCGTCGGTGGTCAGACCGAGCATCTTGGCCAGCATGCTGCGTGACGGCACGGGCGGCCCGAGTTCCGGCATCTTGGCCGCCGACAACTGCGCCCACCCGCCCCCCGAATGCACGCCACGAATCTCCACTGGGACTGGGCCCACGCCCTCGCCGAACACGATGCGCGCCGTGCCGTCGTGGGTGGCAATCTCTCCCGTGGCCGCCAGCACCACGGCGGTGCCGATGGTCGGGTGCCCCGCGAACGGCAACTCGCCGCCCGGCGTGAAGATCCGAACGCGGCGCGTCTCGCCTGGATGTTCCGGCGGGTAGACGAACGTCGTCTCGGAGTAGTTGAACTCGCGGCAGATGGGGAGCAGCAGCTCCTCGGGGATGCCCGTGGCGTCGGGAATCACCGCCAGCTGATTGCCGCCGAACCGCGCGCCCGTGAAGACGTCGCTCGTGATGTAGCGAATGGTGGACAACGTCGCCTACTCCTCACCCATGAACGGGTACGTATAGTCGGTCGGCGGCACGAACGTCTCCTTGATCGTACGCGCGCTCACCCACCGCATGAGATTCATCTTGGAGCCGGCCTTGTCGTTCGTGCCGCTGCCGCGGGCCCCACCGAAGGGCTGCTGTCCAACCACGGCGCCGGTGGGCTTGTCGTTCACATAGAAGTTGCCCGCCGCATTGCGAAGCGCCGTATGCGCTTCGAGAATCGCCCGACGCTCACGCGCAAAGACCGCGCCGGTCAGTGCGTACGGCGACGTCTGATCGACGATCTGCAGCGTCTCGGCCCACTTGGCGTCGTCGTACACGTAGACGGTCATCACGGGGCCAAAGATCTCTTCGCACAGCAGGCGGTACGACGGGTTGTCGGTCTGCACGAGCGTCGGCTCGATGAACCACCCCTTTTCGCTGTTGAACTTGCCGCCGGCCAGCACCTTGGCGCTCTTGTGCGCTTCCGTCACGTACTCGGTGATGCTCGTGAACGCCTTCTTGTCGATGACGGCGCCCATGAAATTCCTGAAGTCGGCCACATCGCCCATCTTGATGTCGGCGATCATCTCCTGCGCGTACTGCAGGACGTCCTTCCACAGCGACTTCGGGATGTAGGCCCGGCTGGCCGCCGAGCACTTCTGCCCTTGATACTCGAAGGCGCCGCGGACGATGCCCACGGCCACCGACTTGGCGTCGGCGCTGGGGTGCGCGACGATGAAGTCCTTGCCGCCCGTTTCTCCCACGATGCGCGGGTACGAGCGATACCGGTTCATGTTCTTGCCGATCGTCTCCCACATCGAGTTGAAGACGCCGGTGGAGCCGGTGAAATGCACGCCGGCGAGGCCGGGGTCGCTCAGCGCCACCGACGAGACGGCCGACGCCTCGCCCGGCAGGAAGTTGATCACGCCGGGCGGAAGGCCGGCCTCGACCATCAGCTGGAACATGTACCACGACGAGAGCATCGACGAGCTGGCCGGCTTCCAGAGCACGGTGTTGCCCATCAGCGCCGGCGCCGAGGTGAGGTTGCCGCCGATCGCCGTGAAGTTGAACGGCGTGACCGCGTACACGAACCCTTCGAGGTGCCGGTAGTCGGTCTGGTTCCACATCCCGGGCGACGACACCGGCTGCTCCGAGTACAGGTCCTGCGCGAAATGCACGTTGAACCGGAAGAAATCGGTCATCTCGCAGGCGGCGTCGATCTCCGACTGGTAGATCGTCTTCGACTGGCCGAGCATCGTGGCGGCGTTGAGCGTGCTGCGCCACGTGGTGGCGAGCAGTTCCGCCGCGCGCAGCATCACGGCCGCGCGGTCTTCCCAGCGCCACGAGCTCCATTCCTTCTGCGCCTCGGCGGCGGCGGCGATGGCCGCCTGCACGTCTTCGGGGCGCGCCCGGTGGAAGCGGCCGATCACGCGCTGGTGATCGTGCGGCGAGCGCACGTCGATCAGGTCGCCGGTGCGGATTTCCTTGCCACCAACCACCACGGGGATGTCGGCGCAGTCGGCCGTCATTGCGGCCAGGCGGCGCTTGAGTTCGGCCTTCTCCGGCGAGCCGGGGGCGTAGGACTTGACCGGTTCGTTGACCGGCAGCGGCACGCGGCGGATGCCGTTCACGGGAGCGGCGGGGATAGTCATACGAAGGGAAGGGGAAGGGAGCAGGGCACGTTTCGAATTGCGGGACGGGAGGGCGAGAGAAAGATAACGGTCCGGGGGGCCCGCCGTCCGGGTGTTCCGCGGGCCGGATCTGGAGGCTCCCCCCTCGCGGCAGCACGGCCCACGGGGCAAATTCCCGCCAACCCTCCAGCTCGCGAACCCGTGCGCGTTCTTCTGGCCGATGATGACGCCTTCATGCGACTGCTGCACGAAGAGGTGCTGCGGGCCTGCGGGCATGAACCGATCGTAGCGAGTGATGGCCTTGAGGCGTGGACGACCTTCGAGCGCGAAATGCCGCCGATGGTCATCCTCGACTGGCAGATGCCGGGACTCGACGGCCTTGAGGTCTGCCGCCGCATTCGTGAGCACGCGCAGGGCGACACGACCTTTGTGCTGGTCGTTACCGCCCGCGACGGGGCCGACGACCTGACCACCGTGTTGGACGCCGGGGCGGACGACTACCTCTCCAAGCCGGTGACGCCCGACAACCTGCAGGCGC
Source organism: Gemmatimonadota bacterium (assembly GCA_031127085.1). GTDB lineage: Bacteria > Gemmatimonadota > Gemmatimonadetes > Gemmatimonadales > Gemmatimonadaceae > PNKL01. The sequence continues at coordinate 8,988 of JARIEY010000007.1, read as the reverse complement.
GGCTGCGCATCGCCGAGCGCCGCATTGAGGTGTCGCTGGCCCGCAAGCGCGCCGAGGAGGAGTTGCGCCGCGCGCGCTATCTGGCCGGGATTGGCGAAACGACGCTGACGATCCAGCACGAGATCAACAATCCGCTGGCGGCGTTGCTCACCAACGCGTCGCTCATTCAGAGCGGGGTGCTGAGCGACGACGAGACCAAGGAGGCGGTGAGCGTCATTGAGGAGCAGGCGCGCCGGATCGCCGATGTGGTGAAACGGCTGCGGCAGATCGAGCGCGAACAACGCGCCGCCTCGGTGGAGTATATGGGCGAGCAACGTATGATCGACCTGCGCGGCGACGGCGGCCCCACGGCACAAGGCAAAGCGCGGTGAGGCGGCTTTTCGGGTCGCATCCGAGCGACGCGGGCGGCATCGCCATGGCGGCATCGCGCGCGGTCTCCGCCGGGATGACGACGCTGCAGCTCTTCACCGCGCCGCCGACGTATTACGGTGACAAGGCGGGGATGAAGGCGGACAAGGCGGCGAAGTTCCACGCCGCGCTCGCCGAGGGGGGGATCAACCCGGGCGACGTGCTGGTGCACGCCGCCTACGTGCTGAATACCGCCTCTCCGGAGGAAGAGAAGGCGGTGCGGGCGCGCGCTGGCCTGACCAAGGAGCTCGAGCGGACGCAGGCGTTGGGCGCGCTGGGCTGTTGCTTCCACCCCGGCTCGGCGGGGACGGGCGATCCCGAGCGCGCGGCGATTCAGGTGGGCGAGACGATTCGCCACGCCGTGGAGACGGTGCCGGGGACGGCGCGCGTGCTCGTGGAGAACACCGCCGGGGCGGGGAAGACGATGGGGCGGACGCCCGAGGAGATTGCGCTGATGCTGGCGCAGGTGCCCGCCGCGCTGCGCCACCGCACGGGGTACGGGCTCGACACCTGCCATCTATTTGCCGCCGGCCACGACATTGCCTCAAGCGAGGTCTCGCTCCGCGCCGTGCTCGACCGGTTTGAGCAGGTGATCGGCGAGCCGCCCGCGTTCTTTCACCTGAACGACAGTCAGCACCCTCTCGGGTCGAACAAGGATCGGCACGCGCTGCTCGGGGAGGGGGCGATCGGTCCCTCGGCGTTCCAGTGGCTGCTCGCCGACCCGCGATCGGCGGCGGTGCCCTGTATTCTCGAGACGCCGCACGATTACGCCGAAGTGGAGGAGGACGACGCCGGCGCCGACTCGGCGGACCTCCGGATGATGACGCTCCTGCGGGTGTGGAGCGGCACGGACGGCGTGTAGCGGACGCTTTTCCCTCTGAAAATCGAAGGCCAAAGCGGGGTGTGAGAGTCCGCTTTTTTCGCCGCGGGACGGTCGTTGGCGGCGCCGTTTTGGCGTTTTCCCTCTGGAAACCGGGGGGTCGGCCTGAAAATTCGTCGATTTTCAGAGGGAAACGCTATTGCGCTCAGAGGGAAACAATTTACTTTCGAGACGTCGGGGCGCGTGTTCTACCGGGAGAGCGCCGACCGCGAACATCCTATCCAGGAGATACGAGAATGGCTGCCAAGAAGAAGGCTGCGAAGAAGCCGGCGAAGAAGGTCGCGAAGAAGGCCCCCGCCAAGAAGGCCGCGAAGAAGAAGACGGCCCGCAAGCCGAACGCTGCGTTCATGAAGCCCGTTCAGCCCGATGCGATCCTCGCCGCCGTCGTCGGCGACAAGCCGCAGCCGCGCACCGAGATCATGAAGAAGACGTGGGCGTACATCAAGAAGAACGCGCTCCAGGACAAGAAGAACAAGCGCCAGATCAACGCCGACGACAAGCTTAAGGCGCTGTTCGGTGGCAAGGCCAACGTCACGATGTTCGAGATGACGAAGTACATCTTCAAGCACGCCAAGTAAGGCACGCTGTCAGCAACGGATGGGGCGCCCGTGAGGGCGCCCCGTTTTGTTATCTTTGGGGTATTCCTCCTCTTCCCCAGCTCCGCAACCGTGGCCAAGAAGAAAGCCGACAAACCCAAGAGTGCCGTTGCCGCCGCCCGTAGCGGCGGGGGGCAGCCCATCGCCCGCCGCGTCTGGGAAAATTTCAAGTCGATCGCGGGAACGCTGGCGATCTTTCTGGTGCTCCGCGCCTTCTTTCTTGAGGCGTATCGCATTCCGTCCGGGTCGATGATCCCGACGCTGCTCATCGGCGACTGGCTGTTCGTCAACAAACTGGTGTACGGGCCCAACATCCCGTTCACGTCGACCAACCTGCCGGGCTATGCCGAACCGAAGCGCGGCGATGTGGTGGTCTTCAAGTCGCCCTATCAGCCGGACGAGGCGGAGATCGGCAACGATCCGACGCCCACGCTGGTCAAGCGGCTCGTCGGCATGCCGGGTGACACCATCTACATGCGTGCCGCGCTGTTGCACATCAACGGCGTGCCGCAGCGGCAGGGGTACGGCGCCGAGAACAACCCCAAAGGCGACCCCAACGAGATCCATCCGCTCTTCGACTGGCAGAAGAAGGTGGGGCTCGCGCAGTCGCGTTTCGGCGCCGCGCCGGCTCAGCCTACGCACGACGACTGGGGGCCGTTCATCGTACCCGCCGGCCACTTCTTCATGATGGGCGACAACCGCTACAACTCCAAGGACTCGCGCTATTGGGGATTCGTCCCGCGCGACAACGTCCGTGGTCGTCCGATCTTCATCTACTATACCTTCGTTCCGAGCGACGAATCGGACCGCGCGCTTTCGTTCCTCACCGATATTCGGTGGGGGCGGATTGGGCATATCATCCGATAAAGCCTTCGTGGGAAGGGGAAGGGAGCAGGGTGTGGGAAGGGGAAGGGGGCAGGGGTGTTGGTTGACACGGGGTCTTATGAAGATCTGGCTCTTCCTCCTCGTCGCCGCTCCGCTGGCGGCGCAGGCGCCGTCGGCGCTCCTTGATTCGGCGCGGACGCGGCTGGCGGTGCTTGACGGCACGGTTGTCGTCGCGGGGCTCGACAGTGCGGTGGAGGTGCGCCGCGATCAGTGGGGTGTGCCGCACATCTACGCGCGCACGCAACACGACCTGTTCTTTGCGCAGGGATTTGTGGCAGCGCAGGATCGGCTCTGGCAGATGGAGATGTGGCGCCGTGCGGGTGAGGGACGACTGGCCGAGGCGCTGGGGCCGGCCTACGTCGAGCGCGATCGCATCGCGCGGGCGCTGCGGTTCCGTGGCGACTGGCGCGCCGAGTACGCGAGCTACGCGCCGGACGGCCGCGCCATTATGGAAGCGTTCGTGCAGGGGGTGAACGCCTCCATCGCCGACGTCACCCGCCGCGGCGCGCTACCGATCGAATTCTCGCTGCTCGGCATCACGCCCACGCCGTGGACCCCGGATGTGCCGCTGCAGCGGCTGGCGGCCTTCTCGATGGCGCGCAACGCGACCGCCGAGGTGACGCGCGCGCGACGCCTTGCCCTGCTGGGGAAGACGCTGACAGAGCAGCTGTGGCCGCTCGACCCGGAGCACGCGCTCGATCCGGTGCCTGGCTTCGACTACGCCGGCATCGACGAGCGCGCAGTGGCGGCAATGATCGAGACGGCGGGACCCATCACCTACACGGCCGTGCAGGGATCGAACAACTGGGTAGTGAGCGGCGCCAAGACGGCGACTGGCAAGCCGATCCTCGCCAACGATCCGCACCGCGCCATCCAGAATCCGTCGCTCCGCTACCTGACGCACCTGGTGGGGCCTGGCTGGAACGTGATTGGGTCTGGCGAGCCCGGGTTGCCCGGCGTGGCGATCGGGCACAACGATCGCGTGGCCTTTGGCATCACGATCGTCGGGATGGACCAGCAGGATCTCTATGTCGAGACCGTGGGGCCCTGCCCGGCGGGGAGCGGGCGCTGCTACCTCAACAACGGGCGCTGGAAGCCGCTGCGGCGTGAGATCGATACGGTGCGCGTGAAGGGCGCCGCCCCGCGCGTGCTCGTGACGGAGTTCTCCGAGCACGGGCCGATTGTCGGCGAGGATACCGTTCGGCACCGCGCGTTTGCGCTGAAGTTCGTGGGCGCGGAACCCGGGACGGCGGGCTACGCGGCATCGCTGTCGCTCGATCGCGCGCAGGACTGGGTGTCGTTCAAGCGCGCGGCCGCGCGCTTCAAGCTTCCCACCGAAAACCTGGTCTACGCCGATGTGGACGGAAACATCGGGTGGGTGGCGGCGGGTTTGATGCCCGTGCGCCACTGGACGGGCACGCTGCCGGTGCCCGGCACCGGTGCGTACGAGTGGTCGGGGTTCCTGCCGTTCGACTCGCTGCCGATGGCGTACAACCCGCCAAGCGGGTTCATCGCCACGGCGAATGACAACATCCTCCCGTCGGGCTATACCAAACCGCTCAACTACGAGTTTTCGGCGCCATTCCGTGGTAACCGGCTTCGCGAGGTGCTCGCGCGGGAGAACGGGCTGACGGTGGAGCGCTTCCAGACGTTGCAGCACGACGACTACTCGATGCCGGCCGCGCAGTTGCTGCCGCTGTTGCAGGACGCGGCGGCGCGGCTGGGAGCGTCTGCGCGGCCATCGGTGCAGCGCTTGGTGCAATGGGACCGGCGGTTGTCGCGCGATGCCGAGCAGGTGGTGTGGTTCCACGCGTGGGTGGATGCGCTGGGCGACCGCGTGTTTGCGCCGCGCATTCCCGCGGCGTTGCGGTCGACGATTGGCTCGCGGTGGAGCCTGCCGGCGCTCATCGCCGCCGTGCAACGGCCCGACGCGGCCTTCGGCGACAGTCCGAGTGCGTCACGCGATACGCTGCTGCTCGCGGCGCTCGACGACGCCGAGCGTGCCGTCATCAAAAGGTACGGCGCCGACTCGACCGGCTGGCGCTGGGGCCTCCGCCACACGGCGAGCTTCCCACACCCAGTCTCACGGGCATTCGATTTGCCGGCCGTCTCTCGCGCGGGTGACGCCAATACCGTGAACGCCGCCGGCGGCGCGGGCGATCGGCAGACGGCCGGTGCATCGTACCGTGAAATCATCGACCTCGCCGACTGGGACCGCTCGGTGGCGACCAGCACCCCGGGTCAGAGCGGACAGCCCGGCAGCCCGCACTACGGCGACCTGCTGCCGCTCTGGGGCGACGACAAGTACTTCCCGCTCGTCTTCAGCCGCAAAGCGGTGGAGGCGGCAACGCGACACACGCTGGTGCTCACGCCGGGGCCGCAGCGGCCGTAGCGAGAAGGCGCGCCGGGCGGTTGCGCCGACGCGCGGTGCGCTGGCACTCTTTGGGGACCCTTTTTCGGTGCGAACCATGCGCATGCTCCGCCTCGCCATTCTCGTGGCATCGAGCGCCCTCGGCGCCTGCCACGCCACTGTCACCCGGTCGTCCGCGGCACCGGCGAGTGACGTGGCGTTCCTGCATCCCTTTGGCGCGCCCACGCGGCCGTTCTCGCCCGCCGTTCGGGTGGGCAACCTGATCTATCTCGCGGGGCAGATCGGGACCGACGTCACGGCGAGCGGAGCGGTGGTGAGCGGCGGGATTGCCGCCGAGACGAAGCAGACGCTGGAGAACGTCAAGCAGGTGCTGGGTGCGGCGGGATTGTCGATGGATCGCGTGGTCAAGTGCACCGTCTTCATGGCGGATATGAAGGAATGGGACGCGATGAACGCCGTGTACCGGACCTACTTCACCGCCCCCAACTTTCCGGCGCGCTCGGCGCTCGGCGTCAACGGGCTCGCGCTGAACGCGCGGGTGGAGATCGAGTGCATCGCGGCGGCCAAGTGAGGGGTGCGGGCCTCCGTGCGCGGGGTGATGGCAACGCCTCGGCGCGGCGGGCGTTTCGTGCCGGGCGTTCCGTGTTGCGTGCGGTCGTCTGGGCTGCACTGGTCGCTGCTCCCGCCGTCGCCGATGCGCAGACGCGCCGCGCAGGGCGGGTGATCACCGACTCGCTCTGGTCCTTTGCGTTGGGCACGTACAAGAAGGCGACCGTGTATCTGCCCCCGTCGTATGACGCGGGCGCGGAGCGGTATCCGGTGGCGTACTACCTGCACGGGTGGAGCGGCAACGAGACCAACTGGGTGAAGGCGGGGCATCTCGACGCGGCGATGGATTCGCTGGTTGCACGCGGCGGACGCGAGATGATTGTCGTGATGCCCGACGGCGACGACGCCTGGTGGATGACCTCGAGTTCGCTGCCCGATGTTCCGGCCTGCGTGCGGACCCTCCCGGCCTACGTGGGCGAGGCCAGCACCTTCTGCGTTCCGTGGCCGCATTACGACGACTATGTGGCGTACGATCTGGTGCGGTGGGTCGACCGGACCTATCGCACGCGGGCCGATCGAGCGCATCGCGGAGTGGCCGGGCTCAGTATGGGGGGATACGGGGCGCTGTTGCTGGCGCTGCAGTTCCCCGAGCTCTTCGGCGCGGCGGCGTCGCACTCCGGCGTCCTTTGGCCGCTCGAGTGGGCCCCCGGGGGCGTGCTGCAGCGCCCGCGGGAGTCGGTGGATTCGTCGTGGGCGCGCATCTGGAAGGGCGCCGTGGGCCAGAGCATGCGCTCTGTCTTCGGCAAGGACACGGCGGCCTGGTATGCGCGCGATCCCGCGCGGCTGCTCGACCGCGCCCGCGCGCGCGGCGCCGTGTTGCCCGCGCTGAAGGCGGATTGCGGGACGGCCGATCCATTCCTCGCCGGCAACCGCGCCTTTCGCGATGCCGTGCAGTCGCGCGGAGTGGCGCTCGTCTACGATGAGTTTGCCGGCGCGCACGACTGGCCCTACTGGCGCACCCACGTGAGCGAGAGTCTCACGTGGCTGGGGAGCCAGTTCGCGAAGCCGTGATCGACACCGTAGCTACGGCCCCTGCCGCGTGCGACTGCGCGGTTATCGGTAACGGGAGTTCGGTGGTATCTTCCACGCGTGGCTGACTTCTTTCCCCGCAAGACCATCGCCTGGGAGGCCGTCGAGGATCCGACGGTCATCCGGCGGTTCTCCAACTCGCTGCCGGAGATGGCGCTCGTCACGGGCGTCGTGCTTCGGTTGTATCGGGCGTACGTGCTGTCGCACGGCTCGCCGGAAAGCGGGGTCTGGGTTGGCGCCACACTGGTTTTGTTCGCCGTCTTCTTGCTGGTGATGCTCACGGCGCATCTCGCCAACTACACCGTGCGGCACTGGTGGTGGCGGGCGCCGACGTTTGCCGCGCTCGAGGCAGGCACCGAGATCATGATGTCGCTGGCGCTTACGGCGCTGGGACTCGAAAAGATCGGCAGCGGCGTGGCCGAACTGAGCGACTGGCTGCCGAGCGCGGCGCAGGTGCTGCTGTGGCGGATGCTGCTCATCCTCCCCTTCACCGCGCTCCTGGCGGTGGTGGTCACGATCGTGCGCCGCTTGCTGCTGTCTCGCGAGAATCGCACCTCCACGGCGCAGCGGGTCTCGGAGGCTCGCCGCGCCGTTATCGACGAACCGCCGGCGCCGCCGGCTTCGTAGCTCTCCTTACGGGCGGGTATCCATGACACGTGTCGCGCGTGCGTCTTTCCTCATCGCCGTCCTTGCGGCAGCCCTTCCGCTCGCCGCGCAGCGGCCGGCGCGCCTCGCCGACCGGGCGCGCCCCTTTGGCACCCTGCGGGAGCAGGCGGCGCGCCAGCAGCGCTGGCTCGAGACGCGAATGCAGACGGTGCTTCCGGCGCTCATGCGCGCGAACGGCTTTGATATGTGGATCGTGCCGATGCGTGAATACGCCGAGGATCCGGTCTTCTCCTCGATGGTCTCGCCGACGACGTTCTCGGCGCGGCGCCGCACCATCTACGTGGTCTTCGACCGGTGCTCGGCCAGCGGCCGCACCGATCCGGGCGATGGCTCCTGCCTGGAGCGCATCGCGCTCGGCGGCTCGTCGCAGGGCGGGGTGTGGGAGGCGCGGCGCTCCACGCTGCCGGTGGAGGCGGCGGTGGGCGGCCGACAGGCGGAACTTTGGGGCGACGAGCAGTGGACGCTGCTCAAGCGCATCGTCGAGGAACGGAATCCGCGCGTCATCGGCATCAACTATTCGCGGACGTTCGCCTTCTCCGATGGCCTGACGCACGGCGAGTACCTCGGAATGACCGAGGCGCTTGGTGATCGGTGGAATGCCCGGCTCAAGCCCGCCGAGGAGCTGCCGCTGCAGTTCATCGCGTCGCGTGTGGCCGATGAGGAAGCGTTCTACGGGCAGTTGCAGCAGTTGGTGTGGGAACTCGTGGGCGAGATGTACTCCGCCAAAGTCATCACGCCGGGGAAGACGCGGGCGAGCGATCTGGTGTGGTGGTGGCGCCAGCGCGTAAACGACCTCGGGTTGGGCACCTGGTTCCAGCCGAGCATTGAAGTGCAGCGCGCCGGCGTGGAGGAACTGCCGGAGGACGCCATCATTCAGCGCGGCGACGTGCTGCACTGCGACGTGGGGATCACGGCGCTCGGGCTCAACTCCGACACCCAGCATATGGCCTACGTCCTCAAGCCCGGCGAAACGAAGGCGCCCGCCGGACTGCGTCAGGCGCTGGCCAACGCCAACGCGCTGCAGGACATCGCGATGAAGGAGATTCGTCCCGGCCGGTCGGGGAACGAGATTCTTGCGACGGCGCTGAAGCAGATGAACAGCGAAGGCGTGAACGGCACTATCTATTCGCATCCCATCGGAATGCACGGGCACGGGGCGGGGCCGCTGGTTGGGCTGTGGGACTATCAGAACGGCGTTCCCGGGCGCGGCGATGCGAAGGTGATCGCGAATATGTGGTATTCCATTGAGCTGCAGGCCACGACGCCCGTCCCGGAGTGGAAGAGACAGCCGGTGCGGATGGCGCTCGAGGAAGACATGGTGATTGGCACGGATGGCACGCCGCGCTGGGCGCGCGGCCAGCAGAAGACGCTCTGGCTCGTGAGGTAGTGCGATGAAGAAGGAGTTGATCGTGGTGGGCGACCGCGTGCTCGTGCGCGTCGAGGACGGTGAAGAGCGCACCAAAGTGGGGCTCTACCTGCCGGCGACGGCGGTAGAGGGACAGCAGGTGCAGGGCGGCACCATCGTGGCCACGGGGCCCGGGCAC
>JARIEY010000129.1 GCA_031127085.1 Gemmatimonadota bacterium | reverse complement strand
CCCCCTTCCCCATCCCCTTCCCACACCCTGCTCCCTTCCCCTTCCCACACCTTGTTCCCTTCCCTTCAAGGAACGGCCCCCACCCGCTGACTCCGCCCCCGGCACGCGCCCACCCGCTCATTCACCAGCGTCTCCGTCCACTCCTGTCCCGACGGAATCGCGAACGCGATGTGCGCCGCCTCGTGCTCCACGCTGTGCAGCACATCCTCGAGCGAGCGCACGCCAATGTTCAGCGGGTCAATCTCCCGTGCCACGTCTATCTCGCCGGTGGATGTGGCCTGCGCGGACGCGAGCCGCGTGCCAATGCGCCACATGAACGGGCGCACCACGATGCGGCCCGTCGCAAGCGATCCTTCGAGTACGGTCGCGTAGGCCTCGCACACGCCGCCGCGGGCCTTCAGGTCAGCCACGCGCGCCGCGAGCGCGCGCGCCAGTTCGTCGCTCGCCGGCGACCCATAGCACCCCAGACAGAAGGGTGGCGGGGCGGCCGCTGCGGTCAACACCGGCTCGCCGCTCGGTGGTGGTGCGACGGATGGCGCCACACGACCACGCGCGCACCCGGCAAGCAGCGTGAGTGCGGCACCGGCAAGCACAACCCGTGAGAAGAGATCGCGACGACGCACAGCGAGGGCTCGATCGAAGGGACCGTGTATTCTGCCCCGCACCACGCCCAGCCCGCAACTGGCCCCGCACGCCGATCCCCCCCACCTTTCCCCCACGCCCCCGCTCCACGATCTGGCGTCTCCGATCTCTCCTCTCCGATCTGCCCTCATGGCTTTCATCAGAGACCCGCTCTGGAACAACATCCGCATCGACGGGCCATTTCTGCGACTCGCCGACACCGCCGCCGTGCAGCGCCTGCGTTACGTGCGGCAACTCGGCTTGGCGCACCTCGTCTATCCGGGGGCGACGCACTCGCGCTTTGAGCACGCACTCGGCGCGTACCATCTGGCCAACCGCACGCTCGCCCGGCTCGACGAGGCCGGGATGCTCGCCGGCATCGCCCCCGACGAACCCGAAGTCGTCACCGCGGCGGCCCTCCTCCACGACGTGGGGCACTACCCGTTCTCGCATGCGCTCGAAGAGATCGGGGCGATGCATCACGAGGCAGTCGCCGAACCGATGATCACCGGGGGCGACGTCGCGGCCATCCTCCGGTCCGAGATCGCCGCCGATGCCCCCGAGCGCATCTTCGCGCTGATGCGCGGCGAAAGCGACTCACCGCTGCAAGGGCTGATCAGCGGGTCGATCGACCTCGACAAGACCGATTATCTCAAGCGCGATGCGCTGATGTGCGGCGTCCCGTACGGCGAGATCGACGTGGACCGACTCCTCCACGCGCTCGTCATCGTCGATGACCCGCACCTCGGCCACGCCGCAGTCGGCGTGCTCGAGAAAGCGCTCAGCGCGCTCGAGTCGCTGCTCTTCGCCAAGTATCAGATGTACCGCAATGTGTACTGGCACCACGCCGTGCGCAGCCCGACCGCGATGTACAAGCGCCTGGTCGACGATGCGCTGCGCGAAGGCGCGCTGCAGGCCAGCGAGCTGGTGGCCCACACCGATGAGGGGCTGCTTCACGCGCTGCGCGCGCGCACGCCCAGCGCGCTGCTCGAGGCCATCCTCTCGCGCCGGCTCTACAAGCGGGCCATGGAGTGCCCCGCCGCCGAACTCGACGGCGTCGATCTGGAGTGGATCGCCGAGGATCGCGAACGCTCCCGCCGCGCCGAGGACGCCATCGCCGCGCTGTTCGGCCTCAAGCCGGGCGAGGTGCTCATCGACTATCCGCAGAAGGAGCAGATGCTCGGGCTCGACCTCCCCGTGCTCACGCGCGATGGCCGTGTCGAACGCTTAACCAGCGAAGGGATGGCCGGCGCCATCAACCTGCCAGTGCTCGCCGATCAGCTCTACCGCTCCGCCCGCTGGCTCCGTGTTTTTACCGCGCGCCGCGTGACGCTCACCAAGAGGGATGTCCTCGACACGCTAGGCGCGTAGGCGCCATCTGCCATCTGATGTCTGACGTCAGACGTCAGATGGCTGATGCCCCCCCCGCGGCATCATCACGAGCCACGACTGCGGCGGCGTGCGGTGCTCCTGCATCAGCTCTTCCATCACCCGCGGCATCCGTGACCGCCACGGCTCGGCCACGCCTTCGGGCAGGTGAGCCAGCACGCGCTCCTCGGTCGCGACGCGTTTCACATCGTGCGTCGGCAGGAAGCGCATCACCATCACGGCCTCGGTGGGCGTCTCCGGCGGCCCGTGGCACTCAACCAGCATCGTGGCCCGCGTCAGTGCTGGCACCGCAACGGGGTCGAGCAACGGCACCTCGCCGCCGTCGATGTCGCACACGAGCAATACGCCGTCGCCGGAGCCGAGCGCCTCGATGAGCTCCGCGGTATCGCAGAAGCCCCCGACCTGCACCCGTGCTTCCACGCCGTTCGCGCGCACGGCATCTGCCATCATCCCCCGCGCCTCGGCGTCGCCCTCAAACGCGCGCACCGTCGCGGTCGGCATCAGGCGCGCCAGGCCAATGGCGTAATACCCGTACCGCGCCCCCACGTTGACGACCGTGTGAAAACCGCGTTGCGCCAGCTGGCGCACCACATCGAACAGCTCGTGCTCGTAGCTCCCCAGCAACTCAGGCGCCGCCGGATATCCGCGCAGCTGCATCCCCGCGAACGGGCCACTCATCACGCGATCACCAGAGAGCTCGCGCAACCGTCCAAAAAGGAACCGCCGCTTGGGGCGCAGCACCCAGCGCACCGCACCGCGCAACGGCGCGGGCATGTCGATGAAGGCCTGCAGCAACGGGCCGCTGCGCTCCACCGGACGGCGGCCGGTGACGGTCTCCCACAGCAGGCGCAGCGCGCCCGGATAGCCCGCCCCGCGTTCGGTCACTCGCCCTTCGAGCGACCGTGCGCCTCGGCGAGCTTGCGCGCGATGCCCCGGTAGAACGCCGCGTCGGTCGCCTTGCCGTCCGCCTCGAGCGTCAGGGCGCACGACTCCAGCGCGTAGAGAATGTTCCCCAGATACAACTGGGCGATTTCGCCAACCGATTCCGGCTGTTCGCTCATGCCGCGGGCGGCGCTAGCCGCGGTCAGCCGGATCGGTGCCGACAACCTGCACGACAATCGCCGTGATGTTGTCCAGTCCGCCGCGCCCGTTGGCCTCGGCGATCAGCGAATCCACAATCCGCCCGGGGCCCGAACGGGCCAGCAGGATCTGCTGCAGCCGCCGGTCGTCGACCATCCCCGTAAGTCCATCCGACGCCACAAGAAAGACGTCGCCAGGGCGGGCCTCGCCTGCGTAGAGATCCGGCTCCACCGCCTCGCCCGCACCCACGCAGCGCGTGATCACGTTGCTGTACGGGTGATACCGCGCCTGTTCCGGCGTCAGCAGCCCGGCGTCCACCTGCTCCTGCACGTAGGAATGATCCTTGGTGATCTGGATCAGCGCGCCGTCGCGCAGCATGTAGATGCGCGAGTCGCCAATCTGGCCGATGAGATAGCGGTCGTCCGACAGTACCAGCACCGACGCCGTCGTCCCCATCCCCTGCTTGTCGTTCTCGGCCAGCATCCGGTCGTAAATCGCGCGGTTGGCATCGCGCAGCGATTGCGCCGTACGCTCCGCTGCATCGGGCTGAATCACGCTTTCAAGCTGTAGCAGCGCGCGGGCGACGATTTGCACCGCCATCTCGCTCGCCACTTCGCCCGCCGCGTGCCCGCCCATGCCATCGGCGACCATGAACACGCCGCGGCGTGCATCCGCTTCGGCGAAGAAGGAATCTTCGTTGCCCGACCGGACCATTCCAACATCCGAACGTGCGGCGACGGCGAGATGCACGAGTTACCGTCCCGTGGAGAGCAGCGCCACCAGCATCGACACGCCGGCAGCAGCCATGGCCATAAGAAATGCGATCGTCGCCGCGCAGCCTTTCTTCTTCTCGGCCGGCGTTGCGGCCGCAGCGGGCTTTGCAACGGTGGACTTCCGCGCCTGCTCCACGTTCACGGCGGCGATCGCGCGTGTCCCGCCGCTCTCGTCGCCGGCGGTCGCAACCGGGCGGAAGGTCATCTTGATGCCGCCAAAGCGCACATCAGGGGCACCCTCGACGCGCTGTTCGCCCTGCACACGGCGCCCGCCTACATAGGTGCCGTTCGTCGAGTCCTGATCGACGATGAACCATCCACCGTCGCGCTTCTGGATCTTGGCGTGCGAGTCCGACACGCTCTCGTCATTCAGCGCGATGTCGTTGTGCGCGCCGCGCCCAACGTTCGTCAGCGCCGAGTGAATCTCGAACTTGGTCCCCTTCTGGGGCCCTTCGTTGATGATCTCGAGCGTCGCCAGCGGCGCACGTCCAGCAGGCGCGGGCTTGGCCGGCGCGGCGGGCGCAGGCGCCGCGGGCGCAGGCGCCGCGGGCGCCGGAGCCGGAGCGGGCGGAGCAGCCGGTGCGGCCGGTGCAGCCGACGCAATCGCCGATTCCAGGTCGAGCTTGACCTCGGGCATCTTTGGAGCGGCCGGCGGTGCTGCGGGGGCCGCTGGTGCCACCGGCGCCACAGGAGCCGCTGGAGCCGCTGGCGCCGCTGGTGCCGCTGGTGCCGCTGGTGCCGCCGGGACCGCCGGCGCCACGGGTGCAGCGACTGGTGGCGGCGGAGGCGCGGCCTTGGCCTGATCCGCATAGAAGCGGAACTCCTCTGGCCCGATCTTCAGCACATCGCCGCGGCCCAGCACCTGCGTCTGTTCCACCCGCACGCCGTTCACGAAAATGCCGTTCGTGCTCAGGTCGTTCAGGTGGTATCCGCCCGGCATCGGCACAATCTCGCAATGCTTGCGCGAAACTTCGGACGACGAGATGACCACATCGTTGCCGACCTCGCGGCCAATCGACACGCCGTCGTCGGGCACGGCGTATTCGCGGCCATCGGTCAGCGAGACAAGCCGTCCACCGCGCGCCAAGGTAGGCTTGGCAGGAGCCGCCGCCCGGGCGCGGGCCATCTCGGCCACCTGCGCACCCGACACGAATTGCGTGCTCCCCCCCTGCTTGGCGTCGCCGTAGCGCAGCTCCTCGCCGGCCATCTCCACCTTGTCCCCGTGGAGAATCGGGCTGGGCTCGACGCCCAGCTGGACGCCGTTCACCAAGATGACGGCATCGGGCGCATCGCGCCGAATGACCGCGCTTCCGTCGGCCGCCAGCGTAACCAGCGCGCGCGCCGAGGCATCGTCGCCTGGGAGGCGAAGGGCGGCGCCGTCATAGCAGCCGACCGTCAACCCCTCTGAGGGGACGGGATACTGTTGTCCGTGGAACTGGAGGTACGCCATGGCACCGTGAAGCTACCCGCCGCCAACAGGGGCGGCAACCCCGTTTCCGTCGCCAGCCCCCTGCCCTTCCAACCTATAGAGCCGCGTGTATAGACCCCCGGCCTCGAGCAGCTGCTCGTGGGTCCCTCGCTCCAGCACTTCGCCGTGGTGCATCACCAGGATCTCGTTGGCCGAAATGATCGTGCTGAGCCGGTGGGCGATCGCCACCGTGGTGCGCCCCGCCATCAGTTCGCGCAGGGCGCGCTGGATGTCGGCCTCGATTCGACTGTCCACGGCGCTGGTTGCCTCGTCCAACACCAGCAGCGCCGGGTCCGCCGCCACGGCCCGCGCGAACGAAAGCAGCTGCCGCTCCCCCACCGAGACCGAGGCCCCACGCTCCGCCAGGCGGTGAGCATAGCCCCCGGGGAGCTTGGCGATGACCCGGTCCGCCCCCACCCGCGCGGCGGCCTGCGCCACGGCCTCGTCCGACAGCGGGGCGGAGAGCCGGATGTTCGTTGCCACATCGTCGGCGAAGAGGAAAATGTCCTGTTGCACATAGCCCACGAGCGCGCGCAACTCCGACACCGACAGCTCGCGAATATCCACGCCGTCAATCGTGATACGGCCACGTTGGGGATCGTAGAACCGCAGCAGCAGGCTCACGATGGTCGTCTTGCCCGCCCCCGTATGCCCGATCAGGGCGACAGTCTCACCCGGACGCACCGTGAACGAGACGTCGCGGAGTACCCAAGGGGCCTCCGGCACTGCCGCCCCGCGCGCGGGATAGCGAAACCACACCCCCTCGAACGCCACCGTCACCCCGGCCCCCGGCGCGCGTGCGACGTGGCGAACCCCGGTATCTGGCACCGTCGGCGTCGTGTCGAGCAGCTGGAAAATGCGCTCGGCCGATGCCATCGCCTGCTGCAGGATGTTGTACTTGTCCGACAGATCCTGCAGCGGCTGGAAGAACCGCCGCGACAGCTGCAGAAACGCGGCCACGGTGCCCACGGTGACCAGCCCGGTCTGCACACGCGACACGGCGCTCACAATCAGCAAGGCCAGCGCGACCGTGGTGAGCAACTCGATCGCGGGAAAGTAGAGCGCGTAGACGCGCACCGAGGTCAGCTGGGCGTCCCGGTGCGCCGCGTTGTGCGCGGCAAAGGTGCGCCCCTCGTCGGCTTCGCGCCCGAAGAGCTGCACCACGCGGATGCCAGTCAGACGCTCCTGCAGAAAGGCATTCAACTTGGCCACGCGCCCGCGAATGTCGCGATACGCGGCGCGGACGCGAGACTGGAAGAGGTGGGAGACCAGGTAGATCCCCGGCACCACGGTGAAGGCCGCCAAGGTCAGCCGCCAATCCATGCTGAACATCAGCACGCCAATGGCGAGCAGCGACGCCAAATCACCGACGCCGGCAATCACTCCCGCGGTGAAGAGCTCGTTCAGCGACTCCACATCGGAGGTGACGCGAGTGACCAGCCGCCCCACCGGCGTGGCGTCGAAGAAGGCGATGGACAGCCGCTGCAGATGATTGAACAGGTCGCGCCGGAGATCGTGCATCGCACGCTGTCCCAGCAGACTCGTCAGCACCATCTGGCCGTAGTCGGTGCCGAACTGCAGGCCGAGCGACGCCACGAACAGCATCGCCAGCTGCCCGACGGCGTCGAAGTCGCGCGCAGGGAGGGCCACATCGATCACCTGCCGCGTCAGCAGCGGCCCCACGAGTTGTAGCAAGCCTTCCACGAGCAGCAGCGCCAGCGCGCCAGCGGCCAATCCGATGTGCGGCCGCACGTATCCCGCCAAACGACGCGCGAGCCGCCCGTCAAAGACGGGCCCCGGACGATCGTCGTCGAGCGTAGTGTCGGCCATCCCCCAAGCTAATACGGCTGCCGGGTCGAATCCGCCGGAGGTCAGGACGCCCGCCCAATCGCAAATCGCAACCCGCCTTCGCCATCCCGTATCGAAATCCGAATTCCCGATCTTAAGTTCCGGTGTGTCCGATTTCATCCGCGTCCGCAACGCCCGCCAGCACAACCTGCAGGGTATCAGCGTCGATCTGCCGCGACGCGCGATCACCGTGGTCACGGGACCGTCGGGGTCGGGGAAATCGTCGTTCGCCTTCGACACGATTTACGCCGAAGGGCAGCGCCGCTACGTGGAATCGCTGTCCGCTTACGCCCGGCAGTTCCTCGAACGCATGCAGAAACCCCTCGTCGACTCCATCGAGGGGCTCTCGCCCGCCGTCGCCATTGAGCAGCGGAATCCCGTGCGCACCTCGCGTTCCACCGTGGGCACGGCGACGGAGATCTATGACTATCTGCGCCTGCTCTGGGCGCGCATCGGGCGCACCCTCTGCGCCGAGTGCGGACGCGAGCTGCGCCCCGACACGCCGCAGGGAGCGGCCGACCAGGTCCTGGCGCTCGCGGAAGGGACGCGACTGCAGGTCACCTTTCCCCTGCGCCTCTCCGACCTCGTGTCGCACGCCGTCGCCGTGGAGAACCTGCGCGCCGAAGGCTTCGTACGCGTCGTGGCCGATGGTGCCGGCTACCATCTCGACGATCTCGGCGGCAAGAAGCCGGACCTGACGAAGTGCGCGGAAGTGCTCGTCGTCACCGACCGACTCACGGTTGAATCGGCGCTCCGCACGCGGCTCACTGACGCCATCGAAACTGCCTTCCGCGAAGGCGACGGCGACTGCGTGGTACTCGCCGAGGTGACGCCGCCAGCGGCAATCCCACCGTCCGCCGGCGACCGCCCGACGTCGGTCGCCACGCGTCTTCGGTTCACCACGCGCTTCGAGTGTCCCGAACACCACACGCGCGCGCCGCACCCCACGCCGCAGCTCTTCTCGTTCAATAACCCGCGCGGCGCCTGCCCCACCTGCAACGGCTTCGGCGCCACGCTCGAGTACGACCTGGCGCTCATCGTCCCGCACCCCGAGCGCGCGCTGCGCGACGGCGCCATCGATCCGTGGACCAAGCCACGCTACGACAACAAGCGCCGCGCGCTCGCCGAGACCTGCAAACGCGAGGGAATCCCGATGGACCGCCCGTGGCGGGACCTCGGCGAGAGTCAGCGAGAGTTTCTGCTGCACGGCAAGGCCAAGGGCTTCCAGGGCATCGTCAAACACCTCGTCTCGCTCGAGGAAAAGAAGTACAAGCAGTACATCCGCGTCTTCCTGCGGCAGTACCAGTCGGCGATGACGTGCACCGCCTGCCACGGCGCCAAGCTGCAGCCGGAGGCGCTGAATGTCCGGGTTGGCGGACGGCATATCGCCGAGGTGACGGCGATGCCCGTGGATCTCCTCAATGCCTGGCTCGACGCGCTGGTGCTGACGCCGGCCGAGCAGACCATCGCTGCACACATCTGGCGTGAAGCGCGCGAACGCGTGCGCTTCCTGTGTGAAGTCGGACTCACGTACCTCACTCTCGACCGCGCCACGCGCACGCTGTCGGGGGGCGAGGCGCAGCGCATCGGGCTGGCCAACTCGCTCGGATCGCGACTCGTCGACGCGCTCTATGTGCTCGACGAACCCAGCATTGGGCTGCACGCACGTGATATGGACCGTCTGCTGCGGCTGCTCGCGCGGTTGCGCGACGGCGGCAACACGGTGCTGGTTGTGGAAC
>JARIEY010000006.1 GCA_031127085.1 Gemmatimonadota bacterium | reverse complement strand
AAGCGCGCCTGCCTCTCCCTCATCGTCCTGCTTCCGCTCGCCGCCGCCGCTCAGGCGCCGCGACTCATTCCCGCGCCGCGTGAGTTTACCGCCGGACCTGCCGCACCGCTCAAGGGCGCGGTGGCCGTCACGGCCGGCGCCGACAAGGACGACAAGTTCGCCGCGGCCGATCTCGCGGCATCGCTTTCGGAGCGAGGCGCCAAGGTCGCCGCGGCCGGCAGCGGCCTGCGTATCCAGTTGCTGCGCGCCAGCAGCGTGGAAGCCAAGACGCTGCTCGCGGCCCGCAAACTCGAGTTCGACGGTGCCATGAAGGACGAGGGGTACATCGTCATCGCCGACCCCAAGTCCATCAAGGTCATCGGCGCCACGGCCGCTGGCGTCTTCTACGGCGCGCAGACCGCCGCCCAGCTCATTACCGGGCACGGCGCGGCGCTCGCGGTGCAGACGGGCGTCATCCGCGACTGGCCAGCCATGCGCTGGCGCGGGTTCCACGACGACCTGTCGCGCGGCCCGGTGCCCACGCTCGAGTTCCAGAAGCGCATCATTCGCACCATCGCCGCGTTCAAGATGAACGCGTACTCGCCCTACTTCGAGCATACGCTCGCGTACGACAGCGATCCGCTCATCGCCCCGCCCAGCGGCGCGATGACGCGCGAGCAGGTGAAGGAGCTGGTGGCGTACGCCAAGCCCTTCCACGTCGAGATCATCCCCGAACAGGAAGCGTTCGGCCATCTGCACCACGCACTCAAGTACGAGATCTACAGCAAGGTGGCGGAAACGCCCCACGGTCACGTGCTCGCGCCCGGCCAGCCGGAGTCGATGAACATCATCAAGCGGTGGTTCGCCGAGATCGACTCGATGTTCCCGTCGCAGTTCGTGCACCTGGGCGCCGACGAAACCTTTGAACTCGGCAAGGGCCAGACCAAGGAAGCCGTCACGCGCGACGGCATCGGTCCGGTCTACCTCAAGTTCCTCGGCGACATCCAGCGCTCGCTCCGCGCACAGGGGAGCAAGAAGACGTTCCTGTTCTGGGCCGACATCGCAGAGAAGGAACCAAAGCTCGTCAGTTCCCTGCCGCAGGACATGATCGCCGTGGCGTGGAATTACTGGAGCACCAGCGGCTTTGAGAAGTCGCTCACGCCGTTCAGCGGCAGCGGAATGCAAACGTGGGTCGCTCCCGGCGTGAGCAACTGGTCCATGACCTACCCCGACAACAACATTGCCCTGAAGAACATCCAGGGCTTTGTGCGCGACGGCCAGAAACTCGGCGCCAGCGGAATGCTCAACACCAGCTGGGGCGATGACGGCGAGGAGATCTTCAACCAGACGTGGTACGGGGTCGTCTTCGGCGCCGCGGCGTCGTGGCAGAAGGGCGAGGCCTCCATCCCCGACTACCAGAAGGCGTTCGGCCTGCAGTTCCACGGCGACACCACCGGCAAGATCGACGCGGCGCAGCAGCACCTGATGGCAGCGCACGCGGCGCTCTCCAAAGCGGGCGCGGGCAACGGACACGACTTCCTCTACTGGGTCGATCCGTACTCGAGCGAGGGCATGGAGATCGCCAAGAAGGTGCGTGTCGCCGCTCCCGACCTGCGCATTCACGCGGAATCGGCGTCGATCCTAATCGCGCAGGCGCGCCGCGTGCAGCCCAATCTGCGCTGGCCGGACGCGCTCGACGCCATGGATATGGGCGCGCGCCGCCTCGACCTCATTGGCATGAAGTTCCAGTTCGCCGACGAGATGGTGAAGATGTACCAGGCAGCCACCGATCCCGCGCGCACGGCACCAGTGACCTGGCTGGACTTCGCCGACATCTCCGGCATCAACGGCCGTCTGCAGACGATGCGCGAAGCCTATGTGCTTGGGCGCGAGCTCTACGAGAAGAGCTGGCGCGCAGAGAATCGGCCGTACTGGATGCACAACGTGATCACGCGCTACGACACGGCGATCGAGTTGTGGTGGTCGCGCTCACAGCTGGCCGATGCCGCGCGGCGTGAGTTCAGCCGCACCAAGAAGGTCCCGCCAGCCGAGCGCATGGGCATCCCGGCCTCGATGCCATAGGAACCGGCCCGCACCAGCGCCAACACTATAGTAGTCCCACGCGTACTTCATCCGACTGTTCTTACCGTTCGCCTCACCCCGCTTCACCCCAGCCCTCAATCCCATGAGATCTGTCCTGAAACTGGTCGTCCTGAGCGTCGCCGCGGCCGCGCCGCTGGCCGCCCAGCTCGACTCGGCGACCGTCGCCGGCTTCCGCTGGCGTAACATCGGCCCCGCCAATCACCAGGGGCGCGTCGTGGATGTCGCCGGGATTCCGTTCCCGTCGCGCACGTTCTACGTCTCGTCCGCCGGCGGCGGCGTCTTCAAGACGACGAATGCCGGCACCACATACAGGCCGGTCTTCGAGAACGAGCGTGTCTCCTCGGGCGGCATGCTCGCCATCGCGCCATCCGACACCAACACCGTGTACTACGGCACGGGCGAGCCGAACTCGCGCAACTCCATCTCCCCCGGCGCCGGCATCTGGAAGACGGTCAATGGCGGCCGGACGTGGGAGTTCCTGGGCCTCAAGGAAACGCAGCACATCGGACGCGTCGTGGTGGATCCCACCAACAAGGACGTCGTCTACGTCGCCGCGCTGGGCGCCGCCTGGGCCACGAACAAGGACCGCGGCCTCTACAAGTCGGTGGACGGCGGCAAGACCTGGCAGCTGAAGAAGTTCATCAACGACAGCACCGGATTCATCGACGTCGCGCTTGACCCGCGCGACGCCAAGGTGGTCTGGGCTGCCAGCTATCAGCGCATTCGCGGCCCGTACTTCCAGTACTCCGGAGGCAAGGGCTCGGCGCTGTGGAAGAGCACCGACGCCGGCGAGACCTGGACCGAAGTGAAGGGCGGCGGACTGCCCGAGACCACCAAGGGACGCATCGGCATCGCAATCGCCGCGTCGAACGCCGACGTGATGTACCTGATGCTTGAGGCTGACACCGCGGCCAACGCCAAGAAGGACCCCAAGGTCAAGGCGCAGAAGTCGCCAAGCGGCCTGTGGCGCTCCGCCGACGGCGGCAAGACGTGGGAGAAGCGCGACGACAACAACGTGCGCCCGTTCTACTACTCGCAGGTGCGTGTTGCCCCGAACAATCCCGACCGGGTCTTCTGGTCGTCCACGCCGGTGAAGTACTCCAACGACGGCGGTAAGACGTCGGGCAACACGACGGTCGGCATCCATGTCGACCACCACGCCCTCTGGTTCGACCCCAAGGATCCGCAGCACATCATCGTCGGCAACGACGGCGGCGTCTCGCAGAGCTGGGACGGCGGCGGCAACTGGGACGGCACCAATCAGCTGTCGATCGGCCAGTACTACAACGTGTCCGTCGACAACGCCGTGCCGTACAACGTCTGCGGCGGCGCGCAGGACAACGGCTCGTGGTGCGGCCCGTCGCGCCGCAAGCAGGGGATGATCACCAACTCGATGTGGTTCACGTTCAACGGCGGCGACGGGTTTGTCACCGCCAATGATCCCACCAACCCCGACATCGTCTACGGCGAGTCGCAGGGTGGCAACATCGGCCGCTACAAGATCTCCACCGGCGAGCGCAGTGGACTGGCCAAGCCGCAGTGGCGTCCGCGCTATATGCAGTGGGAAGACTCCATCCTCGTCGACCGGCCCGACACCACCAAACCGATGACGAAGGAGCAGGTCAAGCGCCAGGCCGCGTTGCGCGCGATGCAGCGCAAGGACTCGGTGGAGATGGACATCCGCTGGAACTGGAACACGCCGTTCTTCATTTCCCCGCACAACCCGTCGGTCCTGTACTTCGGCGCCAACCGCGTGCTGAAGTCCACCAAGCAGGGCGACGAGATGTTCTTCGTCTCGCCCGAACTGTCGTACGCCGACACCACGAAGATTCGCATCTCGACGCGCACGACCGGCGGCATCACGATTGACGCCACCGGCGCCGAGACCTTTGGCACTGTGGTATCGCTCAATGAGTCGCCGCTGCGCCCGGGCATCCTGTATGCCGGCACGGATGACGGCCGTCTGTGGTCGTCGATGAACGACGGCGGCAGCTGGACCGAGCACACGGCGAACGTGAAGGGTGTGCCGGCCGGCACGTATGTGTCGCGCATCGAGCCGTCGCACTTTGACTCGCTCACGTTCTACGTCGCCTACGACAACCACCGCCGCGGCGACTTCACCCCGTACGTGGTGATGACCCAGGACGGCGGCAAGAGCTTCAGCTCGATCAGCGGCAACCTGCCGACGGGCGGGCCGGATTACGTGTACGTGGTGCGTGAGGATCTCAAGAACCCGAACCTCCTCTTTGTTGGCACCGACGTGGGCGCGTACGCCTCGCTCGACAAGGGCAAGACGTGGGCGAAGTTCATGGCCGGGATGCCGACGCTGCCGGTGATGGATCTGGTCATTCATCCGCGCGATGGCGAACTCGTGGCCGCTACGCACGGCCGTGGATTCTGGATCGTCGACATTCACGCGCTGCAGCAGATGAACGCCGCGGTCGTCGCCAAGGCCGCACACCTGTTCAAGCCGCGCACCGCGTTCCAGTGGGGCGAAAAGCCGTACAACGGCGAATCGGTGGGCAACAAGCTGTTCCAGGTGCCGAGCCCGACGTACGGCGCGGACATCACGTATCGCCTCGCCACGGCCAACACGGGCCAGGTGCGCGTCGTCATTCAGGATGCGTCGGGCGACACGCTCCGCACGCTCAACGGCCCGGGTGGCGCGGGCATCCAGCGCGTCACGTGGGACTTCCGCGGCAAGCCGGCCCCGTCGCCCAAGCTGTCGCCGGCCGAGGTGCGCGACTCGATCAATAACGTGCGCAAGATCATCACGGCGCTCGATTCGATTGAGAAGGAAGGCACGATGCCCAAGCCGATGCTCGACCGGTTCCGCACCGGCCTGACGGGCGGCCCCGAAGCAATGCAGCAGATGGCGCAGCAGTTCGGCGCCTTCGGCGGCGGTGGCGGCGGATTCGGCGGCATGGCCGGTCGTTGGCAGGATCGTCCCGGTGAGACGCCGGCGGCCGCGCCCGGCGCGGCAGGGGCAGCGCGTGGTCCTGGCGGTGGCGCCGGCGCGCCCCCCGATCAGCAGCAGTTGATGACCGTGCTGCAGGCCGTGGCCGGCCGCAGCGGGATGATGGCGATGTTCGGCGGCGGCGGTCGCCGCGGCGGTGGCGGCGGTGGCCTGGTCGGCACGGGTGACTACCTCGTGTCGATCACCGTCGGCGGCCAGACGTTCAAGCAGGTGTTGCGCGTCGAGCGCGTCAGCGGTGGCGGCAGCAGCGGATTCCCGTTCAGCGAGACGAGAGAGCCGTAGGGGCAGAGAGACAACAGAAAAAAAACAGACAAACTACAGAGAGACAACAGAGGGCTGGCAACGTGAATGCCGGCCCTCTGTTGTCTCTCTGTAGTTTGTCTGTTGTCTCTCTAGTATCTCAAATACTGCACGTACTTCACCACCACCCCACCCCGCGATGGCCGCGACCACGGAATCGACCGCCCCTCGAGCCCGGTAGGCCACGCGCTGTTCAGGACAACATAGAGATCGCTACCCGGCGTGCGCGTCCACCGCAGGCGCGCATTGATGGCCCCGCGCTTCGACTCGTTGTTCCACTGCGCAAAGACCGTCGTGTTCAGGCGGGGCGTCACCGCATAATCCACACGAGCGGTGGTCGTTCGCGCAATAAACCGCGACGACGCAAAACGGCCGTCCGTGTAGCCGAAATCGAGCGACCACAGCAGGTGCGGCTGCCAGCGCCCTTCGACCGACAAACTGTAGTCCTCGCCGGACCCGGTATAAAAGCGTCCGAAGTTGGCCGACGCCTCAAACCGCACGGGACGCCGCGACGATCCGTCGTACTGCACTTCCCATCGGTCGTACCAGTACGACCCTGGCGCAATGGTCGTCCCATCGAACACCTCAAACGCCTCCGTGGGCGCGTCACCGACGCGCTGCAGGCTGAACTCGAACTCATCCCCGGAGTCGAAGCGCACGCCGAGGGGCGTGACCTCGAACTCGGCGTTGTCGAGTCCGCCGCCCAGGCGCTGCACGTACTGATAGTTGAGCAGGTTGAACTCGAGCTGTCGCACATGCGGAATGTTCGGACGCGGCGTGAGCCGGAACGAGCCGCCGTAGCGCACGATCCCGTCGGAACGCACAAACCCGAGCGTCGGATTGAACCCCGCCTCAACACGCTCGACCCGCGACACGATGTCGGCGAAGTCGTTCGGGAAGTCCACCACGAACCGCGAGTAGTTGGGCGCCCCTCCCGTGCTATCGTGCGTCCACGACGTTCCGGCAAGGAACACGAGGTTTTGCCCGCGCACGATAAACGGCAGGTTGATGTCGAATCCGGTCGCGGTGGTGGCCTCCTCACCGCGCGCCTCGCTGCCGGTGAACATCGCCCCCACATAGCCGCGGCCAAGCAGGTCGCGCCGGATCCGCACCACCGCATCCGTCGTCGGCTGGTCGCCTCCCGTGCGCGCCGCGATGACACCCACCTGCTGCGCGCCAATGCGCCCGGAAAGCCGAGCCCCCGCGAGCAGCGGAATGGGTTCCCCACTGCGCGAGAGTCCGATACGCCGACTGTAGAAGAGCTGCGTTTCCTGCGTCCGCCCGAAGTCGAAGATGCCGGCGCCCTCCGTAAAGAAGGGGCGGCGTTCCGGGAGAAAGAGCGGGAAACGGCTGAAGTTGATGATCTGCCGGTCGACGTCCGCCTGCGCAAAATCCGCGTTGGTGGTGAGATCGAGCGTCAGACCCCGCGACGGGGCCAGCTTGGCATCCAGGCCGAACGCACCCTTGAGCCCGGCAGCGCCCGTGGTGCTGAAAGAGCCATCGGTGTCATACGCGCGCGTTGCCCCGTTGCCGGTGGCCGACGCGTAGGGACGCAACTCAACGTTCGCTCGCGGCGGAAGATCAACGAACCCCTCAACAACTCCCGCCTTCTCCAGGAACTTGATCCCTTCCGTTCGGCGCCACGCCTTCCACAGCACCTCTTCGTTCTTGCGGCGAATCATGCGCAGGACGTTCACGTCCCACGCCGTCTGCGCGGCCCGGTACCGCAGCGTCTGCCAGGGAAGGAACATCTCCACCACCCAGCCGTCCGCCGTAAGCTGTGCACGGCTGTCCCAGACGGCATCCCAGTCGACGTTGTCACTCTCGAAGTTGATCACTTCGCCGTCGGTCATCGCGCCGTTGGGGTTCACCGCAAACCAGAACGCGGTGCGCTTGTCCTGCATCGGCGACAGCAGCACCTGTACACCGTCGTCGGTGTCCATATCCGTGTCGCGACGCAACTGCGCACGCAGAATCTTGGCGGGCTCACGATCAAACGCGTGAATGCCGATCCACAGTCCGTCACGCGCCGACACGAAGCGCACGACCGTGCGCTCCGTCGCCGCAACGCCCTCGGCGGGATCTCGCTGCCGGAAGTCGTCGATGCTGTCGGCACGCATCCACGCCGGTTCGTCCAATCGGCCATCCAGCCGCATGGGATCACGCGTCGCGTGCACACGCGGTGTTTGGGCGCCCAGCGACAGAGCGGATGCTGCAAACAGCAGCGCGAGGATACGGTGGGGTGTCATGCCACAAATTACGTCCCACCGCGCGGGATGTTGCAACGCGAAAAATCGAACGCCGGAGACGGGAAGCGCATCCCGTCTCCGGCGTCGTCTGGACCGACGCGATTATCGCGCGCGGCGCGAAACCTACCGCACGACCGTCAGCCGCACCGCAGGCGACGCCACCCCGGCGCGATCAAGCGCCGTGACCACTAACCGGTCAGGCAACGCCCCATCCGATGTAGGGACAAGCTCCTCAGCGCAGGCGCACGACGCCACCATCTTGCTCCCCCACACCCCGGCCGTACGCATCTGCACCAAGTACCAGCGCGCCACCTGCGGCTTTGGAAGCGACATCGTCAGCGACAGGCCGCCCGTCGCAGCGTTCTTCCGCACGCGCACCGTGGGCGCTGACGGCGCCCCCTTCGACAGCCACGGCGATGCCGGCACCAACGCCACGTCGCCATACACACGCTCGGCCAGGCGCGTCGCCACACCGCCCTGATCGTTGACGAAAGCCTTCATCGAAAAGTGCACCGTGCCCGACGCGCGCGGGTACGCGCGCGCGGTGTCGATCTGCGCGACGATCTCGTCGGCCACCCACGCGTTCGACGGCGCGAGGCCATTCCCCTCTGGCGTCTGCGCGCGCACGCGGCTCGTGTAGAGCCCCAGCCAGAGATGCCGTTCGGTGGCGTTCTGTTCGCCCCACCAACGCATCAGCACCGGATAGCTCTGCTCCGCCTTGGCAATGGGCCAGTACAGCTGCGGCGTGAAATAGTCGACCCAGTTGTTGGCCCACCACAGCTTGGAATCGGCGTACAGCTGTTCATACGCGTCGAATCCCTTGATCTGCTCCGGATATCCGGGACGCCAGATGCCGAACGGCGACACGCCAAACTTCACCCACGGCTTCGTCTTGTGGATCTGTTCGTTGAGCTGCCGCACGAGCGTGTTCACGTTCTCGCGCCGCCAGTCATCACGCGACAACGCGCCGCCCATCTTGCGGTACTTCGCCCAGCTGCGTGCATCCGGAAATTCCGTCGTCCCGTCCGCCGTCTTTTCCTTGTAGGGATAGAAGTAGTCGTCCAGGTGCACGCCGTCGATGTCGTACCGCTTCACGACGTCGAGCACCACGCGCAACGTGCGCTTGCGCACCGCGCTCTCGCCGGGATCCATCCACAGATGCGTCCCGTACTTCTTGACCAGCGCCGGCGCGGTCTTGGCCAAGTGCCGCTGTGACAGCGGGCCCTTGGCGCTGGGATGCTTGGCGCGATACGGATTGAACCACGTATGCAACTCGAGGCCGCGCTGGTGCGCATGCTCCACGGCGAAGGCCAGTGGATCCCACGCCGGCTTGGGCGCGCGCCCCTGTCGCCCGGTCAGATACTCGGACCACGGTTCAATGCTGCTCTTGTACAACGCGTCGGCAGCAGGCCGGATCTGCAGAATGACCGCGTTGAGGTGCGCGGCCTGCGCCCGGTCGAGGATCGCCAGCAACTCTTCCTTCTGCTCCGCCGTGGAAAGGCCAGGCTTCGACGGCCAATCGATATTGGAGACAGCCGCCACCCACACGCCGCGGAACTCGCGTCGCAACTCGGGCGCCACGCAGGTGCTGTCGGTGGCCGCGCACGGCACGGCGATCGGTGGCGGGGGTGGCGCCGGCGTGCGGCGCGTCTTGACGTTCTTCGGGGCCTGCGCGCCGAGTGGCAGCGCAAGCATGAGGACAACCAGGGCAGTATGGCGCATGGCCAAATCTACCACGGCAGGAACGCCGAGACCTCCCGCTGATACGCCCGGTAGGCGTCCCCCTTGGACGCGATCGCCTGCTTCTCCGTCAACGGAATCCCTGTCACCCGCAGCAGGAAGTAGAGCATCAGCACCGGTGCGCTCCAACTCAGCCATCCCCACGGCGTGCCCGTCGCCATCAGCGCAAAGGCAACCCACAGCAACCACTCAAAGAAGTAGTTCGGGTGGCGGGAGCGCCCCCACAGCCCCGTGCGGCATACCGCGCCACGGTTCGCCGGATCGCGCTTGAACCGCGCCAACTGCGCGTCAGCGACGCTCTCACCAGCCAGGGCGACCGCCCAAAGCGCCAGACCAGCCAACTCGGTGACGCGCCCAAAGGGGGACGCATCGCGCGCCATCAACAGGAAGGGCACGCTGAGCACCACATCCACCACGCCCTGCACCATGAAGAACCGCAGAAACCGCAGGGGCAGATTGGTTTTCCACTCGGCGCGCAACGTGAGATAGCGCGGATCCTCCGCCCCGCGCGCCACGCGCACGGCAATGTGCACGGCCAGGCGTGCCCCCCACAGCCCGCCCACCACCGCCACGAGAATGCGGCGCGCAGGATCGCCGTCCTGCGACACGGCGTACCACACCGCCAGCACGGCCAGGTTGCCGGACCAGAACGCATCCACCCAGCTGGCCTTGTCGGTGGCGCGATACATCAGCCACGCCACCAGCATCAGGCTGGCCGCAATTGCGAGCGCCGTCAGTAGAACCATCCCCATCTGCATTGCCCCCGTATCCTCTGGCCCGCCGCGCGTTCAGGCGGAATGTTTATGCCGGTCGTTCCATTCGTCGAACGCGCGCCTCCCGCCTCCGGTGCCAAGCTGGCTCATGACTGCCCGACGCTTCCTCGTGATTCTCGGCGCGTGTGTCGCCGCCGCCTGTTCCCGCACTCCCTCCGGTCAGCCCGCCCCAGCGCGCATTCGCGTGGGACCGGCCACCGGCTCGCTGGTGGTCGTAGGTGGTGGAAACATGGGGCCGGAAATCCTGCAGCGCTTTGTCGCGCTCGCCGGTGGCCCCGACGCTCCCATCGTCGTGATCCCCACCGCCGGCGAAGACGCGATCTATCCCGCCACCTGGAGCGGCCTCAACGGTCTCAAGGCCGCCGGCGCGACGAACCTCACCGTCCTGCATACCAAGGACCGCAACGTCGCGGAGAGCGATGCCTTTGTCGCCGCGCTCCGTACGGCACGCGGCGTCTGGTTTCCGGGCGGGCGCCAGTGGCGGCTGGTGGATTCGTATCTGGGGACCCGCACCGAGCGCGAACTCCGCAATGTTCTCGCGCGCGGCGGCGTGATCGGCGGCTCCTCGGCGGGCGCCTCCATTCTCGCCAGTTACCTCGTGCGCGGCGCGCGCGCGGGGAACACCGAAATGATGGCCAAAGGATACGAGCAGGGCTTCGGCTACCTGCGCAACATGGCCATCGACCAGCACATCGTCGCGCGTAATCGGCAGAACGACCTGCAAGCAGTCGTGACCGCTCATCCTACCCTTCTGGGCATCGGGCTCGACGAAGGGACCGCACTCGTCGTTCAGGGCGACAAGGGAGAGATCATCGGCCGCGGCAAGGCGTTCGTCCACAACGGACGCGACGTTAATGATCCCGGTCATCCGTACCTGACCCTGCTCCCTGGCGACGAGTACGACCTCGCCACGCGGCGTGTCACGGCGCGGGCCGCCGACGGCGCTCCACTCGACGAGGCGTTTGTCGACTCCCTCTTCGCGGACTTCAACGGCCCGGCGACACCAGGGGCCGCCGTCCTTGTGGCAATGGACGGCCGTCTGCTCGTCAGCAAGGGCTACGGGCTGGCCGATCTGGACGCGCGCACACCGGTCACGCCGCACACCAACTTCCGGCTCGCCTCTGTCACCAAGCAGTTCACGGCGATGGCCACGATGCTGCTGGTGCAGGACGGAAAGCTGCGCCTCGACGAGACGCTCACCGACATCTTCCCGGGGTTTCCCGCCTACGGCGCGCGCGTCACGGTGCGTCATTTGCTCACGCATACCAGCGGCCTCCGCGATTACGAGGACTTCGTCCCCGATTCCCAGGCCACGCAGGTGCTCGACGCCGACGTGCTGCGCCGTATGAGCTCGCTCGACTCTACCGACTTTCCGGCGGGCGCACGCTTTCGGTACAGCAACACGGGCTATGCGATGCTCGCGATGGTCGTGGAGAAGCGCGCCGGCGTTCGCTTCGCTGACTTCCTGAAGACGCGCATCTTCGACCGCGTCGGTATGCCGTGGACGGTCGCCCGCGAAGATGGCCGCGCCGCCGTGCAACGCCGCGCCTTCGGCCACTCGCGTCGTGATGGCGCCTGGCTGCGCACCGATCAGTCGAGCACATCGGCGGTGCTCGGCGACGGTGGCATTTACTCGTCCGTCGCCGAACTCTATCGGTGGAGCAACGCACTCGAGACGCGGGAGTTGCTCGCCGACTCGCTGCGCACGCTGCTCTTCCGGCGCGGCCTCCGTGCCGACAGCGCCGGCGCCGACTACGGCTTCGGCTGGTACCTCGATACCCGCAACGCCCTGCCGCGCACGCGTCACACCGGCAGCACCATCGGCTTCCGCAATGCCATCATCCGCTACCCGTCGCTGCGCGCCACCGTCATTGTGCTCACCAACCGCAACAACGCCAACGCTGCAGCGCTGGCTGAGGCCCTCGGCGCGCGACTCACGGCCGTCGCGCGCGATCCGCGCTGGACGGTGCAGCCCAGCGGCGTCACCGCGTCGTTCCGCGGCTTCAGCGCGGTGAGCGGACTTGTCGCGTGGGCCGGCGGCAGCCGTGGGACCGTACTCCGCACGGTCAACGGCGGCGCACGATGGGAGAACGTGTCCGTCCCCGGCGCCGACTCGCTCGACTTCCGCGATGTCCACGGCGTCAGCGCACAGGTGGCCTATGCGATGAGTGCCGGCCCCGCCGAGCAGGGCCAGGCCCGCATGTACAAGACGGTGGACGGCGGCAAGCGCTGGTCGCTGCAGTGGAGCGACACCACCAAGGGCATCTTCCTCGACGGCATGGCTTTCTGGGACGCCACACACGGCGTGGCATTCAGCGATCCCATCGATGGCAAACTCGTCATTCTACGCACCGACGACGGCACCACGTGGCAGCGCGTGGATCCGGCGGGCATCCCGCCGGTGATTCCCGGCGAGGCGTCGTTCGCCGCCAGCGGAACCACCATCACGGTGCAAGGCCGCACCAACGCCTGGATCGCCACCGGCGGCGGACGCGAAGCGCGCGTCTTCCGCTCGACCGACGCCGGACGCACGTGGCAGGTGAGCAGCACGGGCATCGCCGCCGGGCCAAGCGCCGGCTTCTTTGGCATTGCCTTCGCCGACGCGCGACACGGCATCGCCGTGGCTGGTGACTACACCGTCCCGCGGAGCCACAGCGACCTCACGTTAGTGACTCGCGACGGCGGCGTCACCTGGGCGCGCGCCTCCAAGTGGCCTGCGCAGGGCATCACTGGTGGTGTCGTCGCCGTGCGGGGAGCCAAGAAGCCGACGTTCGCCGCCGTCGGGGCATATGGCACCGGCTTCAGCACTGACTTCGGCGCCACGTGGACGCGCGGCGACACGCTCACGCTCTACGCCATCGACTTCGCGACACCCGATTCGGGCTGGGCCGTCGGCCCGCGCGGCCGCATCGTCACCTTCAAGGGAAACGCGCCGTGACCTACGACCTCACAACCGTCGCACTCCCCACGCTTGGACCGGGCGGATTGCGCACCGTCAACACCTTGGCAGGAACGCCGATCATTGGCGCCGCCCTCGTCGCCAAGCTGCGTAACGACGCCGGCCTGACCGCGCTCACCGACACACGCATCGACGAGCCGCCCACCTTCACGCCGATGTTGCCGGACGCGCCCCCTGCCCTGCCGCCGCTCGAAGCGCGGAGCGACGAGGGACGCCTGGGGTTTCGGTTCCCGACCGTCGCCGATTACCACGCCGCCTTTCGCGACCGCCGACTGACGCCGCGTGACATCGCGGAGCGGTTCCTCGCACAATGGGAGACGAGCGAACACGCGGCTGTGCCGTTGCGCGGCTTCATCTCGATGCGCCGCGATGACATTCTCGCGCAGGCCGATGCATCGGCGGCGCGCTGGAAGGCGGGCCGTCCGCTCAGCGTCTTCGACGGCGTCCCCATCGCCGCCAAGGACGAGATCGATCAGGCCGGTTACATCACAACGGTCGGCACTACCCTGTTTGACGGCGCGCCCGCGGCGGCGACCGATTCCACCGCCGTCGCGCGTATGCGTGCAGCCGGCGCCGTGATGGTTGGCAAGGCGAACATGCACGAAATCGGCATTGGCGTCTCGGGTTTCAACCAACACTACGGCTCGGCACGCAATCCCTACAACGACGCGCACCACACCGGCGGAAGTTCGGCAGGCCCCGGCTGCGTGGTGGGAGCAGGACTCGTCCCCATGGCCATTGGCGCCGACGGCGGCGGATCCATCCGCCTCCCGGCCTCCTTCTGCGGCGTGGTGGGGATCAAACCCACCTACGGCCGCATCAGCGAGCGGGGGGCGGCGCCGTTGTGCTGGTCCGTGGCGTACCTCGGTCCCCTGGCCAACTGCGCCCGCGACACCGCGCTTGCCTACCAGGTCATGGCCGGTGCCGACCCCGCCGACCCGCACTCCCTCGGCCATCCGGCCCCCGAGATCGACGACGACGCGCCGCGCGGATTGCACGGCGTCACGTTGGGCGTGTTCTGGCCCTGGTTCCGGCACGCGCAGCCGGCCGTGGTCGCAGAATGTGAGCGACTGCTCGGCCATATGGTGGCGCACGGGGCGCGCCTTGTGGAGATCGAGATTCCGGAGCTCGAGCTCGCACGGGTCGCCCATCTGATTTCCATTACCTCGGAGATGAGCGCCGGTATGCTGCCGCATATTCGCGAGCGGTTCGGACAATTCGGCACCGAGACGCAGCTGAACCTCGCCATCGCTCAGGCGTCAACGGCGGTGGAGTATGTGCATGCCCAGCGCGCGCGCACGCGCGTGATCGCTCACTTCGAGCGCGCCCTGCAGCACTGCGACGCCATCATCACCCCCGCCGCCGGCAATACGGCTCCGCCCATCCACCCATCCGGCGGGGCCGTCTCCGACCTCGGCCGCTCGATGGAAACGATGCGCTTCGCCTTTGCCTCCAACTTCACCGGCCATCCCGCCATCTCCTTTCCGGCAGGCTACGATGCCACGGGGCTCCCCATCGGGATGCAGGCCATCGGGCGCGGGTGGAGCGAGCGCCTCCTGCTGCGTCTCGCCGCCTTTGCCGACACCGTCGTGGAGCGGCGCAAACCGCAACGGTACTACGCCCCGCTCGACGTGTGAGCCGTCCGGCGCGACCCCTTCCCTTCCGTTAATAAATTACTATATTGCGATATAGAGATACATTTAACCCACGAGACATGTCTTTCCTTTCTTCGCTGGCCAGTATGCTCAGCGGTGGCGCGTTCGGCCCCGCGGAGTTCGACGCCCTCCGCGCCGAGCATCCCGGCGCCATTCTGCTCGACGTTCGTACGCGCAATGAGTACGTGCAGGGTCACATCGATGGCTCCACGCTGGTACCGCTCGACCAGCTGCAGGCGTCGCTGACTATGCTCGGTGAGGCGGAAACGCCAATTATCGTCATCTGCCACGCGGGAAGCCGCGCGGCGAGCGCCGCCACCGCCATCCGCCGCACGGGCAAGTCCGACGTCCACGTCCTCGCCGGCGGCGTGTCGTCGTGGGCCGGCCATGGCCGCAAACTCGTCACCGGAGCCAAGGACATCCCGCTCCGCGACGCCCTCAAGAAGGCCAAGAAGACCGCTACCGCATAACACCTTCGCGCGCCGTATCTTTCCGGCGTGCTCGGCTACCTCTTCGCCGCCCTCATCGGGCTGGCACTCGGAATGCTTGGCGGGGGCGGATCGATACTGACCGTCCCCGTACTGGTGTACGTGCTCGGCTTCGAGCCAAAGCTGGCCATCGCCATGAGCCTGCCGGTCGTCGGCACGGCAGCGCTGGTTGGTGTGGTCTCCCATTGGCGCTCGGGCAACGTCCGCCTGCAGGTGGCCGCGCTGTTCGGCTCGGTCGCGATGATCGGGTCATACACCGGGGCGCGGCTGAGCGTCCTGCTCAGCGCTCGCGCCCAACTGCTCATTCTTGCCACAGTGATGCTCGGAGCCGCCGCCTCGATGCTGCGCAGCGCCGTGCGCGACGACCCGACCGCGCACACCGAGGCCCCGCCGCACGTCGCCGTGATGCTCAGCGTCGGCCTGGCCGTCGGCCTGCTGACAGGAGTCGTCGGGATCGGCGGCGGATTCCTCATTGTCCCCGCGCTCGTCATCCTCGGCCGCGTCCCGATGAAATCGGCCGTGGGCACCTCGCTGCTGGTCATCGCCCTCAACTCGGCCTCTGGCTATCTCGGTCATCACGGACGCGAGGTCGTGCCTTGGGGCTTTGTCGTGCAGTTCACGTCGGTGGCGGTCGCGGGCATCCTCGCTGGAACGGCCCTCGTCCGCCACATTCCAACACGCCAACTCAAGCGCGCCTTCGCCCTGCTGCTGGTCGTCATCGGCATCATGATTCTCTGGCAGAACCGCGCCCAACTCTAAGCCCATGTACTTCGAGCGCTTCTACGACACGCCGCTCGCTCAGGCGAGCTACCTTATCGGCTGCCAGGCAACGGGCGAAGCCGTTGTCATCGACGCCAACCGCGACGTCGCCCAGTACATCCACGCGGCCGAAGCACAGAAGCTGCGCATCACGCAGGTCACCGAGACGCACATTCACGCCGACTACGTCTCGGGCAGCCGCGAGCTGGCACACCTGACCGGCGCGACGCTGTTGCTCTCCGCTGAAGGCGGTCCCGAGTGGCAATACGCCTTCGCCGCCTCGGCGGGGGCCACGCTGCTGCGCGACGGCGACGTCTTCTCCGCCGGCAACATCCGCTTCACGGTGATGCACACCCCCGGACACACGCCGGAGCACCTGTGCTTCCTGGTGACCGATGGCGCGGCCGCCAATGAACCGATGGGCATCGTCAGTGGCGACTTCGTCTTCGTTGGCGATGTGGGACGCCCGGACCTGCTGGAACGCGCGGCCAAGTTTGCGGGCACCATGGACGCGGCGGCCCGAACGCTTTACGCGTCGCTGGCCAAGTTCCGGCGCCTCCCCGACTGGCTGCAACTCTGGCCCGGTCACGGCGCAGGCTCCGCCTGCGGCAAGGCACTCGGCGCCGTCCCATCCAGCACCGTCGGCTATGAGAAGCGGTTCAACTGGGCGCTGGCCGAGATGATCGAAGAGGAGTTCGTGGCAAGCATCCTCGAAGGACAGCCTGAACCGCCACGCTACTTCGCTGAGATGAAGCGCATCAACCGCGACGGCCCGGCGCTCCTGCACGGACTTCGCCGCCCCGAGCGCGTCCCCGCCGCGCGCGCCGGTGCGCTGCTCGCCGCCGGACATGTGCTGGTGGACACCCGCGCCGCCGCGTCGTTTGCCAGTGCGCACATTCCGGGCACGCTCAA
This sequence comes from Gemmatimonadota bacterium, assembly GCA_031127085.1. Taxonomy (GTDB): domain Bacteria; phylum Gemmatimonadota; class Gemmatimonadetes; order Gemmatimonadales; family Gemmatimonadaceae; genus PNKL01. The sequence continues at coordinate 25,909 of JARIEY010000006.1, read as the reverse complement.
CATTCCGCTCGATAAGTCGTTCAGCACCTGGGCGGGGTCGCTGCTGCCGTACGATCGGGACATCTATCTGATCGTCGATGATGAAGCGCGCGCCGTCGACGAGGCGGTGCGCGACTTGGCGATGATCGGCTTCGACCGTGTGGCCGGCGTACTCGGACACGACACGGTGCCGGTCTGGGCAGCAACCGCCGCCGCCGGTCAGGTGGCGCAAACGAGCGTCGCCGAGCTGCACGACGCATTGCTCCCGCGCGGCGTCGCCATCATCGATGTCCGCAACCGCTCAGAGTGGGATGCAGGGCGCATTCCCGGTGCGCATCACGTGCAGTTGGGCACGCTGGACCAGCGGCTCGAGGAAGTGCCGCGCGATGGCGTCGTGGTCGTCCAGTGTCAGGGCGGCGGCAGGTCAGCCATCGCGGCCTCGCTGCTGGCGGCGCGCGGCTACACCAACATCCTCAATCTGACGGGCGGCTTCCGGGAGTGGTCAAACGCCGGCTACCCGGTCGTGCGCGACGGAGCGTCTGCATGATCTTTCACGACCGCGCCCGCTTTCCCCGCGGGTTCCGCTGTGCCAGCCGGAATGTCGGCCTCAAGCCGCAGGCACGCGATCTCACGCTCTTTGCCAGTGACGTCGACGCCACCGCCGCCGCGGTCTTCACACGCAATCAGTTCCCTGGCGCGCCCATCATCCTGGGACGCGAAACGCTGAAGGGCGGCACGCTGCGCGCGATTGTCGCCAACAGCAAGGTCAGCAACGTCGCCACCGGTACACGCGGCGTAGACAATGCGCGCCGAATGGCCGCGGCGGCGGCGGCGGAACTCGGCACCGACGCTGGCAAGGTGCTTGTCAGTTCGACGGGCGTTATCGGCGTGCAGCTTCCGGTGGAGAAGATTGAGGTCGGCATCCGCGGAATGTCGGTCGACCTGCAGGCCGATCCGCTCGTAGGCGCCGAGGGGATTATGACCACCGACACGCATCCCAAGGCGCTATCGGTCGCCGTGGGAGACGCCACCATCACCTGGGTGGCCAAGGGCTCGGGAATGATTGAGCCCAACATGGCCACGATGCTGGCATACATCTTCACCGACGCCGCCTTCGATGCTGCCACGCTCGACCGGCTGCTGCGCGATGCCGTGCACGTGTCGTTCAACATGCTCTCGGTGGACACCGACACCAGCACGTCGGACACCTGTGCCATTCTCGCCAACGGCCTGGCCGGTGCGGTGGACGAGCAGGCGTTCCGGGAGGCGCTTATCGCCGGCTGCATTCGGATGACGGAAACGCTCGCCCGCGACGGCGAGGGCGCCGAGCACCTGCTACGCGTCACCGTGCGCGATGCCGCCAGCGACACCGAGGCGCGCTACGTGGCCAAGGCACTGCTCAACTCGCCGCTCATCAAGACCATGGTGCACGGCGCCGACCCCAACGTCGGCCGCATCCTGATGGCCATCGGCAAGTGCTTCGACGCCACCGTCAACACGTCGGCCACGCACGCCTGGGTCAATGGTTATCAGGTCGTGGGGAGCGGCGTGCGGCTCGAGTTTGACGACGCCACGGTACGCGCCGCCCTCGCCGTCGAGGTGGTGGATCTTGAGGTCTCGCTCGGCGCCGGCACCGCCACGGCGCGCGCCTATGGCTGCGATCTCACCAAAGGCTATATCGACGAAAACGCGGCGTACTACTCGAGTTGAGCGGTGGGCTATAATCGCCACCGGCGGGGCGTACACTTCAGCGCCTGACCTGCACATCGTGACACCGGCGGAAGCTGCGTGACGCCGAGTGTGCCGCGCACTCTGGCATCCGTCGAGCGGCCGCTCCATGATGCACCCGTCCTCACTGGTGTGCACCCCTATGGTCCGCCATCTCCGTTGTCCCGGCATCACGCCGCTGCTGCTCGCGTTCGCTGCGCTTGGCACGCTCGGCTGCGCCGGCAGCGCCCCCGCCCCCGTCGCCCTCCGCGGCCGGGAGTTCCCTCTGGTACGCATTGACGGCCAGCGCGTCCACGGCGCCGGCCCCGTACTGGAGGCGCCAGGCTCCCGCAGCGCCGCCGTCGACTGCCGCGACCGCGTCGCCGACGGCTCGCTGCTCATCACCCGCAGTGGCCGCGGCTTCATCTACCGCTCAACGATGCGGTCGTGCGATGGCACCGTCCTCGTGACGGAGACCAACGAGGGACGCGTGGAGGGTCGTGCAATGGGACGCGATTCCACGCTGCGCTTCATCATCGACCGCAGCAGTGGCGCGACGTCATTTCGTGGAGAATTCAGCGACTCGATCATCCGCATCTACGAACTTGGCGGCCTCCTGGAGTTCGCACGGCGTGATCCTGCCACCGCGGTAAGCCCAGTGGACCACGGAGCGACGCAGTAGGCACGTTGGCATCGTTAGCGTCGCAAGCGTCGCCAGCGCCCCCTGCACGACCTATCTTTCGCGCATGGGTGGCATGACGATGCGCGCGCGGGACCATCGATGAATCGTGAGGCGGCTCCGGGGCTGCTTCACGACTTCTTCGCCCGCTCCGTCGCGCGCTGGCCCCAGCAGGTCGCCGTCGATGTGCCGCCGGGACGCCTCCGCCCCTCGCGCCACCGCACGACCTACGCCGAACTCGACCGGCACGCCGGCGCCGTGGCGCACGCGCTCGCCCCGCTGCTCGCCGGGGAATGCATCGTCGCCATCCTCCTGCCGCGCACTGCCGTGCACCTCTACGCGGCGCAACTCGGTGTCCTTCGCGCAGGCGCGGCATACACGTGTGTCGACCTCGCCTTCCCGGACGAGCGCTTGCGCGACACCTTCGCGGACGCGCAACCGGCCGCCCTGCTCACCGACGCCGCGGGCCGCGCGCGTGCCCTCTCCGCCGGCTTTCCCGCTGAGCGTATTCTCGATGTCGTTGACCTGCTGCATTGCCACGCACACACTGCGCCCGCCCCGTCACCGTCGTGGCTGACCCCGGCGTCGCTCGCCTACGTCATCTACACCTCGGGCACCACAGGGCGCCCCAAAGGGGTGATGATCGAGCACCGCTCCATCGCCAATCTGGTGCACTCCGATTTGGACGCGTTCGGCCTCGCCCCCGAAGACCGCGTAGTGCAGGGGTCTTCATCGGCCTATGACTCCTCTATTGAAGAGACATGGCTCGCGTTCGCGGCGGGCGCCACCCTCGTTGTCATGGACGACGACGCGGCGCGCCTGGGCCCAGACCTCGTGGGCTGGCTGCGCCACGAACGCGTCTCCGTCTTCTGTCCGCCCCCGACGCTGTTGCGCGCCACCGGATGTGAACATCCGGCGCGCGAACTCCCTGAACTGCGCCTGCTGTATGTAGGCGGCGAAGCGCTGCCGCAGGATGTCGCCGACCGCTGGGGGCAGGGACGGTCGCTCGTCAACGGATACGGCCCCACCGAGTGTACGGTCACCTGCACGAGGGCGCACATCGCCACAGGAATGCCCATCACCATCGGCATCCCCGTGCACAATGTGCAGGCGTGGGTCGTCGATGAGCAGTTGGAGCCAGTACCCGACGGCGAACGCGGCGAGTTGGTCTTCGGAGGCGCCTCGCTGGCACGCGGCTACTGGAACCAGCCGGCGCTCACCGCCGAACGGTTTCCGCACCACCCGCAGCTCGGTCGCATCTACCGCACCGGCGACAGCGCCCAGCGGACCGCCGATGGCACGCTGATCTATCATGGGCGCCTCGATGCGCAGGTAAAGCTGCGTGGATATCGCGTCGAACTGGGCGCGGTGGAGTCGGCGCTCACCGCCTGCGACGGGGTGCGCGAGGCAGCCTGCACCGTGCAGGACGACGACGGACGCCAGACGCTGGTCGCCTTCATTGTGCCCGAAGCGATGGTGCCGGTGCCAACAGCCGCCTCGCTGCAGGAAGCGCTGCGCGCCGTGCTCCCGCCGTATATGGTGCCGGCGCAGATCGCCGCCATCGACGCGCTCCCCACCTCAATCGGCGGCAAACTCGACCGCCGCGCGCTCCCGCGCCTCACCACGACGCCCGTCACCGGCGCAGCCGCCGCCCCCGACGATCCGCTCGAACGCGCCATCGCGGAAGCCGTGCGTCACGTGGTGCGTATGGGCCCCTACCCGGACCCCGCCGCCGATTTCTTTACCGCGCTCGGCGGCGACTCGCTGAGTGCCGCCGACCTCATCACGCGGTTGCGCGATGATGAACGCACCAACGTGCTCGACGTGCGCGACGTGTACGAAGCGCGCACCGTCGCCGGTCTCGCCGCGCGCGTGCGCGATCGCGGGCCCCGCGGCACAGCGGCCGACACTCCCGCGAGCACCCTCGACCTCGATATCCCGGTCACCGGCGTGACGCTGCGGCAGACACTGTCGTTGCTCCGCTCGCTGCTCGTGGCCTCGCTCGTGCTCTGGCTGGCGGCCTTTCATCTGGTGCCAACGCTCGTGCTGCAACTGGGCGTGGTGCCGTCTGTCTTGCTCGCCCCGCCCATCGCGCTCCTCGCAGTCTTGGCCTGGGCGCCCATTGCCGTCACGCTCGCCGTCCTCGGCAAACGCCGACTGATTGGCCGCTACACACCCGGACGCGTGCGTGTCTGGACGCCGGCGTACCTGCCGCACTGGTTCGTGCAGCAATCCGTGAAGTCCGTCCCGTGGTGGATACTCGAGGGCACCGAGTTTCAGGTGATGGCGCTGCGCGCCCTGGGCGCACGCATCGGCCAGCGCGTGCACATCCATCGCGGCGTCGTGCTCACGCGCGGCGGGTGGGACCTGCTCGACATCGGCGACGACGTGACCCTCTCGCAGGATGCCGCGCTGCGAATCGCCGAACTCGATGACGGTCACCTCGTCTTCTCTCCCGTGACGCTCGGCGCTGGGGTGACCATTGGCGTGCATGCGGGCGTTGGCGGCGGCTGTGTGATGGGCGCTAACGCACTGCTCGCCGACAACGCCTCGCTCGACGCCGACACCCACGTCCCGGCCGGTGAACGATGGGACGGTATTCCCGCGCAGTCGGCGGGACACGCCCCCGCCCCGCCGGCGGTCAGTCACACCGCCGACCTCACACCGGTCGCGTACGCGCTGCGGCTGCACGGCACGCGCATTGGGCTCGCCGCCGTTTTCGGCGTTCCGCTCGGCCTGCTCACTTGGCTCGCCCTGCGCGCGTGGCGTCTCGACGCCGCCGCAGTCGTCGCCTACACACAGAGCGGTCGGTTCAGCTGGGACGTGGCGGCAATCATCGCCCTGCTCCTCGCGTGCACGGTCCCGCTGCGCCTAGTGCTCAGCGCACTGGCCTGTCGCGCGCTGGGTCCCGTGGGCAGTCGGTCCATCTCGCGCTGGAGCAGCGCCTACGTGCGCGTCTGGCTCAAGCCGATGCTCGTCGACAACGCCAGCAAGTGGCTCTATGGCACGCTCTTCTGGCCATACTGGTTGCGCCTCGCCGGTATGCAGGTGGGCCGCGACTGTGAAATCAGCTCACTCATCGACACCGTCCCGGAGACGGTGACCATCGGGGACCGAAACTTCTTCGCCGATGGCATCTACATCGGCGGGGCACGACTTCACCGCGGCACCGTCACCACCGCGCACACGACCTTCGGCAGTGCCACCTTTCTTGGCAACGGCGTCATCGTCCCGTCCGGCGCGCAGCTCCCCGACGACATCCTGCTCGGCATCTGCACCGTGGCCGATCAGGCCACGATGCGTCGCGGTAGCGCCTGGTTTGGGCATCCCGCCTTTGAACTGCCGCATCGCGAAGTGGTGGAGTTCGACGCGCAGTTCACGTTTGACCCCACGCCGTGGCGCTACGTGGTGCGCATTTTCTGGGAGCTGACGCGCTTTGCCGTCCCCGCACTCCCGGTCATCATCGTGCTCGCCTGGCTCGCACTCGTGGCCACGTGGACGGGACTTCCGTTGCCGCTCTTCTTGCTGGTCGCGCTCCCGGTGATCACGCTACTGTGTGGCGCCGCATTCACGGCCGCGGTCGTCATCACCAAGTGGTCGCTGCTCGGCAAAGTGCAGCCGGCCATGCATCCGCTCTGGTCCAGTTGGGCGTCGCGCTGGGACCTGATGTGCCTCGCCTGGCATATCTGCGCCGGTCCGCTGGTCTCGCAGCTCGACGGCACGCTGCTGCTCAACGCGCTGCTGCGCGCCACCGGCGTGAATGTCGGCCGCCGCGTGGTGCTGGGCGTCGGCTTCGCCGAGGATCTCCCCGATCCCGATATGCTCACATTCGAGGACGGAGCAACGGTCGACTGCCTCTTCCAGGCGCACACGTTCGAGGATCGCGTCCTCAAGATGGATCGCATCGCCATCCGGCGCGGCGCCACCGTGGGGCACAATGCGGTGCTGCTCTACGGCGCCGATATCGGCGCTGGTGTGCGCGTCGCCCCGCACAGCGTGGTGCTCAAGCACGAGCACCTGCATGCCGGCCTCAGCTACGCCGGCTTCCCCACGCGCCCGGTCGCATAGCGCCTGACTGACCGCAGCGGCATGTTTGGGCGGCCACGGTTGGAGCCATCACCGTCCGAGGACATGCGACGTGCGCATCAGCGATATGAACTGGATGCAGGTCGAGGACTACCTGCGCCGTGACGACCGCGCCGTGCTGCCGCTGGGCAGCACCGAGCAACACAGCCACCTGCGCCTCACCGTGGATGCCATCCTCCCGGAGCGCGTCGCCGTGGAAGCGGCGGAACCGCTGGGTATCCCCGTCTTTCCCGTGCTCCCGTACGGGGTTACGCCATACTTTCGGGAGTTTCCGGGTTCCATCTCGCTGAAGGTCGAGACGCACCTGCACGTTGTGCGCGATGTGCTCGACTCCCTGGCGCACAGCGGCTTTCGCCGCATCCTCATCGTCAACGGGCACGGCGGGAACGGCGCGGTGCAGCAGTTCGCCCAGGAATGGGCCGCCGACCACGCGGAGTGCCGCGTCATCTTCCACAACTGGTGGAACGCGCCGCAGACGTGGGCCAAGGTGCAGGCCATCGATCCCGTTGCGTCGCACGGATCGTGGATGGAGAACTTCCCCTGGACGCGACTGCCGGGCGTCGCCCAGCCGGCGGAACCGCGGCCGATGGTCGATCTCGCCCGCGTGCGCGCACTCGATCCCGTCGCGCTGCGTGCCTACCTCGGCGACGGGAACTATGGCGGGCACTACCAGCGCGACGACGACGAAATGCTCGCCCTCTGGCAGGTCGCGGTGGAAGAGACACGCGCGCTCCTCACGGGGTCGTGGGGCGGCACGCCGTGATGGGAGACGACAAGATGCGGTGCCTCATTTGGGGCGCGGGCGCGATTGGCGGCACGATGGGCGCGTATCTGGCGCGCGCGGGCCACGACGTCACGTTGGTCGACGTCGTCGATGAACACATCGCCGCGGTGCGGCAGCATGGACTGCATATCACCGGCCCCATCGCCGACTTCACCCAGACGATGCCCGCGTACACGCCGGCGCAACTCACCGGCGTCTGGGACACCATCGTGCTCGCCACCAAGGCGCAGCACACCGAGGCGGCCACGCAGGCACTGCGTCCCCATTTGGCCCCCACGGGCTGCGTGGTGTCGGCACAGAATGGCCTGAACGAAATCACCATCGCGCGCCTCGTGGGTGCCGACCGCACCGTGGGCGCCTTTGTGAACTTTGGTGCCGACTATCTGGAACCGGGCGTGATTCTCTACGGCGGCCGTGGAGCTGTCGTCATTGGAGAAATCGATGGGCAGGTGACACCGCGTGTCACCGCCATCCATGCCGCGTGGCGCCACTTCGATGACCGGGCCATCATCACCCCCAACATTTGGGGCTTCCTCTGGGGCAAGCAGGCCTATGGCGCGATGCTGTTCACCACCGCGCTGACCAACGAGTCCATCGCCGACGCGCTCGCGATGCCGGCGTATCGTGCCGTCTACATCGCGCTCGCACGCGAAATTCTCGCAGTCGCCTCGGCGCGCGGCGTCACCCCGCTGGGCTTCGATGGCTTCGATCCTTCAGCGTACCTCCCCGGCGCACCGGCCAATGCTCCCGACCAATCGCTCGACGCCCTGGTCGCGCACAATCGGCGTTCGGCCAAGACGCATAGCGGCATCTGGCGCGACCTCGCGGTGCGCAAGCGCCGCACCGAGGTCGATGCGCAACTGGGCATTGTCGTCACGCTCGGTGCCGAGGCCGGCGTACCCACACCGCTCACCGCGCGCCTCGTGGAACTGATTCACGACATCGAAAACGGCACGCGCACACAGTCGCTCGACACGCTCGCGGCGCTTGCCGCCGTACTCACTTAGGGTTCCGCACTATGCATCCGGATTTCTCCGGCAAGACCGTCATCGTCACCGGAGCCGCTCACGGCTTCGGTCGCGCCATAGCGCTCGCCTTCGCGCAGAGAGGCGCCGTCGTGTGGGGCTGCGATCTGCTCGCCGATGAGCTCGCTGAAACGCAGCGGCTCTGCGCGGCAGCCGGCGGCGCGTGCACCGTGCGCACCGTCGACATTCGTGACGCGCACGCCGTCGGCCTCTTTGTCGCCGAGGCCGCCGCGGCGTCTGGCACCGTCGATGTCCTCGTGAACAACGCCGGTGGCGTGCTCGGCCAGGTCGGACGTCCGCTCGAGGAGATTTCCCCCGCCGATTGGCAGGGCATTTTTGACGTCAATGTCACGGGCGCTTTCTACTTCGCCCAGGCCGTTGCCCCGCATATGAAGGCCGCGCGGTTCGGCCGCATCATCAACATCTCCAGCGGCGCCGGACTCGGCATCAGTCTCACCGGCATCCAGGCCTACGCGTCGGCCAAGGCGGCGCAGATTGGCCTCACCCGACAGCTCGCCCACGAACTCGGGCCCTGGAACATCACGGTCAACAACGTGGCCCCCGGCTTCGTGCGGTGTAACGACGCTACGGAGCGGCAGTGGGCGTCTTACGGCGAGGAGGGACAGCGCGCACTGGTCGAGCGCATCGCGCTCAAGCGGCTCGGCACACCCGATGACATCGCGCACGGCGTGCTCTTCTTCGCATCGGACGACGCCAACTGGATCTCCGGGCAAGTGCTGTCCATCGACGGAGGCCGCTGATGCCTGGCGAGAACGTGCGTGCCTATCTCCGCTCCCATCACGAACGCATTCTCAACCTGCTCACTGATTTCGCGGCGATTCCCAGCGTCAGCACCGATCCGGCACACGCCGACGATATGCGGCGAGCCGCGCAGTGGGTGGCCGATCGGCTTGCCACCGCCGGCCCGCTCTCCGTGCGCGTGATGGAGACGCCGCACAATCCCATCATTTACGCCGAGTGGCTCGGTGCGCTGGGCAAGCCCACGGTGCTCGTTTACGGGCACTACGACGTGCAGCCGCCCGATCCGTTGGAGAAGTGGGATACGCCTCCGTTCTCGCCGACCGTGCGCGATGGCCGGCTCTACGCCCGCGGCGTCTCCGACGACAAGGGGCCCGTGCTGATTCCAATGATGGTCGCCGAGGCGTTCTTTGCCGTCGACGGCGCACTGCCGCTCAACATCAAGTTCCTGATTGAAGGAGAGGAAGAGATTGGGAGTCCCAGTCTCGATCCCTTCATCGCCGCCCACAAGGAACTGCTGGCCGCCGACCTCGTGCTCTCGGCCGATGGAGCGATGTGGCGCCCCACCGAACCGTCGCTCACCGTCGCCAGCCGCGGCCTTGCCGGCCTCAACCTCACCTTGACCGCCGCCGCCAAGGACCTGCACTCCGGGCGGCACGGCGGGAGCGTCGCCAATCCGCTGCAGGCGATGGCGCAGCTCATCGCGTCGCTGCACCACGCCGATGGCCGCATCGCCGTGGCCGGCTTCTACGACCGCGTTCGTGAGTTGAGCGACGCAGAGCGTGCGGCCATCGCGGCCATCCCGTTTGACGATGCCGAGTATCTCGCACAGATCGGTGCGCCCCCCGGGCACGGCGAGCAGGGCTACACGCTCCTCGAGCGCCAGTGGACACGGCCCACGCTTGAACTGAACGGGCTGTGGGGAGGCTATCAGGGCCCCGGCCAGAAGACCGTCATCCCCTGCGAGGCGCACGCCAAGATCACGTGCCGGCTGGTCCCCGATCAGGATCCCGACGAGATCGTCGCCGTGATCACGCGCCACCTCGAGGCGCATCAACCGCCGGGCACGCGCCTCACGATTGCGCCTGGAGATCACGGCACACCGGCTGCGCACATCGCCACCGATCACCCCGCACTCGCCGCCGCCTCGGCAGCGCTGCAGGCGGTGTATGGCGAAACGCCGCTCGTCGTGCGGATGGGAGCCACGGTCCCCATTATGGAGCTGTTCAATCGACATATGGGGATCGACACCGTCTACTTCTCGTTCTCCACGTCCGATGAGGACTACCACGCACCCAACGAGTTCTTCCGGGTGAACCGGTTGCACGAGGGGCTCGAGGCGTGGGCACGCTACTGGGAACTGCTCGGCGAGGCTCACGCGTGAGGCGCGACGAACGCGCCCCCGCAGACGCCGCCGGCAACGGGGGCGCGCCACCAGCGCAGCTGGCTGCCGCGGAAGCGGATGTGCAGCAGCACAGCGCCGAGCTCAAGAAGGAACTCGGCGTTCGCGATCTCGCCCTGACCCAGATCCTGTTCATTGTTGGTCTGACCTGGATTGGTGTGGCCGGAAAGCTCGGCCCGCAGCACGTGGTCTTCTGGCTGCTCGCGCTGGTGCTGTTCTATTTGCCGTCGGCGGCGGTGGTGATGTACCTCAACCGGCTGATGCCGCTGGAGGGCGGGCTCTACCAGTGGGCGAAGCTCGGCTTCAACCAAACCATCGGCTTCATGCTCGCCTGGAATCTGTGGTTGTACGTGATTGTCTTCACGTCGGAAGTCGGCCTGCAGGTGGCCACGTACTTGTCGTACGCGCTGGGCCCCAGCGCGGCGTGGATGACCACCAGCACACCTTTCGTCGCCGTTGCGTCCGCGGTGATTCTGTCGTTGATGGTGGTGGCTTCAACCATCGGGCTCTCTGTTGGCAAATGGGTGCACAACACCGGCGGCGTGATGATGCTGGTCATCTTTGGCGCCCTGATTCTGCTCCCGCTGCTCGGGCTCGCCACCGGCCACCTGAAGGCCTATAACCCGCTCCGCACCAGCATTCCCGAGCTTTCGCTCTACAATCTCAACATCCTCGGCAAGCTCGGCTTTGGCGCGCTCGGCGGATTCGAGTACATCGCCATTCTCGCCGGCGAAACCAAGGCGCCCGCGCGCGCCGTCGGGCGCTCGGTGCTCATTGCCGCGCCCATCATTGCGTTGATGTTCGTCCTCGGCACCAGCACGGTCGTCGCATACGTGCCGCAGGGAGAGATCGATCTCATCGCCCCGCTGCCGCAGGTGCTGCGCGCGGGCTTCGGTCCGTTCGGCATTGCCGGACCGCTGGTGACGATTGCCATTCTGATGACGCTTGGCATGCGCGTCGCGCAGGCCAGCGTCAGCTTCACCGCCGTGACCCGGCTCCCGATGGTTGCCGGCTGGGATCGCATGCTGCCGCCCTGGTTCAGCCGGCTGCACAACAAGTACCGCACGCCCGTCAACTCCATTGTGCTCGTCGGCTGCTGCTCGTTCGGCATCGCACTGCTCAGCCTCATTGGCGTCGGCCAGGCCGAGGCGTTCCAGCTGCTCTTCAACGCCAGCGGCGTCTTCTACGCGTTGACGTACGTGGTGATGTTTGCCATCCCGCTGTTTGGCCTCCGCAACGTCACCCCCCGCCCCCCACTCTGGCTGCGCATCGCCGCACTGTCGGGCTTGCTGATGACGTTGCTCTACATCGCGCTGGCCGTCTTCCCCATTATCAAGGTGGAGAGCGTCTCGACGTTCGCTCTCAAGATCACGCTCGTTGTCGTCGTGATGAACCTCGTCGGCCTGGGCATCCTGCGCACCGCGAATCGCCGAGCAGCGCAAACTCGGCCGACCACACCGTAGATCCCCACCCGTTGGGAAGAAAGACAGAGCGCCCAAGGCATCCAAGCCCCAGGCGCTCTGTTGTTTCTCTGTTGTCTCTCTGTTGTCTCTCTGTTGTCTCTCTGTTGTTTCTCTGCCCTTCAGAGGCGCCGGTCGGAATCGAACCGACGATGAGAGATTTGCAGTCTCCTGCCTTACCACTTGGCTACGGCGCCTTCGTACGAGGAAAGGTAGCCCCCCCGAACCCACGAATTCAACCAATTACGCCCCCTTCCCCATCCCCTTCCCACACCCTGCTCCCTTCCCCTTCCCACACCCCGCTCCCTTCCCCTTCCCACGGATGTGAGCATCTTTGCCTCCGACCGCGTAACCGGTCAGACCCGCCCCACCGGAGCCCCGATGCGCATCTCTGCCGTCCTCGTCGCCCTGCTCGCCGCCCTCCCCCTCTCGGCGCAGGCCCCGACCGCCAAGCCCAAGCCCATGCCCACCCCCGGGGACGCGGCCCTCTTCCAGCATCTGCGTTACCGAAACGTCGGCCCCGCCCGTGGCGGCCGCGTGACCACCGTCACCGGCGTGCCAAGCCAGCCGCACACGTTCTATATGGGCTCCACCGGCGGCGGCATCTGGCGCACCACCGACGCGGGCCAGGCCTGGATCAACATCTCCGACCGCTTCTTCGCCGTTGGCTCGATGGGCGCCGTCGAAGTCTCGCTGAGCAACCCCGACATCATCTATGTCGGCACCGGCTCCGACGGCCTCCGCTCCAACGTCTCCATCGGCAATGGCGTCTACAAGTCTGCAGACGCGGGGCGCACGTGGGCACACATCGGCCTGAAAGAGGTCGGAAATATCGGCGGCATTCGGGTGCACCCCGCCAACCCAGACATCGCCTTCGTCGCCGCCATCGGCAACCCGTTCAAGCCCACCAACGAGCGCGGCCTCTACCGCACCACGGATGGCGGCAAGACCTGGGAGCGCGTGCTGTATGTCTCCGACTCCACGGGTGCCGTGGACGTCGAGTTCCAGCCCGGCAATCCGAACACGCTGTATGCGTCGATGTGGCGCGGTGAGCGCAAACCCTGGACTATCATCTCCGGCGCGCGCGAGGGTGGCGTCTACAAGTCCACCGACGGCGGCGCCACGTGGAAGAAGCTCGGTGGCGGCCTGCCCAACCAGTTGGTCGGTAAGAGCAACGTCGCCGTCACCGCCGCCGATCCCAACGTCGTCTGGGTCCTGATGGAAGCCAAGCCGGGCAACGGGCTCTATCGCTCCACCGATGCCGGCGAGTCGTTCACCTTGGCCTCCGACTACGGCCAACTCATCACGCGCCCGTTCTACTACACCAACATCACGGCGCATCCCAAGGACGCCAACACGGTCTGGATCGGCGCCGAAGGGTTCCACCTCACCACCGACGGCGGCAAGACGTGGCGTACCATGTCCACGCCGCACGGCGACAACCACGACCTCTGGGTGAATCCCAACAATCCCCAGATCATGGTGCAGTCCAACGACGGTGGCGCCACGGTCACGCTCAACGCGGGGCGCAGCTGGTCCACGCTCTACAACCAGCCCACGTCCGAGATCTATCAAGTCTACGTCGACAACCAGTTCCCATATCGCCTGTACGGTGCGCAGCAGGACAACACCACGCTCATCGTCCCGTCGCTCCCGCTTTCGTCAGGGCGCCCCGACTCGCCAATGCAGGAGTGGCGCAGCGGACCGGGGTGTGAAACTGGCCCCATCTTCCCGCACGCCACCAACCCCGACACGGTCTACGGCTCGTGCAAGGGCCAGTTCTCGCGCCTGCGCCTGAGCAGCGGCAGTGAGAAGCAGTACTGGGTGGGCGCCCAGTCGCTCTACGGCAACGCCTCCAAGGATCTCATCTTCCGCTTCCAGCGGGTCTCGCCGATGGAGTTCTCACCGCACGATGCGCGCGTGCTCTACTACGGCTCGCAGCACGTGCACCGCACGCGCGACGAGGGCGTCACCTGGGAAACCATCTCCCCTGACCTCACGGCCAATCCGGTGGAACGGCGCGGCCACTACAGCGGCGAGCCCATCACCGTCGACGGCACGGGCGAAGAGATGTACTCCACGGTCTACGCCATTCGGGAATCGGCGCTGGAGAAGGGCGTCATCTGGACCGGCGCCAACGACGGCCCGTTCTTCATCACGCGCGATGACGGCAAGAGCTGGAAGAACATCACGCCCAAGGGGCAGCCCGCCGGCTGCCGCGTGCAGAACATCGACCCCTCGCCCCACCGTCGCGGCTCCGCCTACTACGCGGTCTACTGCTACCTGCTCGGCGACTTCAAGCCGTACCTCTGGCGCACCGACGATTACGGCGCCACCTGGACCCTGCTGACCAGCGGCAACAACGGCATCGCCGCCAACGAGCCCACGCGTGTGGTGCGCGAAGACCCCATGCGCGAGGGCCTGCTCTACGCCGGCACCGAGTTCGGGATGCACATCTCGTTCGACAACGGCGCCACCTGGAAATCGTTCCAACAGAACCTCCCGCACACCCCCATTACCGACCTCAAGGTGCACCAGAACGATCTCGTCCTCTCCACGCAGGGACGTTCGTTCTGGATCCTCGACAACCTCACCGCGCTGCACCAGCTCGCGGCCGGCACGGTTGCTTCCCCGGCGCTTTTTGCACCGCGCGCCGCCATCCGCGCGCGCTATGCCGGCACGTTCGGCGGCGTCGAATCCACGCGCGATGCCTCCGCCGATCCGCAGTATCCCCCCGCAGGCGCGATGATCGACTATTACCTGCCGGCCTCGTACACCGGCGCCGTCACGCTCGACATCCTCGACGCCAAGAACAACGTGCTGCGCTCGTTCACCAGCGAAGGCGCTGACGCACCGGCGATGGGACGTGGCGGACGCGGCGGCGCTGCCGCCCGCCTCACCAAGAACGCGGGAATGAACCGCTTCAGCTGGGACTTCACCACCACCGGTCCGTGGACCCCGCAGGCCGCCATCGGCGGCGTGCCGGGCGGTCGCTCCGGCGGAGGCCCCACGGTCGTTCCTGGCACCTATCAGGTGCGCCTCACCGCAGGCGCGGCGCTCACCAAGCCGCTCACCGTCAAGATCGATCCGCGCTCGGCGCGCGACGGCATCACCGTTGCCGACCTGCAGGCGCAGTACGACCACAACGTCAAGCTCCGCGACCTCGTCAGCGAAGTGAACCGCCTCGTCGCCGCACTCGACGAGCAACGCAAGCGCCTCGCCGGCGCCACCGCCGCCGATACGGCCAAGGGGGTGGAAGAGATCCGCGCGACCGTCGTCATGCCCCCCGTGCGCTACAGCAAACCCGAACTGCAGTCGCAGGTCCAGTACCTCTACAGCATGAACATGATGGGCGACCAGAAGGTCGGCCGTGATGCCGCCACGCGCTACACGACACTGCGCAAGGAACTCGACGTCACCATGGCCAAGGCACGCGCCCTGCTCGGCCCCAACTTCGCGCGCGTAAAGCTCGTCCCGTGAGGCAGACCTGATGAGCCACGCTGATCACCATGCGGCGTGGCGATGGGCGGCCGTGCTCTGCAGCGCGCTGCTTATTCTGGCAGCGCCGCGGCCCGACGGCATCACACCGCAGTCCTGGCACCTGCTCGCCATTTTCACCGCGACGATCGTCGGGTCCATCGCGCGGCCAGTCCCGGCTGCCGCGGTGGTCTTTCTCGGCGTGGCCGCACTCGCGCTCTTCAACGTCCTTGCGCCCAGGGACGCGCTTGGTGGCTACGCCGATCCTATCGTCTGGCTGGTGCTCTGCGCCTTCTTCATGTCGCGCGGCGTTCTCAAGACAGGACTCGGTCGCCGCATTGCCTACCTGTTCATCCGCGCGATCGGTCACTCGTCACTCGGCCTGGCGTACGCGCTCATCTCCACTGACACGCTACTCGCCGCATTCGTGCCCAGCAACGGCGCGCGCGCCGGTGGCATCGTCTACCCGGTGGCCACATCGCTCGCCGAGGCCTACGACTCGCGCCCCGGCGAAACCGCGCGACGACTCGGCGCATTTCTCCTCTTCGCCATCTATCAGGGCGATGTCATCGCCTGCTCCATGTGGTGGACCGGACAGGCATCGAACGCGCTGATCGCGAAATTCGCCCTTGATGTCGCCAAGGTCGATTTCTCCTACGGCACATGGATCCTCGGCGCAGTCGTCCCCGGCGTGGTGATGCTCGTGCTCATGCCGCTGGTGCTGTACCGCATCTTTCCTCCAGACGTCAAGCACACGCCGGGCGCCGCGCAGCTTGCGCGCGAGGAACTCGCTCGCATGGGCCCAATGCGGCGCGAGGAGAGACTGATGCTTGCGGTCTTTGCGCTGGTCGCCGGCCTATGGATGACCACGGCGCTTCACCACGTCAACTACGCCGTAGTCGCGCTGCTCGGCATCTCCACACTCTTTCTCACGAATGTGCTGACGTGGGAAGACATCGTGGGCGAGCGCGCCGCGTGGGACGTCTTCATTTGGTACGGCGGACTCGTGCGCATGGCCGAAGCGCTTGGCGAGACGGGCATCACGCGCAAGTTTGCCGAGTATGCCGCGTCGATGACCATGGACTGGGCATGGGGCGCTGCGCTCGGCGTCCTTGTGCTCATCTACTTCTATGCACACTACGGCTTTGCCAGCATCACCGCGCACGCAACCGCGATGTTCACGCCCTTCGTGGTCGTGGTCATGGCGGCCGGTGCCCCTGCGATGGTCGCCGTGGCGCTCCTGGCTTACGCGTCCAATCTCAGCGCCGGACTCACCCACTACGGCACCACCCCAGCACCCATTTATTTCGGATCGCGCTACATCTCGCAGCGCGAGTGGTGGCTGCACGGACTGATCATCTCGTGCGTCTCCGTGCTCGTGTTCGGAACGGTTGGGCTCGCGTGGTGGAAACTGCTGGGTTGGTGGTGATGGGTGCGCAGGCCTAAAGCGAGGCGATCGTCGCTGAGCCATTGCCGAACTCACAGACCGTACGTTCGGCACGCGGCGCCCGTTAGCCGAACATCGTTCTCCACAGCCCCGGCCGACGACGCAACACGTACACCGCGGCGCACGCCGTAGCCGCACCGTTGGCCAACACAATGCTCCACCACGGCAGCAATGTGCGCATGGGCTCGGTGAGGCGTGCCACCACCGCCACCGTGATCGCAAAGCCAGTCACCAGCAGTCCCGCAATCAGGCCAGCACGCGCTGGAAACTGCTCCGCGCGTTCCACGAGCCACAGCACAAACAGACCAATCGCCAGTGATACCACCAGGTGCACTGCATTGTACCAAAACACCACGGTGAAATCCACCGGCACCGGGAAGAGCAGCACCGACGGGTCGCGCAGCCCGTTGAACAGCCCCTGCCCCAGCAGGTTGACGGTGAAGAGTGTCCCACGGCTCGCCAGCACATCAAAGGCGCTGTAGAAGATGGCCACCGCGGCATACGCGATGAGCCCAACAACCACGCCGTCCCGAACCCATGTTCTGCGCACCGTCATGGCTCCCCCAATCGTCACATCGTTTGCAGCAGCGCCACCGTCCGCTGCCAGTCCCCGGACATCCGATACCTCACCCGACCGTCGCGTCCAACCAGCACCGTCGCCGATGCATGCGTGACATCGCCAGTACGCTCGTCGCGTGAATGCGCCACCTCCCATGCGGCAAGCACCCGCAGCACATCCGCCACGGGGCCGCTGAGCACGCGGTCGTCCGGACCGAGTTGCCACTGCCCCGCAATCGCTGGCAACCGACTCGGCGTGTCACGCCACGGATCGAGCGTCACAACCACTAACGCCGCATCCTCCGCGTGAGCCGCACGGCGAGCCGCCTTCAGGTCCTTCACAATGGTCGGGCAAATCGTTTGACAGTGCGCGAAGGCGAACGTCACAATCACGCGCCGGCCCCGCACATCGTCCAGCGAGAACGCCGCTCCGTGCTGATCCACCAAACCCAGCGGCGGGGCCGGCTCAGAGTAGCGCGCCGTCTCCACGGGGTCGAAAAACGGCGCTGGCGTGAACAGCGCGGCGTTGGCGACGCCTCGCGCCGAACGAACGCGCTGCGCCGCCGCGGATGCACCGTACGCGAAGAGCACCAGCGCTGCGACGATCGTCACCTGACCCGAGAACGTCTCCCGCAGTCGACGGAGATCGCGTGCCAGCGCCTCGCCCCAAACCGTCACCAACACACCGATCATTCCAATCGGCTCGCCAACGAGCAGTATCCATCCACCGGCATGCGGTAGCCCGGTAGCCGTCGTGCCAAAGCAGGCCGCGCGTGTGCGCAGCACCCACTCCGGCACGTCAGTCGGCACCGGCCACAGCGCGAACGCCCACCACGCACCCGTGATGGCGAGAATCATCCCGAGGGCGGCCAGCGCCACGCCGCCCCGCGTTCGCACGTCGGCCACGACTTACCCCACCTTCCACAGGAATGAGAGAAGCTTCCAGTTGGTGAAGTAGTAGACCACGAACGCCAGCAGGAACACCGCCACCAGCACGAGCGTCCCCGGCGTTGCGCCGGCGATGCCGCGCGATTCGGCATGCAGTTCGTCGTTCAACTGGTCGACGTGCGCCACGTGCACCGGCGGGTTCGTCAGTCCCTGCGGAATGCCGACGATCGCCTTCCCCGTCTCCCAGGTCGTAATCTTCTCGCCAAAGAAGACCGACTTGACCGCAATGGCAATGAAGCTCAGCGCTCCGGTCACGGCCAGAATGCCGCCGATACCCATCACCGCCAGCGTGATGTCTACCGCCGGATTGAACTGCACGTCAAACAGCGCCTGCGAGAACGAGATGTCCCAGTGGCGCCTCGGAACGCCAAAGCTCCCGGCAAACGTCATGCCCATCGAAAGCAGCAACATGCCGATGGCGAACATGTACGGCTGCGCCTTAGCAAGTCCCCAGAACGCCACTTTCCGCTGAAACACGAGCGGCAGCAGGTAGTACGTCGCGCCCATGAAGGCCATCGCCGTGCCGCTCACCACCGTGGCATGAAAGTGCCCCGGAATGCGCATCGTGTTGTGGGCAATGATATTGATCTGTTCTGTGCCGATCGTCACGCCGGTGATGCCGCCGACAAACCCGAACACCACCACGCTGAATACCAGCGCGCTGAACCCGGGATCGCCCCACGGCGCACGACGCAACCAGCCAAACAGACCGTCGGTGTAGCCGCGCAGACGCATGCCCAATTCCATCCCCGCCGGCACCGTGAAGCCATGGATCATCGAGGCGAGCACGGCCATGTACATGAAGTACGACGTGTTCACAATCTTCCACGCGGGCCCGAAACCTGGATCCACCAGCAGGTGGTGCGCTGACGCCATGGAGATGAACAGCACGTAAAGCACGAACGCCGAACGGCTCACTTTCTCATTGAGCACGACGCCGCCGATCGTCAGCGCGCTGAGCATGTACCACACCGCCACCATCGCCGCCACGTTGATCTGCTGTGACGAGTGCCCCAGCGCCCACCAGATCATACGGTAGATCTGCGGATCAATACTCTTGATCAGCCCGATGCTCCACAGGAACGTCGGAATGTAGATGATCGCACCGTGCAGCAGCGTGATTACGGCAATGATGGCGGCCGTGACCGCACCATACACCACGAGCGGCACCGACCCTTCATACCGCTGCTCTCGCTTGGCAATCACGAGCGTGGCAAAGAACAACCCCGTCACCGTCAGCGCGCCCACGGCAAACAGGATGATGCCCAGATAGAACAACGGATGCGCCTGCAGCGGCGGATACGACGTGAACAACACGTCTGCCTTGCCACTCCACTGTGCCCATTCCACCAGTACCGTGCCGGCCAGCATCAACCCAAAACTGAACCACCCCAGCTTCGGATTTGCGGGACGCGCGTTCAGCAGGATGGTTCCTGCAAACCACAGCACCGCCATTTCGAAGTAGATAATGAAGAAGATCAGCATGTTCATGCCGTGCACGCCGAGGATGCGGTAGTACCACACCGCGGGCAGCAAATGCACCGCCTGCCAGCGCGTCAGCACCAGCAGCAAGGCGGCCACGGCGCCGATGAGCAGACTCACCACCGCCACGACGGCGTTCACCTTGATCAGCGGCTCGGCGGCCGCAGCCACGACGCGCCCCGTCGCCGGGCAGATGCGATGCGGAAATGCGGGAGCAGCGGTGCTCACTTGGCCTCCCGGTCACGAATGACCGCATGCGCGTTGTCGGCCAGCGGCTTGCCGGCGCCATCGACGACGATCACCCGCCCAACCATCGTGTGATGCCCAATGCCGCAAAACTCGTTGCAGATGATGCGGAAATCCCCGGCGGCTGTGGGCGTGACCTGCAGCGCATAGTCGTATCCCGGCACCACCTGGAAGTTCACGTTCATCGGATACAGGCTGAAACCGTGGTTGAAATCCAGCGACGACATGTGCAGACGGTACGTCGCGCCGGCCTGAAGTTGCAGGATCGGATACCACTGATACGTCATCCCGGTCAGGTAGACCTCGGCCCCCGCCGGCGGCGCGACGATCGGGATCCCGCGGTCTTCGCCAATCTTGTATTGCGTCGCAAACTCCACGGTGCGCGCAAAGAACTTCTGCGGATCGACGCGCCGCCGGATGCCCGACGGGTTCTGTCCGCCCTTCCAGTGCCACAACGGCATCATCGCGAACAGCACCATGCACCACGCGAATGCGATGCCCACCCACACCTTTTCGGCTTTGTGCGCGGGCTTCCACCAGACGCCGGGCGCGGGATCGAGTCCCGAATGGACCTTGGTCAGCATGCGTACCTCACGGGAGCGTGCCGGCGGGCATCGTGAGGATCTCCCACATGCCCCATCCGGTGTAAACCACGAGCATCACCACGATGCCCAGCGCCAGCAGAAGAAACATGTTGTCGAACAATCGCTGAAAGAGCGGCGGTGTTTCAGGGGCGTCCCGCGACGGCGAATCGGTCATGAATCCCTCGGGCGAAAGGGTGGAGGGCTACGGGCGCCGTGACGTGGCGCGGCGCGGGCCACCGGTCGGCCGCGCACGAACGGTCGGCGGCGTCCGGCCTGCCCGGGCGTCGTCGAGCAGATCAGCGATCGTCGTCGAGGCGAAGTACTGCTGTAACGCGGTGGACACCGAACTCCACCGCGCGTGCGCCGCACACGCATGGGCGCCACCGCACTGCGGTCGTCCCAGCAGGCAATGCTTGCGCTTCACGTCCTCAAAGGGCGCGGTCACCTGCGCCAACGTCAACCGCGATGGTGGCACGGTCAGCTGAAACCCGCCACGCGGCCCACGCTCGCTGTGCAGCACGCCCGCGCGGGCAAGCGCGTGCAGCGTCTTCGATAAATAGTTGCGCGGCACGTCCAGCGCCTCAGCAATCGGCCCCACACGCACTGGTGCGTCAACGCCATGCGCTGCCACGTGCACCACAGCGCGAATCGCGTATTGGGAAGTTCCAGAAATCCACATGAAAGCGCGTCCGGTACCTGCAGACAGAGAGACGCAGGCCGACGTGGCCCGTTGTTGTGTTTATCATGTCGATATGATAAATATCCCGCAAGAGGGCCTCTCCTGTGCGCGCACTTGAACACACCGCCTTGCGACCGCTCCGTGCGGCCGACGCCGGCGCCACCCGCCTGTTCGGGTGGCGGCACAATCCGTTGCACCAAACAGGAGCGCTCGCCGCAGCGCTGCTGGGGCTGCTCATCATCACCGGCCTGTATTTGCTGGTCTTCTACCGCGTCGGAGCCCCGTGGCAATCGGTCGCCCGACTGCAGGCCGACCCGTTCCTCGGTCGGTGGATTCGGTCGCTGCATCGCTTCGCGTCCGACGCCATGGTCGTCGCCGTCGTCCTGCACGCCTGGCGACTCTTCGCGCAGGCACGCAGTTGGGGCCCGCGCGCTCTGGCGTGGACGTCCGGCGTGGTACTGCTCGCCGTGCTCTTCGTGAGCGGATGGACAGGCTACGTGATGGTCTGGGACACCTTCGGTGCCGAACTTGCTGTCGGCGGAGCGCGTCTCTTCGATGCACTGCCCGTGCTCAGCGAACCGGTGCGACGCATCTTCGCCGGCGATCAGTCTATTCCCAGCGCGTTCTTCTTCATTAACCTCTTTCTGCACGTCGCGCTGCCGCTTGGCGCCGCGGCCGGACTCTGGATCCATCTCTCGCGCCTTGCCCGTCCTGCGCTGCTCCCACCACGCCCGCTGCTGTATGCCGTTTTCGGCGCGCTGACGCTGCTCTCGCTTGCGGCGCCGTCGCCACTCGCTCCCGAGGCGTCGCTGCTCGCGGTCGAACGGGATATCCCCGTCGATCTCTTCTTCGCCTTCTGGCTACCGTGGGCCAACGCGCTTCCCCCATGGCTCGCGTGGATGGGTGCGGCCGGCACATTCGCCCTCGCCATGCTGGTGCCCTGGCTCACGCGCCGCCCACGCACCGGAACGTGGACGCCGAGCGTGGTCGATGAGCGCCAGTGCACCGGATGCAATCAGTGCCCGCAGGACTGCCCGTGGGATGCGGTCTCCATGGTTCCGCGCGAACAGGCACACGGCGCCCAGTCGACCATGGTCGCACGCGTCAATCCAGTGCGGTGCGTCTCGTGCGGGGTGTGCGCCGGATCCTGCGCGCCTATGGGGGTGGGCCCGCTCGGGCACACGGGACGCGATCAGGTGGCACAGGTCCGCCAGGCCTACAGCAACGCCGGGGCGCGCGAACTCCGTCCCGTCGCGATCTGCTGCGAGCATGCCGCACCCGAATATCTGGCAGCGCTGCGTGACCGCGACGCGGACGTCCGGCTCGTCCCCTGCGCTGGTAACATCCATACCTCGGCGCTCGAGTTGACCCTGCGCGCCGGCGCGCCGGGCGTCATGGTCTTCACCTGCCCGCCGCGCGACTGCCGCGGACGCGAAGGGCCCAAGTGGCTGCATGAACGCATGTTCAACGACCGCGAGGCCGAACTGCAGGTGCGCGTCAATCGAAAGCGCGTGGCCACCGCCGTGATGGCATGGGGCGATCGCCCTGCCGTCCTCGACGCATGGACCAGTTTCGCTGCACGGCTCAAAGCCTACGACGCACTCTCGCTCGGCCAGCTCGACGAGCCGCTCGGCGCACTCTGCGAGCCCGTGCCGCTGGAGGAGCCACGATGACACACGCCTCGTGGCCCCATCGATTGGCCGCACTTGCGGTCACCACCGTTGCGCTCGCGCTTCTGCGCGCTGGTTCGCTGGTCCCGCTACGGGCAACCGCGGCCGGCGACTCGGTCTTGCGGCTGTCATGGTCGGCACGTCCAGAACGCATCGAACAGTGCCGACGGCTGACAAACGCGGAACTCGCCGAGCGACCGCAGCACATGCGCTTGCGCTGGGAGTGCGAAGGACGGTTTGCGCGCTACCTCCTGACCGTCACCATCGACGGACAGGTGCTCGCCGCAGACACGGTGCACGGCGGCGGGCTGCGTCACGACCGGCCCATGCACCTGTTCCGCGAATACGCGGTCGCACCCGGTCAGCGTCGACTGGGAATCAGGCTTCGGCGCATTGACGCCAACGTCCGTCCCGACAGCACAAGCGACCAGACCGCAGCCGGCGCGGCGGCCGCCGACCGTGAAACGCGTGAAGCACAGGAGCGCCGTGTACGCCGCGCTGAGGCGCTGCCTGAGGTCGTGGCGCTCGACACGCTGCTCACGGTGGCCTCGCAGCGCGTGGCGTTGGTGTCGTATGCCAGCGGCCAGCAGAAGTTCGTGCTGCGCACGCACGATTAGAAGCACAAGCAACAGCGAACGCCGCGCCACGCGCGCCCATCACGAATCCGCGTCAGCGCTCGCCGCTACACCCCGCCCGCCACCCGCTTCCGCCGCCACACCCGGTTGAGCAAGGCGAAGAGCACCACCCAGACCGCCAGGCGCAGCGTCATGGCGCGGACACTGTCGTCGGCCACCGCGCCGTCTCCTGGCCGCGAGCGCACCATGATCCACAGCCACACTGCCGCGTTGGCCATGACAATCGCGGCCGCCATCGCGCGCGCCGATGCCTGACGCCGCCACGCCTGCATCGCGGCCGCGAGATACACGCCCCCCATGATCGTGTTGAAGACCAGCAGCGGACGGTAGACCACATATCCCGGATCGCGCCCCCGCAGCACCGAGCCGCCAGCAAGCACCGTGGCGAGACCAAACACCAGCGCGACCACAGCAACGACGCGCTCCACATCGAAACGCAGCGTGAACGCGACCTGCTTTCCCATGGGTAGTTCCTCACACAATGCGTTGACACACCCTCACCGCGGTCGGCGCACACCCGGCCGAGTCCCCGAGCTACCCCAGCTCGCCACGGACGCTCGCCCCACCCACCATGGCACACGATCCCCCACCCCGCAAGCCACCCCAATTTTCCGTAGCTTTCTGTACTCTCTCTGTAGTCTCTGTGTTTTCTCTCTGCCGTTTCTTTAGATGCGTATTCTGATTCACGACACCTACGAGGCCATGAGCCAGTGGACCGCGTACACCATCGCGTCCCGCATCAATGCCTTTCAGCCCACCAAGGACAAGCCGTTCGTCCTCGGCCTGCCCACGGGCTCGTCGCCCATCGGCACCTATCAGCATCTGGTGGCCCTGCACCGTGCCGGCAAGGTCTCGTTCCGCCACGTCGTCACGTTCAACATGGATGAATACGTGGGCCTCCCCGAGTCGCACCCGGAGAGCTACCACTACTTCATGTGGCACCACCTGTTTCACCACATCGATATCGACCACGCGAACATCAACATTCTGGACGGCAACGCCCCGGACCTCGAGGCCGAGTGCCAGCAGTTCGAGGAGCGCATCCAGCAGGTGGGCGGCATCCACCTCTTCCTCGGCGGCATCGGCCCCGACGGGCACATCGCGTTCAACGAGCCGGCCTCGTCACTCTCGTCGCGCACACGCATCAAGACGCTCACGTTGGACACGCGCATCGCCAACTCGCGCTTCTTCAACAACGACCCCGAGCAGGTGCCCAAGACGGCGCTCACTGTGGGCGTGGGCACCGTGATGGATGCCCACGAGGTCATCATCCTCGTCAGCGGCCACAGCAAGTCGCGCGCACTGCAGAAGGTGGTGGAGGAAGGCGTCAACCATATGTGGACGGTGTCGCAGCTGCAGCTGCACCGGCACGGGATGATCGTCTGCGACGACGCCGCCACCTACGAACTCCGCGTGGGCACCGTGAAGTACTTCAAGGACATCGAGTCCGAGCACCTCGCGCTGCCGGCACTCTAGTCGGCACGCCAGAGAGCCCGCCCACCCAAAACGCGGTGGGCGTACGGATCAACAAGTCCGCTTGTAATACATTACAATACAATATCTTACACGCCAATTGGCAGTCAGAACGCCAATCTGATATATTAGATATCTTATGGCGCGCCGTACCCCGCCGACACCACCCGCCACCACGGCCAGTCCGCGCCCGGACCACGCCGCGCTCAACACGCGATCCCTCCGCGAACAGGTCTACGACTACCTGCGCGTCGAAATGGCCAGTGGTGGCCTCCAAGCGGGCGAGTACCTCGACCTCAATGCGCTGGCCACACAGCTTGGCGTCAGCCGCACACCGCTGCGTGAGGCACTGCTGCACCTGGAATCGCAGGGCTTCGTCACCGTCCTCCCGCGGCGTGGCTTCCACCTCAACGCGCTGACGCTCGACGACATCCGGCACTTCTACGAGATCATCGGCGCACTCGAGGCGGCCGCGCTGCGCGCCGTCGGCTTTGCCTTGCAGCCCGCCGACTTTGCCACGATGCGTGCCCTCGATGCCGCCATGGCCACCGCCGTCGCCGCTCGCGACTTCGACCGGTACTACGACGCCAATCTCGCTTTCCACGATGTCTACCTGCGCCGCAGCGACAACACCCGTCTCGTCGCACAGGTCCATCTCCTCAAGCGGCGCCTCTACGACTGGCCACGTCGCGAAACCATGATGCAGGCGTGGGAACAGCACTCGGTAGTTGAGCACGAGGAGTTCCTCGCCCTCCTCGAGCGCGGCAACATCGACGCCGCCGCCGACCACCTGCAACACGTCCACTGGTCGTTCACGGTGCAGGAGCGG
>JARIEY010000128.1 GCA_031127085.1 Gemmatimonadota bacterium | reverse complement strand
CGCGTTCCCTGCAAGCCCATAGATGCGCGCCGCCCCTTCCGAGGCCTGCACCTGACCGGCCGCCATGTCCACCTGGAAGTGGCCAAGCTGGGCCACGACTTCGGCGCGTTCCAGCAGTCCCTGGCTCGCCCGCAGCCGGAGTTCGATCTCCTTGCGCTCCGTGATGTCGGCGAAGGTCGCCATCACGTGCGCGGCCCGCGTTTCCCCCGGCCGAAAGAGCGGCCGCGCGGAGACCTCGAGCCAGCGGGTGTCGTCGCCCGCTCCGTACCGCACGCCCATCACCTCCGGACCCACCGCCTGGCCCGAGCGCAGCGCACGCGTCATCGGGTGCTCTTCTGGCGGAAACGGCGACCCGTCTTCGTGCACGGTGCGCCAGTGCGGGTCGAAATTGGTCATCCCTTGCAGTTGCTCAAGGGAGAGCCCGAGGATCCGCAGCGCCGCCGGGTTGGCCTCGAGCATCTGCCCTTCGGGGCCGGCAATGATAATCCCCTGCGGCGACGTCTCGAAGATCAGCCGATGGCTGTCGAGCGTACGGTCCTCTCTGTCGACACCGACCGGCCGCTTCGCCGATTTCCTTTTTGCGGGCACGGACGCTCTCGGGACGGGACCGCCGGCCAAGGTACACCGGCTGACAACGGTGCTAAAGATTGCCCACGAATCGCGTCGCTCGCAAATGCGGCGGCGCGATCGCGACGGCTACACCACCTTCAGGCCGTGGGAGCGCTGCGGCAGTTGCCGGACCACACGGGCCGCGATGACATCGGCTTCGTCGTCGGCCGCGATGACGTCGGTGACCCCGACCCCCACCACCCACTGCAGCATCAGCTCATCACGCTGATCGGTGCAGACGAAGACGTGCTCCACGATCTGCTCGGCAATCAGCGCCTGCGCCAACCCCACACCGTTCAATTTGGGCAGCACCACTTCGGTGATCACAGCGTCGGGACGCAGTACCGAGCTGAACGTGAGGGCCGTTTCGCCGTCGGCCGCCTCCAGCACGATGCACCCCATGCTCTCGAAGGCGCGCCGCATCGCCCGGCGGCGATGATGCTCCTCGTGCACCACCAGCACGCGCATCCGATCGCTCGTCCCGCTCTGGCGCGGCGCGATGGTGATGGCCATTGACGCACGGGCCACGGACGCGCGCGCGCTGCGCGGTTCACTGGCCGGCTCCGGAGGCGGCAGCGAAGGCGCAGTTGGCGGAGGCGCGGGGGCCGGCGCGGGGGCGGCCGCCGGTGCGCTCGAAGCATCTGCCGTGGCCAGCGGGGGACGGACCATCCCCGGCGGGCCAAAGGCGGTCGCCTCGCTGGTGGGGCGTTGAGCGGGTGGTGCATCCGAAGCGGCCGCTGGCGCAGCAGCCGCGGCGACCGGTCCCCCAGCCACGGGCAGAATCTGCTTGAGCAGGGCGTCGATGTCGTTCTGCGGCATCGCGGCCGTCGGAAGCGGCGGCGTGACATTGGACGCCAGTTCCTCGATGCTCGTCTGCCCATCGAGCACGCGCTGCAAGCCGACTTCCCACAGCGACGCCATCCCCGCGCGCTTCGCGACGGCGAGCATCGCCTGACGATCCGACGAACGCGCCATCAGCTGCCGCGACTCCTCGTCGATCACCAGCAGTTCCACCACCGCGAGGCGCCCGCGATAGCCAGTCCCGCGGCAGGCGGGGCAGCCAATGGCGTGACGCACCGCGCGCGTGTCCTTCTCGGCCAGCAGCCAGCGCAGTTCGGCAGGCACATCCTTGGGTGTCGCCAGGGCGCTGCACTCGGGGCAGAGGCGGCGCACGAGACGCTGCGCCAGTACGCCCTTGAGCGCGGACGCCAGGTTGCCGAGATCGAGCCCGATGTCGGCAAGCCGCGTGAGCGCGCTCACGGCATCATTGGTGTGCAGCGTGGAGAGCACGAGGTGGCCCGTCATACTGGCCCGGATGGCAATCTCCGCGGTCTCCGCATCGCGGATCTCGCCCACCAGCACGACGTCCGGGTCCTGCCGGAGGATGGACCGCAGCGCCGAAGCGAAGGTGAGTCCCTGCTTCTCCTCCACCTGCACCTGGTTGATGCCGGGAAGCCGGTACTCGATCGGGTCTTCCACCGTGACGATGTTCGTCTCGGGCGACGCGAGGTGCATCAGCGCCGTATACAGCGTGGTTGTCTTGCCGCTCCCCGTGGGGCCGGTGACCAGCACCATCCCTTCGTTGCTCGCGAGGATGCGGCGGAGCTGCTGCGCCTCCACGCCGGCAAAGCCGAGCGAGTCGAAGTCCAGCGTGGTGGCGCTGGCATCGAGGATGCGCACCACCGCCTTTTCCACGCGCTCGCCGAGCGGCAGGGTAGAGATGCGCAGGTCGACCGGACGTCCGTCGAGCACCACCGAGGCGCGTCCATCCTGTGGCTTGCGGCGATTGGCGATGTCGAGCCCGGCCGAGACCTTGAGGCGGCTCAAGAGCAGCGGCGTGAGGTCGGCCGAGATGCGCGTCACGTCGTGCAGCACGCCATCCACGCGGAAACGCACCAGCAGCTCGCCTTCCTTGGGCTCCAGATGGATGTCGCTGGCCCGCTGGTCCATCGCGTCCATCACGATGCGGTCGAGCGCGTCGGCGGCCGCGCCGCGCGTCATCCCCACGCCGTTGGCCGACGCGTTCTGCGGCGTGATCCACTCGATGCGCGCCGATTTTGGCGCGGCAACGATGCCGCCGTACACGCGATCCCGCGCGGCGCGAATGGCCGCCGGATGCGCGAAACGCAGCGTGATCGCCTTGCCACTGGCGAAGGCGAGGTCGCGATCCAGACTTTGGCGCAACGGATTGCCGGTCGCCACCTCGAGCACGCGCCCTTCGAGCGAAATCGCAACCACGTCGTACCGTTCCGAGAGCACCTGCGTCAGCAGCTTGGCGCGCTCGGCACCCACCCCCGTCACATCCACAGGCTCCACTGCTGACAGATCGCCCACCACCTTCATGAGGTCGGCGGTCTTCACGCCGCTCATTTCGAGCGCTTCCCAAGCGGTCGCCGCGCCGGCGGCCTCCTCGGTGATCTCCTTGCCGCGTTCACGGAAGGCATCGAGGAGCCAGCGGTCGTTCCACGGCTTTCGAGCAGGGCGCAGCGGAATGGGGATGTTCGACACGGGGCGCTGGGTGGCGGGTGCACGGGCCAACGACGGCCGGGGTTCCCGACCGCGTCTTCCAATGCCGAGAGTTTCGTCAACGAACCGCGCCGACTGAAATTGCCGAGGGCCCACGCGAATGCATGGGCCCTCGCTCACACCCACTGTGGCGATTACCGGTCCAGCTGGCGCCACCGCGCGATGACGCGCCCCTCCAGGCCGGTCGCCGGCGGCACCGGATGCGCCTGCATTTGCGCCGCGGCCTCGGGCGCCCCACTGCGCCGCGCCACATCGGCTGCCAGCCAGTCTTCCAGCCGCTCGTCCACGTCGGCCGCATAGGGCTTCCCCGCCCCGAGACGCTCCGGCCACTCCCGGGCGGCCGTAATGAGTGCGCGCGCATCGCTCCAGCGGCCGTCCCGCATCGCGTCGATGGCCAGCATCAGCTTGGCCTCGCGATGCAGCGCGTGCCCCTCCGCCGACCCCTCGAACGGAATGATGGTCAACCGACCGAGCACCGCATCGGCCTCCGCAAAGCGCTGCGCCGCCATCAACGCGCGCACGTAGGTCATTCCCAGGATGTAGCTCGCCGGAAAGCGGGCCACCGCGCCACCGGCCACGGCCACCGCCCGGGCCGTGTCCCCTGCCTCGAGGTACTTCTCGGCCCGCAGCTTCCCGTAGCGCCATTCACCGCTGTCCACGGCCGCGGCACGCTCCAAGTCGGCCAGTTGATCGGCCAGCGCTCGCCCAGGGAGCGCAGCCCGCGCCGCGTAAAACGGCGCGAAGTCGGGCGTCGTACCGAGCCCCAGCATCAGGGCCGACGCCAGATGGGCGCGCCCCGTCCCCCAGTAGCCCAGCGCGAGATAGTATTGCGGCTTCCACGACGTGGTGCGAATCATTGCGCGCGCGAGCGCCTCAAGACTCTCGGTCCGGTGCGGCAGGACGAGGCGCGGCGACTGTGCGTTGGCCCGCCCGATCAGCGCCATCGCCTCGCCCCCTGCGCGGGCCGTGTCGGCGGCGGTGAGCGACGGCAGGAGGAGCGCGGCGCGCCAGTAGAGCGCCTCCGGATGATCACCCACCCCGGCCAATAACTCCTGCGCCGACGCGAGGTCGCCCACCCCCTGATACCACGAGGCCGCGGCGAAGACGGCCTGTTCGGGGAGTTCGCTGCGCACCCCGGAAAAGAGCGTTGCCCCCGCGTGCGGCGCCCGGGCCGCGAGCAACCGTTCAAACCGCACCACCTGACTCAACGGGTCGGCACGCTCCAGCGCGGCGAGCGCGGTGCGGTGCGCCGCCGTATCGTGCCGGCGACGAGCGGCCACGGCCCGCACCGACAGCGCGTCGGTGTTCTCCGCGTCGCCGGCCAGCGCCTTCGCGGCGTACTCGAGGGCGCGCGTTTCGTCGCCACGGGCCAACCAGAGCTTCGCCAGTTCCACCCACGCCGACTGCCGGTACTCCGCCGACTGCGCCGCGATCTCAAAGCCGTCACGCACATCGGCGAATGCGGCCTCACCCCGCGCGAAAAGCGCCCGGTTGGCCAGCGCATAGTAGTAGTTGGCCGCGCCATCGTAGGTGTCGACGGCGAGGGCGCGGCGTGCGACGTCGCGCGCGTTGGCATACTCCTGCGAGCGCAGAAGGAGCGCCGCACGATCGGCGAGCGCCGGCACGAAATGCGGAGCCTTGGCAAGCGCGCCGTCGAGGAACGCGGCGGCACGCACATACTCGCGCTGCCGCATCAGCTCCTTGCCTTGCAGCCAGAGCCCGTACGCCGACGTCCAGTCGAAGTCCTTCGGCGACTCCAGCGGGCGCTGCAGCGCAGTCTCTGATGGCGACTCGTGCCAGTCGAGGCGATGATCGCCGAGCGTGACCGACAGCGCCCCGCGGCGGTCGCGCGGCAACGAAATCGTGTCCACCCACGGCTGCAGCGGTGCACGCACAATGCGGCGCACCGCCAGCCGCTGCGTCCCCGCCACGACCGTCAGGGTGTCGTCGATGCGCTCGGTTGGCGAGAGCGCGAGCACGAGTAGGTCGCCAGCGCGCGTGACGTTGAGCGCTCCCGCGGCGCTCGCCACGACGAATCCCTTGGTTCCCACCACCGGCATCCATCGTTCCGTCCAGCGGTCCACTACCCGCGGTGCAAACCCGCGGTGCTTGAAGGGCGTAAACGTGCTCCCTTCCGCGGACTGGTTGAAGAGCCGCCCCGACTGCAACTCTGAGTACTGGCCGTCGCGGTCGGTCAGTAAGTCTTCCCAGATCATCCCCTGACGAGACAGCCCCCAGATCCAGATCTTGCCGCCCGGCTTTTCGTCGCGCGGCGCAACGCGCGCCATCCCGAAGTTCTGGTCGTGCCAGAACGCGCCAAAGAAATCGGCCGCACCGCCAGTCACGTGATACGACTTGTACCCCTTGAAGTCGTTCTTCTCGTACCAGCTCACGTCGCGTGACAGCGCGGTGTTCACCGGCCATTCGCCCCGTTCACCGTCGTGGCCAATCTGGCTGGTGCCAGGGAAGACGTATTGTAGGGTGCCCTGCACGGGGATGCCGGCCGTCATCCAGTGGTAGTACGGCTCCTCGAGCGACGAACCGTTGTACCAGGTGGAGGTCGTCGTAAACGCCGCCTCGCCGGCGGCGAGACGGGTCTCCACGCGCCACGTGGTGTTGGTCAGCAGGTCGAGCGCCCCGGTAATGCAGCTGACGCTGCCATCGGCGTTGCGGCGCACCACGTAGTCCACCGGCGTCGACACGTTGGGCGTATGGCCGATGATGCCGTAGTTGGCCTCGATGCCGCCGCTCGTCCACGGACCGCGCATCGCGATGTCGCGAAACTTGACCGCGCGGTTGTAGTAGATGAACGGCCGGCCCGACCGCTTTTCCGTGGCTCCCCAGACCTTTCCCCCGATCTCGGGGAGAATCAGCACGCGGATATATTCGTTCTCCAACTCCACCACCTGCCACGCCTTGGGGGCGCTGGTCGCGCTGAAGCCGTCAAACCGGAAGTACGGATAGATGCGGCCGACGACCGGGATAGGATTGGGATCGTCGAAGGGGTACGTCGGAAAGGTGAGCGTGGTCTCGCGGATGCGCGCCGCACCGCGCGGCGCGGCTGCCCGCGCCGGCATTGGCGCCTGCACCGCCGCCCGTGGCGCGGCCGCCGGCGCGCTCTGGGCCGCCAGACGAGCGTAGGTCGCATTCCCAACCGTCAGACTGCTGGCCGCCAGCACCAGCGACGTCGCCGCCGTGCCAATCGTGCGCTGCATCGGGGTCACTTGATGATGAGGATGATGCCCTTGCCCGGCGCGACGTCGATGGCATCGCCCGGCGCGAGCGACTGCGCACTCTGCATCCCGGCGATTGCGGGAACCTCGAACACCGCGCGCGCCGCGTCGAGCCCCAGCGCCTTCCAGTCAACGGCGAGCGTCACGCGCACGGGCGTCGGCGCCCAGCTGGCGAGCGCGACCATCGACCGGCCGTTGCGACGATAGACCGTGGCCTTCACGTCGTCCCGCCCAGTCCGCACAGGCACCGACGGCGCCCACCAGCCGAGCAAGGTTGACCCCTTCACACCGAACGCGTCCCACAGCTTCCAGAGCGGACGCGGGTCGGCGGCCGCCGACCACGGCATACGGTTGGTCATTCCAAAGACCATCCCGCGCCACGGATTGCCGCCTCCCTCGAGCATCTCGCCCATCAACCCGAACGGGATGCCGCTGACCTCGGTCAACCAGAAGTCCGACGGGCTCTTTTCGTAGTCGAAGTACTCACCGAACCAGAGCCGATCGAGATACGGGAACAGTTCCATATACAGCATCGCGCTGTTGATGTAGCCGTCGCGCTCGTTGTACTGGTTTGCCGAGTGCAGGTCCACGATGCCAGGCCGTCCCTCCTGCCGCAGCATGCGCCGCACGCGCTTCATCGTAGTGCGATCAAACGCCACATCGTCGAGATAGAGTCCGTCGATGCCGACGTTGCGCACCAGCCAGTTGATCCCCTCGATGTAATAGTTGTGCCATCGGCTCATCCCGCTGTTCACCACGGCGGCGTCGCGGATCTCCGGCACAAACCAGGCGGCGATGTAGTCGTCGACGAGGTGTTCCTGCAGCCAGGCATAGCCGCCACCGGCGCCCGGCGAGTACACCTCGTGCCCGAGTGAGCGCAGGGCAAAGGTCTCGTACGCGTGGTTCGACAGCTCGCGCACGGTGTTGTAGATCTTCACGTCCAATCCGCGCGCGTGTGCCGCGTCGATGTACGCCTTCATCGTGTCGTGCGCGATGAAGGGGTAGTTGATCCACGGGTTCAGCGCGTTGGCGTGATGGATGTTCACCACCGTCGCGCCGGCCGCAGTCACGGTGTCGAGCGGCGAGAACTTGTGGTAGAACCGCCGCGCCCACTGCCCCTCGGGATCGAGCGCGTGGAACGGCGTCACGAGGAAGCGCACGTCGAATCGCAGCGAGTCGCCGGCGGCCAGCGTGCGCGCGCCGCTCGCCGCGCGCACCATCACGGCGTTCCCCTCTTCGCGCCAACTGACGGTCCCCGCGCCACCGTTGCCCCACGAAGGCGGCAGCAGCAGCGGCTTCTGCAGGTAGAAGTTGGTGTTCAGCGGACGCACATAGTTCTCGGCGCGCAGCGAGAAGTAGAGCCCCGCATTCACACCGCCCAGCCAGGCGCCGTCCTGATTCTTTTTCGCCACATCCCACGTCCAGTCGAACGATGCCGGGCGCTGTTGCCCCTTGAGGCCGAGCCCCATCGCGTAGGTAGCCGCCGCACGCGCATAGGGAATCGTGAGCCGTACGTCAGAGAGCGCCAGCGCCGACTTGGCGCGCAACCGCATCTCGTAGTTGAGGAAGCCGTCGAACTCCAGCGTGCCGCGCACCACGAGGTCGTACGCCCCCGCGTCCGTCGTCGCCTCCCACGACACCGTCCCCGGGGAGACGTGGGTAAACCGCAGCGCCCGCGCAACGCGCTCGGGGAAGCACCCTTCCCCTTCCCCGTCGCCACACCCTGCTCCCTTCCCCTTCCCAGAGACGAGAGCCTGCAGCCGCACGGGAGCCACAACGACGGGGTTGGCCCGCGCGGAAATCCCGGTCATCTCGGGCGTGAAGTGCGTGGCGATGCGGGCCGGCAGCCCATTGCGGTCGAGCGTGAGCGTGCGCCCAAGGATCTGCAGCGTGTTGCCCCTCACCACAATCGGCGTGTATGGCGCGATCACGTCATTGCGCTGCCCCAGCGTGGAGTTCAGCCATTTGAGTCGCGTCAGCTTCTCGGGCTCGTTGGCCCCTCCCGCAACCACCGCGTTGGCGCGCACCGTAATGGCCAGCGCGATGGTCTTCGGCGCCGTGCCGTCGGTGGCCACCGTGACCGTCCCGACATACGTGCCGGGCACGGCGTCAGCAGGGACATCTACGCCACACCACATCGCCTGCACGGCGCCCGCCGCAACATCCACGCGCTTGATGAGCCGCGAGCCGTCCCAGTTGGTGCCACCCTCGTTGATCGACGTAAGCGCCGACGCCGGAATGACCGCGGCACCGTTGCGGAGCGCACTGAATGTCAGGCGTACGTTGTGCACCGCCGTCCGCGCGTACACACCCAGTTGAAACGCCAGAAACTCGCCGCGGCGGGCCGTGTCTTCGAACCGCAGGCTGGGCCCGCGCTGCACCCACCGGAGCGGCAACTGGTTCCGCATGCGAATGGAGTGCACGCGATCTTCCGGGAACAGCAGGTACGGCTCACCCGGATGCGCAGCCTCCAGCGGCGCCATTTCTGCGTCGGTGGCAATCACTTCCATCGGCGCGAAGCTGTTGAGCGAGTCCACCGCCTCAAACCGTTCCACCACCGCGGCCGGCACCGCCCCGGGCACCGCGCCGGCCGCTTCCAGCGCGGCAAGCCAGGCGCTATCGGCCGTGGCGGCCACCGGGAGGTACTTCACGTTTGGGTAGTTGGAACGCCCGCCCGACTTGAAGGGCAGATAGTACAGA
>JARIEY010000127.1 GCA_031127085.1 Gemmatimonadota bacterium | reverse complement strand
CGGCGGTGTACACCGACGCGGTACGCGCGATCGGCGGCGCACAGGAGGTGTCGTTTGCGCTGCTCGCGCTCCCGGCCGGGACAAGCGCGCCCGTCAACTCAACGGTGGACGTTGCCGTACTCGTCGCCCGTCTGCGGGCGTGGCGCGGCGCTTAGGGCGTACAAGTTGCGTTGCTACGACGCGATGATTGCCGCCAGACGCTCTGCCACAAGGGTGCGAATGCGCGCTGGCGCCAACACCACCGCGTCGGGGCCGTACTGCAGCACGTGGCGCACCGCCCATTCGTCGTCGAGCAGGGGATGGTCCACGATCACGCTGCCGTCGTCCTGCGCCTGCGATGTTTCGTGCTCGGTGATCCAGCGCGCAATGGCCGCGCTGTAGCGCACCCGCAGGTGCTCTTCGGCTTGTGTCACGAGCGCGCGGCCGTGATGCAGCGTCTCTTCCAGCGCCACGCCATCGGGAATGTCGGCCGCGTCGTTGAGTACCGTCACGTCGAGCATGCGGTCGAGCCGGAAGATGCGTATGGAACTCGCCTTCTCGCAGAATGCCACCAGATACCAGTGCTTGTCGTGCACCAGCCCATACGGGTGCACCGAACGCTCGGCACCCACCGGTGAGTTTCCGGAGCGATAGACGATCTTCGCCTTGCTGCCGGCGTTGATCGCGTCGCGCAGGCGGCTCAGATGCAGGCCGTCGGCGTCGGCGGTGGTCGGCGTGGCTGCATGCACCGCGCGTCGCGGTTTGCTCTGCGCCACACCTGGTGCCGCTTTCGCAATTCGCTCGCGCGCCTTCTTGGCCACGGCACTCTCGTGCGGCGGCAGTTCGCGCTGCAGCGCGGCGAGCCCGAGTTCGAGTGCGGCCAACTCGGCGGGCGTGAGTCCCATCGGACGGCGAAAGAGCTTGGAGCGCAGACGCACCGTGTCGCTGCCGAACGCCAGCTGCACCCCTTCAATGAATCCGCCCGGATCGTTGTCGTAGCGCGTGACGAGCGTGCGCAGGTCGCGCGCCACCGCGTCTTCCGACGAACCGGCGATGGCCGCAACGTCCGTGATCGGGTGCGGTTCACCGTCGGCGAGCGCGGGCAGCGCGAGCAGCAATCGACGCAGCTGTGCCGCGGCATCGTCCACCGTGGGCGGTGGTGGCGGCGGCGCGCCGATGGGATTCGTCATGACGCCTCCTGATACTGCGCGGCGGTTTGGCGCGCGAGCGCCGTCCACGCCGACACAATGGACGCCGGGGCGAGCGGACGCGCCGCGCCGCCAAACGACAGCAGCCAGCGTACGAAGGCCTCGGGGCGCCGCACCACAAAGGTGCGGCAGTCATCGTCGGCCGGTTCGCCAAGCTCGGCGCCGGCTACCGCATAGGCACTCGTCGCTTCGAAGTGCACCGTTACCGTGGTCGCGTCGCCATCGCCCAGTTCCCACGCGCGCCGCGACTCGGCGTGCGCCCACAAGTCAAAGCCCGCAGGAAGCGAAAAGTCCGGCGACTGCGCGCGCGCGGAGTTGACGCGCACATTGCTGATGCGACTCACCCGGAAGTGTCGCAGGGCATCGGCCGCCTCATCGTGCGCCAGCAGATACCAGATGCCAGAGATGAAGAGCAGGCCATACGGTGACACCTGTCGCTCGGCGAGCACGTCGCGCTCGATGGAGCGGTAGTCGAACGTCACGTGTTTGCGACGCCGCACCCCGTGGTCGAGCGCGTCCAGTACCTGCGCATCGGTGGCGCGGAAGGCCGAGAGCTGCACCTCGCGCGCATCGTGCTCGGCAAAAGACACGTCAAAGGACAGTTTGCGCATCGCTGTGGCGGCGTCGGCCGCAAGCGATGCGTGACGCATCTGCTGCACGCGGGCCGCCGCGCGTGCGACCATCGCCAGTTGATCGGGGGCGAAGGCGAGCACCGGCAGTCCCTGATAGCCAGGGCCCTGCGGCCGATTCGGCTGCGTGTGCACCAATCCGTCGGGCGACGGCGACACGTACGGCAGATAGAACGAGCGCGTCTTGAGGACATACGCCGAACTCGGCTGCCCGTCGTCGCCTTCCACGGATTCGATGGGAACACCCAATAGCCGCAACTCGTCCTTGTCGCGCTCAAACATCCGCATGCGCGCGGCGTGCCCCTGATTTTCGTTGGAGTAGGCCGGCACTTCGTGCGCGAGCGTGTCAAAGGAGATCGGCGCCGCGTGGCGGAGCAACGCGGTGATCAGGTCGATCCATCGCTGGACTTTGGCGGGACGCTTGGCGCTGGGCATGGAGAGATAGTAAGGCGTGGGCGTGACAATCGCTGGTGCCCACATCGTGGGAAGGGGAAGGGAGCAGAGTGTGGGAAGGGGAAGGGAGCAGGGTGTGGGATGGGGAGGGGGAAGGGAAATCCTCTGATTGTATCCGGATATTTATATACAAACAGATGACTACTCTCGCGCCTATCCCCAGCCTGCACTGTCAGTTGCCCCCCACATCTTTCTATACAGACCCTTCGGAGATCCTATGCCGCAGCAACCGGTTGAACGCCCGCGCTCACCTGCTGGATTATCCCGCAAGAACCCGTGGATGCGGTTCGCCGCCCACCTCCAAACGGCGATCGACGCCATTGAGGAGGACGAGATCCTCATCCTCTGCCGCATCGACGCCAATGTCTTCGTGCAGCTCATGCGCGTGGAGGAGTCGTACTTTCTCGAAGCGGTGAGCAACCAGTACATCGGGCCGCCCACCTACCTCCTCGACGAACAGCATTTCGCGCGCGCCGTGCAGCTGGGGTGGTTGCCACCCAACGAAACGGACGGTGAGGCCGCGCTCCTCAACTGGATGGGGCGCGACGTCGTGGGATCGCCCAACTTCTACCGGCAGTGGCCGCGGCGCGTCCGCGGCGTGGCGCAGTTTCTGGTGAAAACGCTGCAGCAGGTCTACGGCCTGCGGGGCCCGGGCGTGCTGGAGTACTCGTCGTTCCACCGTCACGGACTGCACGAGATCCGCTGGCCGATGCTCAACATCCCCCGATACTCAAAGCTTCAGCGCGACGAAGAAGCGGAGGCACGAGAGCAAGATGACGCGTTCTGAGTCCACCGGTCTTCCGCCGCGGGAGTCACCGCCAACGCCAACGTCGCTCGTGTCACCGGACGTTCCGCTGGAGTCGCTCGTCTTTGACGCCGAGCAACTCATGGCCGAACACCCGCCGGTGCTGCACGACCGCAACAAACAGGTGGTCTTCGACATCGCCTGCCCCACGGGGTGCAAGCACCGCGGACGCATTGCGTACGCGCAATGGCCGGAACTCGCGCTTCCCGCACGTGTCGTGCCGTCGCTCGCCGTCGCGCGTGTCGATGTGCACGAAGGGATCTTCGACTACGTGCCCAGCGCCCTCGCCAATGCCTTCGAGTGGCACGTGAACTTCGCCGATCCCAACCTCTTCGGCGCCTATGGATCGGCGCTCTTTGCACAGGACGAAATGCAGGTGGCCGAACACCCGGTGCTCGGCGCGCTGCGCGAAGCGCTCAAACATCGCAAACTCAACATCGGCACAATGTCCAAGCGCTACCGCCCCACCCCCGTGCTGGTGATTGGGGCAGAGCGCCGCTGCCAAGTGGCGGTGGATGCCAACGCGGCGGAAGGACGTCCGGCAGGCTTGTACGGACGCGCGTTCGGCAGCGCCTCGGTGGACGCCGTGCGGCGGGCCACTACGCGCATCGATCCGCCGACGCGCTCCAACATCATCGCGATGGCCGCGCCGTACGGGATGAGCGGCCGCTACCACCCGAAGGACATCGAGTTCGTGCTCGTCACGGCTTACAGCGCATTCCGTGCCGCCGTGATCACAAGCACGGTGCCTGGCAACGCCCCCGTGGTTGTACACACGGGCTACTGGGGATGCGGCGCGTTCGGCGGGAACCGCGTGCTGATGACGCTGCTGCAGGTGGTCGCCGCACAGCTGGCCGGCGTAAGCGCCCTCGTCTTTTACACCGTAACGTCTGCCGGGCGCGCCGAGTGCGACCTGGCACTCGAGAAGCTGCGGCGGACGTTTGGCGACGAGGAGCTCGAGACGGCCGATTTCGTCGCGCGCGTGGCGGCGATGGGATTCCGCTGGGGGACCAGCGACGGCAACTAGGAACGACTCACACACTTCCAAGGACGGGTCACATGGCGGGCATCTATAAGCTGTACGTCGTAGGCGGCGCGGGCGGATATATGGGGTCCGATGGCGTGAGTCCCGTGGAGTTCATGATTCTCGTCGGCGTTGGCAGCCGGATGTGGATGGAGCCCAGCTACCACAACCGTGCGCTCACGCCACTCGGCAACGTGCGCACGATCATTCCCGAAGGGCCCACGAGCCCCGATGCCGTGCTCGACGCCTGCCTCGCCTTCGCCCCCGAATACTTCGCTGCGTGCCCGTCGATGGCTGCGGTGCGCGCCGAGGTCGGCACGCGGGAGCAGCTCGATTTTGACGGCGGCGCCCAGCGCGTGGCGCCGTCGTGGCGCGCGCTGCGGGAGGAGGCGCGTGATGAGTTCGCGCGTATCGGCCTGTGGGAGGCCGAACTGACGGCACTCACGCGAAAATAGCGAGACCGTGCTTCTTCACCAATGCCAGCATTCTGAGCGCGATGCCACTCGGGCGCTTCGCTCCGGTTTCCCATTTGGCAATCGTGCTTTCGCTTGTATTCAGGTAGCGCGCGAAGACGGGCTGGCTGACACGTTGACGTTCACGAAGACGTTTGATCTCGCGCGGCGCGAAGACCGGCAGCGGCGCAAGGCACGACGCGTCGAACTCGCGCATCGTCTCTTTGTTGATCGCGCCGATGCGACGCAGCGCGCGAGCCGACGAGTGGACAGCCTCAAACGCGGTGCTCCTGTACTTGACGGCCACAATCGATCTCCCGGAGGTCGCCCGCATCGACCAGCGCGGCCCACTGCGTGGTCGACAGGCGGGCGTAGTGTTTCGACAACTTGCGAAATGCCACAAGCTCAGGCGTGGTGAGATCGGCCTGATCGTGCTTCGCAAAGAGAAAGACGTAGACCCACCGTCCCCCGCCTGCTCCCACGATGATGGCGCGATGCTGATTCCCGTGCAGTCGCTTCTTGAACAACCGTGCACCGAGCCGCACGGAGAGTCCGGACGCGCATTCGCGAGCGAGCCTGCACAGCTCGGTCGAACGGATGCCCACCCGCCGCGCTCGAACGGCACACCACGTCGTCACGAACACCTGCGTGCAGGCGTTCATCAACACATAGGGTAGCACTTAGTGCTACCTTTTGCAAAGGAGGCATCGCTGTACGGAGGAAGCGGCGCGGGCGACAAATCGCATCACGCCATCAACGTTCACCGTACAGGGAGAAGCCCCCTCATCGTTTTCGTGCAGTCAGCATCGAATGTCGGCGCTTATCGCCATCCGTTCGCCTGCCCCTCACCCGACAGTTGGCTCTGCAAACCGTCCACAGGCCTGCTGATCGGAAGCACACACCCAACGCATCTCTATGAACGTCATCACCATCCCCTCATCGCTCGACGATCAGACCTTCGAGCAGGTGCTCGAACAGTTGGCCGTGCTGCCGCCCGATGCGCGCGTCTTTGTGGACGCACGCTTTACCACGTGGGCATCGCCGTACGGGCTGACGGCGCTGCTTACGCTGGGGCAAACGTTCCAGACCCGCGCGACACTGCTCGTCCCGGAGAAAGAGGACACCCTGGCCTACTGGGCGCGCGCCCGGTTCTTCGAATACGCCGCCGATCTCTTTGAGCTGGTCGGCCACGTCCCTGTAATGCGCGAGGAACGCGAAAGCGGTACCCTGCTGGAGATCACGCAGGTGTCGCGCTCGGACGATGTGCACACCGTGGTTGAGCGCGTGAAAGACAAGGCCGCCCACATCCTCACGCAGAACCTGCACCTTGAGTCGCGCGCGGTGCTGGGCTTTGCCATGACCTTGTCCGAAGCGTGCCAAGAGATTGTGGAGCACGCGGGGCGCGGCGGCTGGGTCTGTGTACAGAACTTCAACTGGAAGAAGCGTCTTGACCGGAGCGTCGTGCAAATTGCCGTCAGCCACGCGGGACTCACGATGCGCGACAGGCTCGCGCACGACGAGCGACGGCACACCTGCGAGCGCTGGGACGACGGAATAGCGCTCGAGCTTGAAGTGATACAGGGGACGAGCCACTTCCCCGACCACGGCCGCGGCCAAGGGTACAAGGGTATGCGCGGCTACCTG
Organism: Gemmatimonadota bacterium; assembly: GCA_031127085.1. Classification (GTDB taxonomy): domain Bacteria; phylum Gemmatimonadota; class Gemmatimonadetes; order Gemmatimonadales; family Gemmatimonadaceae; genus PNKL01. The sequence continues at coordinate 3,040 of JARIEY010000127.1, read as the reverse complement.
AACAAGTGGCAGGGAAAGCTCAGCGTCCGCAGCGGCACCGCGCGCGTGGCGATGGTTCCCGCGTGGGACGAGGACATTCCGCGGCGCGATGGGCTCACGTTTTTCCCGGGGGTGCAGACACTCATTGTCATCCCCGAACGCGCAGCACCCTGACCTCAGCCGCCCGCCGCAAGCGCGGGCGGCTCGTCGCTCTCGTCGTCTGCGGCTAGTTCCGCGAGCTCCTTGGGCATCGCTTTCTGCCCTTTGACGCCCAGCTTGGTGAGCTTCTCCGCCTGCCCCACCAGATTGCCATTGCCGGTGCTGAGCTTCTTGCGCGCGTCGTCAAAGGCGCCGCGCGCCTTGTCGAGCTGGGCGCCTACCTCGAGCAGGTCCTGCGCGAAGGCGACGAACTTGTCGTACAGCTGCCCGCCGCGCTTCGCTATCTCCATCGCGTTGCGCGCCTGCGCCTCCTGACGCCACAGGTGCGCGATGGTGCGCAGCGTGAACAGCAGCGTACTGGGGCTCACCACCAGCACGTTCTTCTTCCATCCCTCGGCGGGAATCTCCCCGTCGCCCGTGATCGCCGCCAGGAATGCCCCGTCGTTGGGGATAAACATGATGACGAAGTCGATCGCTGAGAGTCCGTACAGCGATTGGTAGTTCTTGGCCGAGAGTTCTTTGATGTGGGCGTAGACGGAGTCGATGTGTCGCTTGAGCGCGCCGGCGCGGGCGCTCTCGGAGTCGGCGGCGACCAGATCCACATAGGCCGTGAGACTCACCTTCGAGTCCACCACCAGATGACGCTCCCCGGGGAGATGCACCACGACGTCGGGGATCAGCCGGTTCCCCTCGTCATCGTACTGCGACCCCTGCCGCGTGTAGTTGGTCGGCTCCACGAAGCCCACCGAGTCGAGCATCCGGTCGAGCAGCATTTCGCCGTAGTCTCCCTGCACCTTGGCGTCGCCCTTGAGCGCCTTGGTCAGGTTGTTGGCGTCATCGTGCAGGTGCTCGGTGGCCTCGGTGATCAGCCGCAGCTGCTCCTTGAGCGCGGCGCGGTCGGTGGCGTCGGCCAGATGCACCTGATTCACCTTCTCGCGCAGCCCCACCAGGTCGCCGTGGAATGGCGTCAGCAGCGTGGTGATGGCTTGCTGATTGACCTCCACAAAGCGCGTGCTCTTCTCTTCCATGATCTCGGCGGCGAGCACTTTGAATTGGTTGGTCATCTCGTCGCGCGCCGACTGGAGCAGCGCCAGCTTCTCGCCTGACTGCCGGCGTTCGGCGTCGAGCGACGCCTGGAGCCCCGCGCGGGCGGCGACTGCCTGTTCCAGTTGCGTGCGCAACGCAGCAATCTCGCCCTGCAACGCGTCACGCCCCCGGTCGAGTTCGGCGATGCGCCCCTGCGCGCCGGCCAGTTCGGCCTGCAGCTTGGCAACCGCCGGATCGGCGCCGGTGCTCGCCACACTGGCGCGACGCATCAGGAGGTAGACGACCAGTGCGGCAATGGCCGCGCCGGCGACGGCGGGAAGCAAGAAGTCGGTCATTGGTGATGTCCGGGGCAACCAGAGTGCACAGTGGCGTGTCGGAAGAAGCGCGGTAGAGGGACGGCGGCGGCTGATGTGGTCAACCTTCCAGCTCCAACGACCGGAGCAGTGCCATCAACTCCGGCGCTTCGTAGAGACGATTGCGCTTGTGCTCGCTTGCCGATTGGAGAATCCCCGCCGCACACAGGTCGTCGATGGCCTGCGACACCGCAGCCTTTGTGCGGTCCGTCGATTGCACGAGACCCGGGCCGGTGACAATCGGTTGCGCAGGGAGTTGATCGATGATCTGCCACGCAACGGCGTCGGCGCGCACCGGACGATAGGCACGCAGCTGTTCGCGCCACGACGCGCGCAACGCATCCACTTGCTGCAGGTAGCGCGTGGCCGTTCGGGCAGCGTGGGTGGTCGCATTGGCAAAGTGCACGATCCACGCCGCCACATCGCCATCGCGGAACCGCATCAGCGCGTCGATGTACCTGTGCCGATGCGCAGCGAAGACAAGACTGACGGGCGGGACGAACGTGCGGGCGAGCCCGCGGCGGCGCAGCACGATATGAATGAGCGCGCGCCCCGTGCGCCCATTGCCGTCGGCAAATGGATGAATTGTCTCAAACTGGGCGTGCGCCAGCGCGGCCTGAACCAACGGTGACTCGGAGTCGCGTGCGACATACGCGCACAGGTCATCGAGCAGGGCTGGCACTCGATCAGCCGACGGTGGCACGAAGTCGGCCCCGCATGGTGTGTAGTTGTTTCCGCCAATCCAGTTCTGCCGCGTTCGCACTTCACCCGGCGCATGGTAGTTGATGTCGCCAGCCATCAACTGATGATGCACGGCGGAGAGGTGCGCGACGGTGAGGGGCCCCGCATGAGTCGCGGTGTCGATCGCCATCTGCATCGCACCGATGTTCGCGAGCACGCGCTCTGTTTCCGGCCCAATGCGTTTGTCGAGTGAACGCTTCGCCTCGGCTCGCGCGAGATGACGCGCATCAACCTGCATGCCCTCAATCTTTGACGACGCAATCGACTCGGTACGCAGCAGGAGCCACGCGAGCGGCTCGAGCGCCGGATGTTGCGTGTCGTTCAAATCCCGTACCGACTGCTCCGCTTCCGAGACAGCACCAACCGCGTCGGCGTCGAGTTGCAGGTCGATGGCCGACAGTGGATCGGGGACGTGCATCATATAGCGGCACGCCGCGGCGTGCTTCCGGGGCACCCCTCCCGCAAGATCAGCTGGCCAGAGTAGCTCCAAGTACTTTCCTGGCAATGGTTTACTCCGCCATTGAAGGCCTGATCGAACGAAGTGCCATAGATCAGCTTGCGAGCTAAACTAATCTTATAATAGCCGTTAGTATAGTTTAAAGCAATAAACTGATCTATGGCGCCCGGTTCGTTCAGCTTACCAGCCCCCGCCTCACTTCATTAGAGCTCGTCACGATCCGTCGGGTCCGGCCGCGACAAGACGTCATCGTAATGCGAGCGGCCGCGGCTGTGGTTGTAGGCGCGCTGCTTGAGATACTTCA
>JARIEY010000126.1 GCA_031127085.1 Gemmatimonadota bacterium | reverse complement strand
TGCTTGGGAGTGTTGGAGATGTGGTCGTCGCCACGCATCACCAGCGTGATGCGCATCGCGATGTCGTCGCTGGTGACGGCCATGTTGTAGATGGGCGTGCCGTCGGAGCGCAGGACGACGAAGTCCTCGATGTCCTTGTTGGGGAAGCTGATGTCGCCGTGTACGAGATCCGTCCAGCCCGTGCTTCCTTCGGGGACGCGGAAGCGAACGACGTTGGGCTCGCCGGCGGCGACGCGGGCCGCCACTTCGTTGCGGTCGAGCAGGTCGCAGCGCCGATCGTACTTGAACGAGCCGCCGGCCGCCTCGGCCTCCTTGCGGCGCGCGTCGATGTCGGTGGCGCTGCAGAAGCAGCGGTAGGCGTGGCCGTCGGCCACCATCCGTTCCGCATCAGCGCGATGCCGGTCGACGCTGGCTCCCTGATAGACGACCGTCTCATCCCAGTCGAGGCCAAGCCACTGCAACCCCTCGAAGATGGCGCGGGTCGACTCGTCCGTGCTGCGCGCCTTGTCGGTGTCCTCGACGCGGAGCAGGAACTGGCCGCCGTGCCGGCGCGCATAGAGCCAGTTGAAGAGCGCCGTGCGCGCCCCGCCGACGTGGAGGTAGCCGGTGGGCGAGGGGGCGAAGCGGAGGCGAGGAGTAGTCACGGTGATGGCGGACGGAAGACGGAAGACGCGCGGCTGGGAGCGGAGCGCGGGCAATTGCCAAGCGGGCCTACCGGGACGCACCCAGCAGACCCGCTCAACGGAGACGGAGGGATTCGAACCCTCGATACAGGTTTAAGCCCGTATGACGGTTTAGCAAACCGTTGCCTTCAGCCTCTCGGCCACGTCTCCCAGCGCCCAAGGGGCGCAGAAATAGAAAGATGGAGCGGGTGGGAATATAAGTAAAGGGAGAGAAACAACAGACAAAATACAGAAAGACAACAGAGATACTACGGATGCAGGATTTCTCCCGTCTGTCTGTAGTCTCTCTGTTGTCTCTCTGTTGTCTCTCTGTTGTTTCTCTGTCGTCTCTCTTAAGGCCGGGTTCTCGGCACGGCCAGTGCCCTCGACCGGTCTTCATACGGCCGCAGGTGCCACTCGAAAAACGTCCACGTGCGGTTCCACGAGTCGATCTGCTCCGGGGTGTCATCGCGCTGCAGCGTCACCGGGTCCACGCGCCGGTTGAACGCGTGCCCCACGGACGCCCCCCAACCCGGCGGATCGACGTAGATCTTGGTCTCGGCGAGATCTGGCTTGAGAGCGCGCAGCTTCCAGACGATCTGCTGGTCTTCCACATAGTTGACGTCGAGATCGTTCGTCGAGACGTGCACCAGCAGCGGGATGTTGAGATTCTCGATGTGATAGAGCGGCGAGCGCTTGACGTACTCGTCAACCTTCTCGAAGGGCAGGCCGCGAATCGTCGGCTCCGCCGCGTAGTTGCGCTGATAGCTCGGCCCCTTGAGCGACAGCCGGAAGATCAGGTTCGTGACCGGAACCATCGCCGCGCCGGCCTTGATCGGCGTCGACGGCTTCGTCGCATTGAGAATCGTGATGAAGCCGCCGTGGCTCCATCCCATCATCCCGACGCGCTCCATATCCACGTAGGGGAGCGTCTTCAGGTAGTCCAGGGCGGAAAGCACATCGTCGACCTCGGCACCGCCGTAATCGATGGCCATGTGGTGCGCCTCGCCGTGCCCCGTGCTTCCCCGGTAGTCCGGCGTGATGATCACATAGCCGCGCTCCACGGCCTCTTTCACGAAGGGGAACATGTTGGCCCCCCAGTCGCCGTGTACGCCGCCGTGCACCCAGACCATGGCCGCGTGTCCCTTGGCGCCGCGCTTGGTGAGCGGCGCGAACAGGTAGGCCGGAATCTCCATCCCGTCCGCGCTGCTCTTGTAGGTCACCTTCTTGAACTCGGCGACTCCCGCAAACCGCGCGGCGTAGATGCTGTCGGTGCGCTGTTTGTCACGCTGCTGCGCCGCGAAGTCGGAGCGGGGGAGGTCTTTGGGGTCGTTGCTCACGTAGAGCTGGCGCGCCCGCGTGGAATCCATCGCACCCTGAAAACCCCGGCCACCCCCGGCAGGGCGCGGCGACGCGGCGGAGGCCGCACCAGACGCGGCAGGCGCTGCCGCCGCGGTGCGGTCGGACGCAGGAGCCGGTGCCTGGGCCGAGCCTTGGCGAGCCGCCGGAGTGCAGGCGGCAGACGTCCACGCCGCGAGGGCGAGGCTTCCCGCCCAGGCCAAACGCGATGCTGAACGGATCCTGAAATGCATGGGGGAATCCCTGACGAAAGAGGTGGGAGCAGAACTATCGACAAACGCATATCGCGGCGGTGACGTTGAAGCATCGTTTGGGACGGCATCTATGAGGGTCCCTGCAACAGGGCCCCTGCAACGGGTCACGTGTGGACGGTGGCGCCTCGTGCGCCGCTGGAGGCGTAGTCAACTGAGTAACGATTCTCCCTCCGCTGGCAGCCCTGAGCTGCCGCCAGCCGTGGCCACGCCTACAGATGTGGGGGCCGAGCCGCGCTATTACGTGGGCATCGGCGCGTCGGCCGGCGGACTCGAGGCGCTCGAAGCGCTCTTCACGAGGCTCGCACCAGACAGTGGCATGGCGTACATCGTCGTGCAGCACCTGTCGCCCGACTACAAGAGCATGATGGTGGAGCTCCTCTCCAAGCGGACCGAAATGCCGGTGCGCCGCGCGGAAGAAGGGATGGTGGTCGAGCCCAACTGCGTCTATCTGATTCCGCCCAAGAAGAACCTCACGATCTTCCACGGGCGCCTGGTTCTCACCGAGCCCGATCACCTGCGCGGCATCAACCTGCCCATCGACGTCTTCCTGCGCTCGCTCGCCGACGACAAGGGGGAGCAGTCCATCGCCATCATTCTCTCCGGCACCGGCAGCGACGGTGTCCGCGGGATTCGCGCCGTCAAGGAAGCCGGCGGGATGGTGATGGTGCAGAGCGAGGAATCGGCGCGATTCGACGGGATGCCCCGCTCGGCGATCGCCACGGGGCTGGCCGACGTGGTGCTAGCCGCGGAGGAGATGCCCGCCAAGCTGATCTCGTTCGTGCGGGCGCCCGTGCCGGCCCCGATCGACCGGCCCGCGGTGATCCTCTCGGACGAGGAGGGGATGACGCGCATCTTCGCGCTGCTGCGCGACCGCACGCGCGTCGACTTCACCTATTACAAGCCCAGCACGCTCGTGCGCCGCATCGAGCGGCGGATGACGGTCAATCAGGTGGACACGCTGCGCGACTACGTCGACCTGCTCGAGCACCAGGGGACCGAGGTCACCGCGCTGCACCGGGAGTTGCTGATCGGCGTCACGTCGTTCTTCCGCGACCGCGAAGTATTCGACGAACTGGCCGAGCATTACCTGCCCGAGCTCTTTGAGTCGCGCGATGGCGCCGAGCTGCGCTTCTGGGTGGCGGCGTGCTCGACCGGCGAAGAAGCCTACACCCTGGCCATCCTGAGCCGTGAGGTAATGGAGAACCTCAACAAGCGGCTGACGATCAAGATCTTTGCCACCGACATCGATCGCGATGCGATCCAGCGGGCGAGCAACGGCGTCTATCCAGAGAGCATCGCGGCTGATCTCTCCCCCCGCCTGCTCGCCAAGTACTTCCACCGGAAGGACGATCACTACCATATCGACCGGTCGATCCGCGAGATGGTGGTTTTCGCGCAGCACAACCTGGTGAAGGATCCGCCGTTCACCAATCTCGACTTCATCTCGTGCCGCAACCTGCTCATCTATCTGCAGCCGGTGTTGCAGCACAAGGTGCTCGAGCTGGCGGCCTTTTCGCTCAACGCCAACGGGCTGCTGGTGCTCGGCACGAGCGAGACCACCGGCGAACTGGCGGACTGGTTCGAACCGCTGCACTTGCGGCACAAGATCTACCGCACGCGCGGCCGGCGGCGCATTGGCGCCGACCGCGCAGAGCTCGCGCTGAAGGTGGAGCCGCGGCTCGTCGGCGCCCGTCCGCGCCTCAGTCGCATGGCGGCGGTCGCCGAAGACGAACGGCTGCTCGACCGCTTCCTGCAGACGCTGGCGGGCGACTACGTCCCGCTCGCGCTTGTCGTCAGCGAGCAGATGGAGCTGCTGCACATCGTCGGGAATCCCGAAGGGTTTGTGCGCCTCTCGCCAGGCAAGCTGGTGAACGACGTCACGAAGATGGCTGCGAAGGACCTCGCCATTCCGCTCGCGTCCGGGCTCCAGCGCGTGTTCAAGTCGGGCGAGGAGCTGCGCTACACGAATATCCGGATGACCGTGGGCGCCGAGCCGCGCAGCGTGCTGATGCGCATCAAGCCGCTCCCGGGCAAGAAGTCGCAACCCGCACTCTGCGCCGTCTTCCTGGAAATGCAGGCCCGCTCCAACGCCGACGCGCCGGCCGACGCCGTGCAGGTGTACGACGCCTCCGAGGAGGCCGAGCAGCGCATCCACGACCTGGAGCAGGAACTGCAGTTCGTGCGCGAGAACCTGCAGGCGACCATCGAGGAGCTGGAGACGTCCAACGAGGAGCTCCAGGCGACCAACGAGGAACTGCTCGCCAGCAACGAGGAACTGCAGAGCACCAACGAGGAGTTGCAGTCCGTCAACGAGGAACTGCACACCGTCAACGTGGAGCACCAGCGCAAGATCATCGAGCTTACGCAGCTCAACAACGATCTCGACAACCTGATGTCGTCGACGCGCATCGGGACGCTGTTCCTCGACGAGAACCTCGAGATCCGTCGTTTCACGCCGGACGTCAACCGGCTGTTCAAGGTGCTGGAGAGCGACATTGGCCGGCCGCTGCAGCATCTCGCGCACGTCTTCGGCGGCCTGAACCTCGTGGAGATGGCGCGCGACGTCGAACGCACCGGCACGCTCACCGAGCAGGAGGTGCGCTCGGCGGACGGCGACTGGTTCCTGGTGCGCGCGCTGCCGTATCGCATCGGCCCAGGGACGACGGCCGGCGTGGTCGTCAACTTCATTGACATTACGTCGCAGCAGCGGGCGCAGTTCGCGCTCGCCGAGTCACAGGAGCGGCTGGCCTCGCTCTTCCTGGCGCTCCCGGTCGGGGCCGGCCTCGTTTCGGAGCGTGCGATTCGCGAGGTGAGCGATCGTGCCTGCGAACTAGCTGGCTATGCCCGCGACGAACTGGTTGGGTCGGGGATGCGCCTCCTGTATCGCACCGACGCCGAGTTCAATCGCGTGGCGCACGAGCTCGAAGCGCAGCTCGCCGAACACGGCGTGGCGACGACCGAGACGGAGTGGATGCGGCGCGACGGGACGGCAGTGCCGGTGCTGCTCTCGGCGGCGCCGTGGCACGCCGACCAGGTGGGCGACGGCTATACGTTCAGCGTGCTCGATCTCTCCATTCACAAGCGGGCGCAGGCCGCCGCGGCGGCCAGCGAGGCGCGCTTCCGTCGGCTGTACGAAACGATGACGGAAGGCAGTGTGCAGCAGGACGCGGATGGTCGCATCATCATGGCCAACCCGGCGGCCCAGGAAATCCTCGGGTTGACGCTCGACCAAATGCGTGGCGTGACGTCGCTGGATCCTCGCTGGCGCGCGATACGCACCGATGGCACGCCGTTCCCCGGTGACGAACACCCGGCGATGGTGGCGCTGCACACGGGCGTGCCGGTGCGCGATGTCGTGATGGGGGTCTTCAACCCGCAGAAGGAGGAGGTGCGCTGGATCCGCATCAACGCGGTGCCGGTGCATGCTGCGGGCGGCGGACCGGTGGAGTGGGTGTATGCGACGTTCGTCGATGTCACGGATGAGCGCCGTGCCGCCGCGGCGTCGGTGGTCGCGCACGAGCGCCTCGATGTGGCCCTCACGCTCGCCGGGCTTGCCTGGTGGGCGTGGCACGCCCCCACCGGACGTCTCGATCTCGACCCGCGGGTGCTCAGTTTCCTCGGCTTTGCGAGCGGCGAGTTCGAGCCCACCGAGGGCTTCTGGAAAGGACGCATCCATCCGGAAGACCGGCTGGCGCACGACGAAGCAATGCGCCGTCTGCTGGAAGGGGTGGATCGCGCCTGCGATGCGACGTATCGCGTGGAGTCGGCACAGGGGGTGTGGGTGTCGGTGCGGGACCGGGGGCGCGTGGTCGAGCGCGACGAGGCGGGGCACGCGGTGCGACTCGTGGGCACGTTGCAGCAGGTGGTGGCCAAATGAATGACGAACGGGCGCTGCGCATTGCCCAGCTGCGGCGGGTGGCCGAGGCCCGGCTGAAGGAAGGGCCGGGGAGCGGTGGGTCACTGAGTGCCGACAATGCGCTTGAGGTGGTGCACGAACTGCAGGTGCATCAGGTGGAACTGGAGATTCAGAACATCGAGCTCCAGGAAGCGCAGCACGAGCTCGAGCGCTCGCGCGAGTTTGCCTACCGGCTCTTTCACAATGCGCCGGTTGGCTATCTGGTTCTCGACGACGTAGGAATGATCCAGCGCGCCAACGACACCTTCTGTCGCCTCGTGCGCCACGAGTCGCGCCAGGTGGTTGGACGCCCCTTCGCCGACTTCCTGGCTGCCGACGGTCAGGCGCTCTTCCGCGCCCGTTTTGGCGCCGTGTTCAAGAGTCCCGACGGCAAGACGATGGAAGTGGACGTCGTGCGCGCTGACCATTCGCGCTTCTCGGCGCGCCTGGAAGCCACGACGCTACTCCCGCGCCGCCACGAGCCGTACGAGAACGAGGCGATGCTCCTGGTGACGGTCAGCGACATTACCGATCGCAAAGAGGCCGAAGAGGCACTGCGGGCCAGCGAAGAGCGCTTCCGGGCCATTGCCGACTACACGGCCGACCTCGAGCTCTGGCTGGATGCCGCCGGGCGGCTGATGTGGGTGAATCCCGCCGTCGAGGAGATGACCGGCTACACCGTGGCCGAGGCGATGGTGATGGGGAACTTCCCCATCGGCCTCGTGCACGACGCCGATCGCGCGCTCGTGCGCAACGCGCTCGCCGTCACGCCCGGATCGCGCGGGAACAACCTGGAGTTTCGCCTGCAGCACAAGACGGGCGAGATGCGTTGGGGCTCGCTGGCCTGGCAGCCCATCGCGGACCGGTCGGGCCGGCCGATGGGGGTGCGCGCCAGCGTCCGGAACGTGACCGAACTGCGTGCGCTCGAGGATCAACTGCGTGAAGCGCAGAAGCTCGAGTCGGTGGGGCGGCTCGCTGGTGGCGTTGCGCACGACTTCAACAACCGGCTGCAGGTCATTCGGGGCAACACCGAACTGGCGCTCTTCCTGGCGGTCGACCCGGTGCGCGAGTACCTGCTGGAGATTCAGCGCGCCGCGGCGCATTCGGCGCAGCTCACGCGACAGTTGCTCTCGTTCGCGCGCCGCGAGGTGGTGAGCCCCAAACTCGTGGATCTCAATGAGATCGTCGAGAGCACGCAGCAGATGCTGCGCCGCGTGATCGGCGAAGACCTGTTGCTCATCTGGAATCCCGGTCCCGACCTGTGGCGCGTGCGCATCGATCCGGCGCAGGTGGGGCAGGCGTTGGTGAATCTCGTCACGAATGCGCGCGATGCGCTCGTGGGCGTCGATCGGGGGATGATCACGATCGACACGCGCAACGTACAGGTGACGACGCGCGGGGCGGCCCCCGCGTGGATGCCGCCGGGTGAGTATGTGCGGCTCACGGTGCGCGACACCGGGGCCGGAATTCCCGCGGACGATCTGGAGCATTTGTTCGAGCCGTTCTTCACCACCAAGGGGGTGGGGCAGGGGAGCGGCCTCGGGCTCAGTATGGTCTACGGCATCGTCAAGCAGAATGGCGGGTACGTGACGGTGGAGAGCGCGCTGGGCAAGGGTACCAGCATCGTCATCCATCTGCCGCGCGTCGCGACGGACGGCGTGCTTCCGGCCGCGCCTGGCGCGGTGGAGTCGGCGGCGGCGACGGTGCGAGCGACCGTCCTCGTGGTGGAGGACGAGGCCAACATCCTGAGCCTCTGCGTGCGCGCGTTGAAGCGCGAGGGCTATCGGGTGCTCGAGGCGGCATCGCCGCACGAGGCACTGGCGGTGGCGGCCAACTACGAGGCGCCGATCGACCTGCTCATTACCGACGTGGTGATGCCGGGGATGAATGGCCGGCAGTTGGGCGAACGGCTTGCCGCCAGTCGTCCCGGGCTGCGTTGCCTCTTCATGTCTGGCTACTCCGCCGACGTGCTGTCGACCGACGGCGAGTTGGACACGTCGGTGCGCTTCATCGGCAAGCCGTTCGGGATGTCGGACCTGGTCCTGATGGTGCGCGAGGCGCTGGACGCGCCGCAATAACGAGGACGGACAGGGAGGGATTCGAACCCCCGGAACCGTTGCCGGTTCGCCGGTTTTCAAGACCGGAGCATTAAACCGCTCTGCCACCTGTCCTTCGCGCGCCGCGACACCTACGGACGCGGCGCGCACACGAAAAATCGCCAGAGAACGCGCGTGGCGCCACCTCCAACCGGCGGTGGCGCGGCGTCGTGCTGCGGGAGCCGCCGCGCGACGGCCTGCCGCCGCCTCCCCGACGGCCTAGCTTTCAGGGAGCATCCCTCACACCAGGTCGCCGCCATGCGCTTCCCCCGTTTTCTCTCCGCACTCGCGCTCGTGCTCGCCGCAGCTCCTGTCGCACTCTCCGCGCAGGCGAGCCGTGCGCCGGCCAAGACCACGCGTCCCGCCCCAACCGGCGCGGCGACGGCGCGCTTCGCCGACGCGGTGCGCGCCGCGGAGCGCTCGGTGAACGGGGACGCCATCCTGCGCGACATCCGCGAGCTCGCCTCCGACCGGTTCCTCGGCCGCGGCGTTGCCACGGCCGGCGAAGACTCCACGGTTGCCTTTCTCGCGCGGCGTTTCGCGGAGATCGGCCTGACGCCGGCCGGGGAAGGCGGCACGTTCGTTCAACCGGTGCCTATGATCGGCACGACGTCCGCGCTCACCGCCTCGTTCACCGTGCGCGGCGCACCCGTCGCACTCGCGCCGCTGGAGGATATCGTCGCCTGGTCGCAGCAGGCCACGGAGCGCGTATCCGTCGCGGGCACCCAGGTGGTGTTCGTAGGCTACGGCATCTCGGCGCCCGAACTCGGCTGGGACGACTACAAGGGGCTCGACATTCGCGGCAAGACAGTGATCATGCTGATTGGCGATCCGCCGGTCCCTGACCCCAAGGACAGCACGCGTCTCGACGCCAAGACATTCGGTGGCGTGGCGATGACGTACTATGGCCGCTGGACCTACAAGTTTGAGACGGCGGCGGCGCGTGGTGCTGCGGCGGTGCTGCTGGTGCACCAGACCGGCCCGGCCGGATACGGGTGGAGCGTCGTGCAGTCCAACGACCGGGAGCGGTTCGAGG
>JARIEY010000125.1 GCA_031127085.1 Gemmatimonadota bacterium | reverse complement strand
TCGCCCAGGGTGGCTACGACTGGGGCTTCCTCGCCTTCGCGGTGGGCTTCGGCGGCTCGATGATCTGGTTCGGCTCGTCGGCTGGCGTGGCGCTTTCCAACATGTACCCCGAGGCGCGTAACACCAAGCAGTACCTGCGCCACGGATACTGGGTCGCGATTGCGTACGTGATCGCGTGGTTCGTCATGCTGCAGGTCATCGGCTTCCACCCCGGCAGCACGCCGCGCACCGTGCAGACGGTGGACGCGCCAGCGGCTGCGGCGGTCGAGCAGCCGGCCCACTAGCAACGCCACGAACTCGCAGCGCGCGCGGAGTCGTGCGCGCTGCGTCAAAGACCGCAACGCCGTCCGCATGTCATATGCGGGCGGCGTTGCGCGTGTGGGGACGCTGACGGCAGTAGCAGTGTGGCGCCACGATGGTGAGGCTGATCGCGGGGGCGAATCAGCCGCAAGCATCAGGGAGCCGGCGCCTCGGGCGTAACCGCGAGCTGATCTTCTTCACCGGTGCGAATGCGCACCACGCGCTCCACGGGGAGGACGAAGATCTTGCCGTCGCCCACGTCGCCGGTTCGCGCTGCGTCTACGATGGCGTTCACGGTGGGCGTCACGAATGACTCGGATACGCCAATCTCCAGGCGGACCTTGGCCTGCAAATCCATCTTGACCGTCGTGCCGCGGTAGTTCTCCACCTGTTCCACCTCGCCGCCGTGCCCCTGCACCTTGCTGACGGTGAGCCCACGCACCTCGGCGCGGTAGAGCGATTCGAGCACGGCATTCAGTCGCTCGGGGCGGATGATCGCAACGACCAGTTTCATCAGGCGCTCCGGCGCAGTGGGGCGGTTGGAGTGGCGTCGGCGCTCTGCAGCACGAGGATGGCGCCTTCGCCGTCGGTGTAGCCCTCTTCGCCGTGTTCGCACACGTCCAGGCCGAGTGCTTCGTCGCGCGCGCCAACGCGCAGCGGCATCACCGCGCGAATGGCGGCAAGAATGCCCCACGTGGCCAGCCCGGTCCAGGCCACGGTGGCGACGACGCCGAGCAACTGCTTGCCCACCAGTGCGGCGTTGCCGTGCATCAGACCGTCCGTGCCGCCCCAGGCCGCGCTGGCAAAGACGCCGGTGAGGAGCGCGCCCGTGATGCCGCCCGTGCCGTGCGCACCCAATACGTCGAGCGAATCATCGAGCCGGGTGGAGGCGCGCTTGAGGATGGCGAAGTAGCAGGGAATGGCGGCGATCGCCCCGATGGCCAGGGCAGCGCGCGGGCTGACAAAGCCGCAGGCTGGCGTGATGGCGACGAGGCCGACGACGATCGCTGTCCCCGCGCCCACTGCGGTGGCGCGGCCGCTGCGGGCCAAGTCGATGGTCAGCCAGGTGGCGAGAGCGGCCATTGGAGCCAGGATCGTATTGACGGTGGCTTGCACGGCCACGCCGTTGACTGCCAGTGCGCTCCCGCCGTTGAATCCCACCCAGCCAAACCAGAGCAGCGCGGCGCCGGTGAGCATCATCGGGACGTTATGCGGCAGGAAGGCCTGCCGGCCGTAGTCGCGACGCGGGCCAACCATTGAGGCCGCCACGAGGGCCGCCGTCCCCGCGGTGATGTGCACCACCGTGCCACCGGCAAAGTCCAGCACGCCAAGCCGTCCCAGCCAACCACCGCCCCAGACCCAGTGCGCGACCGGGGCATAGACGATAAGGCTCCACAATCCGATGAAGAGCAGGTAGGCCCGAAAGCGCATACGCTCGACGATGGCACCCGAAATGAGGGCCGCGGTGATGACGGCGAAGGTGCCCTGATACGCGAAGTAGAGCAGGTGGGGGATCGTGGTCCCGTCGCGCGTCTCAAGTCCTATGTTGCGCAGGGCGGCCAGCGAGAAGCCGCCCACCAGTGCTGTGCCGGGCGCGAAGGCGATCGAGTAGCCAAGCACGGCCCAGAGGATGCCGACAACGGCAAAGGCCGCGAGCGACATCATCGCCGTATTGAGGATGTTCTTGGCGCGGGCCAGGCCCCCGTAGAAGAGCGCGAGCGCCGGCGTCATCAGCAGCACCAGCGCGGTGCTGACGAGCACGAACAGGGTATCGACTGGATTGGGCGGCGTCGGCACGATTTTCGGTGGCAAGAGAAGTCGTGACGCTAAATGAATTGTGTAGAATACGCAAGACATAGCAGCCAATCATCAAGAACATCCGATGAATTTGACAAAATGACGATCAAATAGTGCCAAATACGCACAGTTCGCTGTGCGGTTGATGTTTGAAAACGCCAGGGCTAGCATCATCCTTGCGGTGTGTATATCTTAGTAGTAAGATAAATATCCACGGCTTTCGGTCACGCCCCACCCTCCCGCGCGCCCAATGTCCACGCTTCCATACGGCCTCCAGCCGAGTGGCTACCGCCTCCCCGATGCCACCCGATTGGGACGCGCCCGCCTCCAGGTCACCAACCTGCCGCGCTCGATCACCTTCTATCGGGAGGTGTTGGGGTTCCGCGTCGTTTCCGAATCGAGCGGCGCCGCGCTGCTTGGGGCGCACGGCGACGATGCCCCGATCCTGGAACTGCGCGCCGGGGCCGCAAAGCCGGTCCCGCGCGGCGGACGGCAGGGGCTGTTTCACTTCGCCATCCTGCTCCCTGATCGCGCGTCGCTGGGTCGGTTCCTGCGCCACCTGTCGGATATCGGGGCGCAGGCGGGTGCGTCCGACCATCTGGTCAGCGAGGCGATCTACCTATCCGATCCGGACGGACTCGGTATCGAAGTCTATGCGGACCGGCCGCGCGAAAGCTGGCAGCACGCCGGCCGCGAACTCACGATGGCAACAATCGCGCTCGACGCCCAGGGTGTGGCGGCCGCCGGTGGCAGCGCCCCCTGGACCGGGATGCCCACCGGCACGACGCTTGGCCATATGCATCTGCATGTCGGTTCGCTCGAGGAAGCCCGGGCGTTCTACCACGATGCGCTCGGCCTCGACCTTGTGGTCTGGTCCTACCCCGGCGCGCTGTTCTTTTCGGCGGGCGGTTACCATCACCACCTCGGCACCAATACGTGGGCCGCTGGGCGTCCCAGCGCGGCCCCCGACGAGGCGCGCTTGCTGGACTGGGAGTTGGTGCTCCCCGATGCCGCAGCGGTTGAGCTGGCCCGCGCCTCGCTTCGGGAGCGTGGGCACGAGGCCCGCGCGTCTGGTCACGGCGTGTCCGTAGAGGATCCGTGGGGGACGCGTGTGACGTTGGTCGCCGCCGCGTAGCGCGCGCATCCCGCGCATCCCGCGCGGCCCGCGCGGCCTGCGCGGCCTGCGCGGCCTGCGCGGCCGGCGCGGCCCGCCAGGCCCGCGAGGCCTGCGCCGAACAGGAGAAGACGCGGCCAACCGATTAGCTTAGTCGCATGGCAAATCCCTCTCCCTACCGTCAATTCTCCGCGGACCGGCGCGTGGCGCTCGTGACGCGGGCGATCAAGAGCAGCAAGGATATGCGTGCGGTGATGGTGACCCGCATGGTGTCGCGTGGCGGCGGCTTTCGTCCCGCCACACTGCTGCAGTGGCCGGCCGAGAAGCTCGCGCGCGAGGTCGTGCGCCTTGGCGCCGAAACCGCGGATGACGAACTCAACCTGCTGAACATGCTGTACGTCGAGTTCGAGCCCGAAATCCAGGCCTGTTTTCTGGACGCGGCGGGCGTGACGCACACCAACGGACAGATGCCCGAGGAGTTGGAGCCGCCGTTCGCCGATGCCGCGGCGGTGGCGAAGGGGGCGGCCGTCGTGACCGAGCGGTTCGGCCCCGATGGCCAACTGTACCTGCGGACCATCGCCAAGTACAACGGCAGCGGCTGGCCCGGACTCGAAGACGTCCTGGCCGGACCGGGCGCGTAACGCTTACGGGCGGTACATTCTCGCGGACTCTCACCGCGAGATTTGTATGCGCGTCGCCCGTCTGCTCCCCATCGTCTGGCTTCTTGCCGCCTGCGCCCCGCGCGGTGGCATCAGCACCGGCGCGGCCGCATCCGGCAGCGCCTACGACGTGGTCATCGAGAACGGACGCGTGATCGACGGAACCGGCGCCGCCTGGTTCTACGGGGATGTCGCGTTGCGCGGCGACCGGATTGCCGCCATCGGACATCGCGGCGCCTTTGCCAGCGCGCGGGCCGGCCAGCGCGTGGATGCGACCGGCCACGTGGTGACGCCGGGCTTCATCGACATTCAGGCGCAGTCGTACGACAACTTTATGACGGGCGACGGCAAGGCGCTGTCGATGGTGACGCAGGGCATTACCACGGCGATCCTGGGTGAGGGGAGCACGCCGGCCCCGGTCAACGACCACATTCTCGCACTGGAGACTGACTCCGCGTCGCGCGTGCTCCTGCGCCGCTTCACCGGGCCGCGCGGATTCAGTGATTGGCTGGAGTTCATGGTCGCGCGCGGCGCGTCGCAGAACATCGGCTCCTTCGTGGGCAACGGGACGGTGCGCGTCTACGGGCACGGCGGCGGCATTGGCGCGGCGACCCGGGTGGAGATCGACACGATGCAGGCGATGGTGCGCCGCGCCATGCTGGACGGCGCCTTTGGCATTGCCAGCGCGCTCATTTATCCGCCCAACGTCTATGCGAGTCCCGAGGAACTGACCGAGGTGAACAAGGCAGCGGCGCCGTTTGGCGGCGTCTACATCACGCACATGCGCAGCGAGGGCGACAAGTTCCTCGAGGGGATCGACGAGGCGTTGCGCGTCGGCCGTGGCGCGGGCGTTGCCGTCGAGATCTATCACCTCAAGGCGGGCGGCGTGCGCAACTGGCCCAAGATGGACGTCGCCATCGCCAAGATCGACAGCGCGCGCAGGGCGGGGCAGGATGTGCAGGCCGATATGTACTTGTATCCCGCCGGCGGCAACTCCTTCGCCAGTTGCATCCCGCCCAAGTACTCGGCCGACGGCAAGCTGATGGACAATCTCAAGAACCCGGCGCTGCGCGCCACGATGATCGCGGAGATTCACGCGCGCGACGCGGGATACGAGAACCTGTGCGAGGCAGCGACGCCGGCGAATGTGATGGTCGTCGGCTTTCGGAAGCCGGAGTACAAGCACTTCGAGGGCAAGCGGCTCAGCGAGATCGCGGCGGCGATGAACAAGGACTGGGCCGAGGTGATCATCGACCTCAACGTCGCCGAGGAGTTGGGGCTCGGGGAGATTCTCTTCCTGATGAGCGAAGAGAACATTCGCAAGCAGATTCGGCTGCCGTGGATGAAGTTCGGCACGGACGCCAGTTCGCACGATCCTGCCACCGCGCGCGGCATGACGCATCCGCGCGCGTACGGCAACTTCCCGCGCCTGTTGGGCAAGTATGTGCGCGATGAGCCGGTGACGCCGCTGGAGGCCGCCGTGCGCAAGGCGTCCGCGGCGGTGGCCACGCGCCTGTCGCTGCATGACCGCGGCGTGCTGAAGCCGGGGCTGAAGGCGGACGTTATCGTCTTCGATCCGAACACGGTGAGCGACCGCGCAACGTTCGAGCAGCCGCACCAACTGTCGGTCGGTATGAAGGATGTCTTTGTGAACGGCGTCGCGGTGTTGCGCGACGGGCAGCACACGGGCGCCAAGCCGGGGCAGGTGGTGCGCGGCCCCGGGTACGCGAAGTAGTCTGAGACGTGACGATCCCTTATCGGTGATGCCAGTATGACGACTCTCAAGTTCGACATGATTCAAACGGTGGCGCTTGCGGCCGCCGTCCTCTTCCTCGGCTATGGCATTCGCCGGCGCATCGGCGTGCTCGACCGGTTCAATATTCCGGCGCCGGTGGTCGGCGGCTTCCTGTTTGCCAGCGTGACGCTGCTTCTGCGTCAGACCGGGACGCTGGCGTTCGAGTTCGATACCACGCTGCAGGCGCCGTTCATGGTGGCGTTCTTTACGACCATCGGACTGGCGGCGAGTCTCGAACTGCTCAAGAAGGGCGGGCCGCAGGTGCTGCTCTTCTGGGTGCTCGCCAGTCTGCTGGCCGTGTTGCAGAACGGCGTGGGGGTGACGATCGCGAAGGCGATGGGGGTCAACCCGCTGCTTGGGCTGCTCTCGGGGTCCATTACGATGACCGGCGGGCACGGGACGGGCGCCGCGTTCGGAAAGCTGATGGAAGAGCAATACAACTTCCCCGGCGCCGTCACGGTCGCGATGGCCGCTGCGACGTTTGGCCTGGTGACGGGCGGGCTCCTGGGCGGGCCGGTCGGTACGCGCCTGATCAATCGCTTCCGGCTGAAGTCTGCGGGCGGCGAGACGCCGGCGATGGCGCAGGTCGCCGAGAATGCCTCGCCGGATCACGAGATCGATACGGAACCCGTCGGTGAGGCTCCGACAGCGTATCGGCTGCTGCAGATGATCGGCGTGATTCTCGCGTGTATGGCGATTGGCGGGATGTTCTCCAAGTGGCTGGGGCAGTTTGTCACGCTGCCGGCGTATATCGGCGCGATGCTGGTGGCGGCGGTGGCGCGCAATGCCGCCGATGGCACCAAGGTGCTGCACATCGAATCGCGGACCGTGGACGACCTCGGCACGATTGCGCTCTCGCTCTTTCTGACGATGGCGCTGATGTCGCTGCGGCTGTGGGAGTTGCTCGATCTCGCGGGACCGATGGTGGTGATTCTGGTGGCTCAGGGGACGATGATGGGGTTGTTTGCCACCTACGTGACCTTCCGCTTCATGGGGCGGGACTACGATGCGGCCGTGATGGCGGGCGGGCACTGCGGCTTCGGTCTCGGGGCAACGCCCAATGCAGTCGCCAACATGAACTCGCTTGTCGAGCGGTTCGGCGTGGCGCCGAGGGCCTTTCTGGTGCTGCCGATGGTCGGTGCCTTCTTCATCGACTTCAGCAACGCCGTGATCATCACGACCTATATCAACTTGATCCGTCCGTAGCCGGCCCGCGTGCGCGTCGGGGCCGGAAGCGGCGCCGGACCGAGCACGCAGCGGGTGCCGCTTCCCCTGGTGGAGTGCGTGGTGTGATCCGACCGATCGCGGTTGCGGTACTGTTGGCCGGCGTCGCCCTGCGGCTGCCTGCGCAGTCGACGCCGGTTGACTCACTGAAGTTGGCGCTTCGAAGTCTGACGGGGGCGCCGCGCCTGGCGGCGCTCCATGCGCTGGCCACCGCGCTCGAAACGAAAGCGCCGCAGGAAGCGCTGGACGTGGCCGCCGAGGGACGCGCGTTGGCGCGACAGACCGCGGACCGGGCAAGCGAGGCCGCGTTTCTCTCGTCGACGGCCTTCAGTTACACCCAGACCGGGGACTTCGCGCTGGCCCTGGCGTACGCTGACTCGACGCTGGCCCTCAGTCGTGCCATCGGCGATCGGGAGCGCGAGGCCAAGGCGCACAGCACCTTTGCCATCGCTTACACCTTTCAGGGGTTGTACAGCACTGCGCTGGAACACAACCTCGAGGCCCTGCGCATCCGTGAGGAACTGAAGCTCGTCACGGCCTCGCTGCAGACGCTGAACAATATCGGCACGCTCTACCATCATAGCGGCCAGTACGAAAAGGCGATCGACTACTACCGGCGCAGCCTCGCGCTGCAGGGGGCGCGCGCCGATACCTCGCGCCTGCTCATTCTCACGCGGCTCAACATCGGCTTCTCCGAGTACAAGCGGGGGAACTTCTCCGCGGCGCTCGCGGCGGCCGAGGCGGCGATGGGCGTGGCGCGGCGGGCGGGGAACGGCACACTGGCGTACGCCGCACTCATCGGCGGTTTGGCCGCGACCGACCTTCGGGACTACGCCAAAGCCGCTCAACTGCTTCGCCTGTCGCTCGCCGACTATGCGGCGCAAGACCAGAAGCACGGGCGCGTGCAGGGGCTCAACGCGCTGGGGCGGATGTACCTGCTGACCGGTGCGTACGATCGCGCGGCGCAGACGCTGCAGGAGAGCGCGGCGCTGTCGGCGCAGATCCGCTCGCGCGACGAGCTGAAGGCAAGCTATGAGCTGCTCGCGCAGGTCTACGAGCGGCAAGGCAATGTGGCGGAGTCGTATCGCTACTTCCGCCTCTTCGTTGCGACGCGCGACTCCATCTACAACACGCAGGAAAGCGCCCGCCTGGCCGACGCCACGATGCGCATCGTGACGTTGACCAAGGACAATGAGATCGAGTCGCTGAAGAAGGAGAAGGTGATCGCCGAACTGCAGCTCGACCGCGAGCATTCATTTCAGGTGGCGCTGGTCGTGATCCTCGTCTCATTGTCGGCGGTGATTGCGATTCTCTTCCGCTACAGCGGCAAGCTGCGGCAGAGCAAGACGCTGCTCGAGACCAACAATGCGGAACTCGAGCGACTGAATCACGAGCTCAACGACCGGATTCACGAAATCAAGACGTTGAGCGGCCTGCTGCCGATCTGTGCCTGGTGCAAGAATATTCGCGACGACCACGGGTACTGGCAGCAATTAGAGGGGTACATCGGGCAGCGAACGGCGGCGCAGTTCTCGCACGGTATCTGCCCCGACTGCTCGGCGAAAATGGAGCGCGAGCTCGCGGAGTGAGTCCGTCCGGGCGCGGATGAATGCGACCAGCATGGCACTTTCGAAGGGTGCCGTCCGTAATAGTGGACAGTACCTTTCAACCATATGAGCCTCGAAATCACCGCCCCTGGCGTGGTCCATCATCGCCTCCTCGACAAGGAGGCGCAGCTTGTCGCCTGGTTTCGCGGGCACCGCTCCGCACTGATCGGTTTCTCGGGCGGGGTGGACTCGGCGTACCTTGCCTGTGTGGCGCTCGACGCCGTGGGGCCGGACCATGTGTTGGCGGTCATCGGGCGGAGCGCGTCGTTCCCACTGGAGCAGTGGACGCGGGCGCGGGAGGTGGCTGCGCAGTTCGGCGTGCCGGTGCTCGAGGTGGACACGGACGAAATGGACGATCCGCGCTATGCCGCGAATCCCGTGAACCGCTGCTACTTCTGCAAGACGGAGCTGTGGAGCAAGCTCGTCCCCGTGGCGCGCGCGCGCGGCCTGGCGGTGGTGTGCGACGGCACCAATCACGACGATCTCGCTGACTATCGTCCGGGCGCGGCCGCTGGGCGCGAGGCAGGGGTGGAGTCGCCACTGGCCGCGTTGCGCCTCACCAAGGACGACATTCGCGCGCTCTCTCGCGTGCGCGGCATTCCCACGTGGTCACAGCCGTCCTCGCCGTGCCTGTCGTCGCGATTGCCGCACGGCACCGAGGTGACGCCGCTCCGCCTGCGCAAGGTGGAGAACGCCGAGCGTGCGCTGCGTGCG
The DNA here is from genome assembly GCA_031127085.1 of Gemmatimonadota bacterium. Lineage (GTDB taxonomy): Bacteria > Gemmatimonadota > Gemmatimonadetes > Gemmatimonadales > Gemmatimonadaceae > PNKL01. The sequence goes on along the minus strand of JARIEY010000125.1, from coordinate 106 downwards.
CTCGGCGTCACCGGCAACCTGCGGGTACGCTACCACGGTACGACGGCGCGGCTTGAGATGGATCAGGACCAGATGGACCACTGGGGTGCGGCGGCGGGGGGGGGGG
>JARIEY010000124.1 GCA_031127085.1 Gemmatimonadota bacterium | reverse complement strand
CTGGCCTTCAAGCGCCGCACGCCGCGCTGGATTCCAGGCGGGGCCTCGGGGCCGGTGGCCGGCGAGTTCTTTTGGGCCGAGGCCTGGAAGAGCGAGATCAGCACCTTCATGCAGTACATCGCGCTGGGGGCGCTCTTTGTCGCCAAGCACCGGTATTTCCCGGGCGGAATCTTCACCGGCTGACCACGGCGCGCAGCAGGCGAGCACTCGCAACTCTTGCCCGCAGCGCGTCCCCGCACCACCCGCGCCACCCGCAAACAACAGCGCCCGGCGGATCACTCCGCCGGGCGCTCGTGCATCACCACGCGTTACCGCGTCGGCTTGCCGGGCGGGTTGTCTCCCTTGAAGACATCGCGATTCTTGGCGATGTACGACTTCAGGTTCGCCGGCACGTCCTCCTCGGGGAAGATCGCCGTCACGGGGCACTCGGGCTCACACGCCCCGCAGTCGATGCACTCGTCGGGGTGGATGTAGAGCTGGTCCGCGGACTCGTAGATGCAGTCGACCGGACAGACGTCGACGCAGGCCTTGTCCTTGGTGCCGATGCACGCTTCGGTGATGACGTACGGCATGGATGCTCCTCGCAATGGAATCGTCCGGCAGTCTGCGGAAGATAAGCGCCGCGGGGAGAGGGCTCAACCGGCTACGGCCAGCCTGCCCGCTTTGCTTTTTCCATCATCCACCGCCATATCTCGCGCCATGAAGCTCTCCGTCAACGGCACCCCCCGCGACGTCGACCCGTCGCGCTCCCCCACGCTGCTGGCGGCCCTGCGCGACCAGCTGGAACTGACTGGGGCCAAACTGGGGTGCGACCACGGCGAATGCGGCGCCTGCACCGTGCGCCTCAATGGCGATCTCGTCTACGCCTGCCTGACGCTGACCGCGGCGTGCGACGGCGCCGCCGTGCAGACCGTTGAGGGACTGGCCGACGGCGGCACGCTGCACCCGCTGCAGCAAGCGTTCATCACGCACGACGCGGCCCAGTGCGGATACTGCACGCCCGGCCAGTTGCTCGCCGCCGCCGCCCTGCTCGACCAGCGTCCGCACCCGACCGACGACGAGATCCGCACCGCGATGAGCGGCAACCTGTGCCGCTGCGGCACCTACCCGAAGATCGTCACCGCCATCCGCAGCGTCGCCGACGCGAGCGGCGCGAGCGCCACGCGTGCCGACGCCCCACCCTCCGCAACCGGGGACGCGCCGTGAGCGGGTCGCGCGACGCCAAGTCGGCCCGCTTCGTCCAGACCATCGTTGAGGTGGAAGGGCGCACCGAAACGCGCATCGTGGAAGTGCCGGCCTTCGAGCCGGCGCCGTGGACGGCCGATGCCCCGCTGACGATCGTCGGCACGAGCCCGCCCCGCGTGGATGCCTTCGAGAAAGTCACTGGGCGCGCGCGCTACACGGCCGACACGGTGCGCCCGGGCATGCTGCACGCCGTGATCGTCCGCGCGCCAATCGCCAAGGGAACGCTCACTTCGCTCGACCTGACCACCGTGCGCACGCTTCCGGGGGTGCGCGGCGCTCTTGGGCCGGGCGACGCACCGTCTGCCACGCGCCTCTTCCGTCGCGAGGTGTCGTACGCCGGGCAACCGCTCGCCGCGGTCTGCGCGGAGTCGCTGCAGGACGCCGAACGCGCGGCCGCTGTACTCGAGGCCTCGCTCGCATTCGACCGAGTGCCGCACGCCGTCACCGTGGACGACGCCATCGCCGCCGACGCGCCGCTCGTCCGCCGCGGCGGCAACGCGACCGAGCCAACCATCGTGGAGCGCGGCGACGTGACGCAGGGCCTCGCCGACGCCGACGTCACCATCACGCGCGAGTATCGCACGCCGGTCGCGCTGCACTCGGCGCTCGAACCGCACGGGGCCGTCTGCGAGTGGACGGGCGACCACCTGACCATCTGGGAATCCACGCAGGGAATCTTCCGCGTCCGCAGCGATGTGGCCCGCGCGCTGGACCTCCCGCAGGGGCAGGTGCGTGTGCTCAAGGACTATATGGGCGGCGGCTTCGGCGCCAAGAACGGCGCCGGCGCGCACACCTATACGGCGGCCCTCTTCGCGCGTGCCCTCGGCGCGCCGGTGCGCTGCCTCAATGACCGGCGCGCCGAGCAGACCGACAGCGGCAACCGGCCGGCCACCGTGCAAAAGGTCACCGTAGGGGCGCGGCGCGATGGCACCCTCACGGCCATCGTGCTCGACGCGCTCGTTCCGCTCGGGGTCAGCGGATGGGATGGCGGCCCGGCGCAGGTCTATCACGAGATGTACGCCTGCCCAAACATCCGCACCACCGAGACGTGCGTGTACATCAACGCCAGCGGCATGCAGGCCTTCCGCGGCCCCGGCTACGTGGAAGGCGCGTTCGCCCTTGAGGGGGCCATCAACGCGCTCGCGCACGCGCTGCAGATCGATCCGGTGGCGCTGCGGCTCACGAATCTCGCCACACGCGATGACCGCGTCGATCGTGAGTTCAGCAGCAACCGGCTGGCCGAATGCTACGCCGAAGGGATGCGCCGCTTCGGCTGGACATCGGCCGTGCCCCCGCGGCCGTCCACCGTCTCGCGCCTCAGGCGCGGCCGTGGCGTCGCGGCGCAAACGTGGCCCACCGGCGGCGGCCCGCCCGCGTATGCCAACGTGCGCATCAACAGCGATGGGTCCGTGGACGTGCTCACCGGCACGCAGGATCTGGGCACGGGATCGCGAACCATCCTCGCGCAAATCGCCGCCGAAGCGCTGGGCGCGCGACTCGACGCGGTGCGCGCCGTCATCGGCGACACCGAACGTCTGCCCTATGCCGGCAACTCGTGGGGTTCAATGACCACGCCCAGCGTTGGGCCAGCCGTGCGCATGGCAGCGGACGATGCGCGCACGCAGTTGCTCGAGGCCGCCGCGCAACTGCTGGAAACGCCGGTCGATCGACTCACCACGCGCGGCTCACAGGTGCTGCGCGACGGCGTTGCGGCGCGGTCGTTCGCCGAGCTCTGCCGGGCGCTTGGCAAGCTACAGATCGTTGGGCACGGGTCGCGCGGCCCCAACCCGGCGCTCGCCGTCGTCACCGTGGGCGCGCAGTTCGCCGAGGTGGAGGTGGACGCCGAGACGGGGATCGTGCGCGTGCTGCGGCTGGTGGCAGTGCACGATGCGGGGCGCATCATCAATCCGGCGCTCGCCGAGAGCCAGCTGCACGGCGGCATCATTCAGGGCATCGGCTACGCCGTGTTCGAGGAGCGCCACATCGACCGCACGCACGGCGCCCCGCTCAACGCCAACCTGCATGACTACAAGGTGCCGACGATGGCCGACATCCCCGCCATCGACGCGTCTTTCCTCGACGGCGCCGACCCGGCCGCCAACCACGTGGGGGCGCGCGGCATCGCCGAGCCACCCATCATTCCCACCGCGCCGGCCATCGCTGCGGCCGTCGCCGACGCCCTCGGCGTCGAACTCTGCGCGTTGCCGCTCACCCCGTGGCGCGTGCTGGGGGCGCTGGCCGGATGAGCCTCGACAAGGTGGTGCTGGCGGAGAAGTTCGCGCAGTTCAGCGAGCACTGGTCGCCACGCATCGTGGGCGACCTCAACGGGCAGCAGGTGAAGCTCGTCAAGTTTCAGGGCACGTTCGTCTGGCACCACCACGACCATGAAGACGAACTGTTTCTGGTGGTCGAGGGAACGTTCGATATGCATTTCCGGGATCGCGTCGTCACGCTGCACGCCGGCGAGCTGCTGATCGTCCCGCGCGGCGTGGAGCACCGACCGGTCGCGGCACAGGAGGTCGCCGTCCTGCTCTTCGAGCCGGCCGGCACGCTGAACACCGGCAGCGCCGGCGGCGAACGCACCGTGGCGCAGCCCGCGCGACTGTAGGAACGTGCCACCAAAGGTCGGCGCGGCTACCGCCGGCCGACTTCCACTTTCAACGAGCCCCATCATGAAGCGACTGCTTCTTCTCGCCTTCCCCGCGGCGCTGAGCGCACAAGACCTCGGCGCCACCGCCGACAAGGTCTTCAGCGCCTGGAACAGCACGCATACGCCAGGGTGCGCGGTGGGCGTCGCGCGCAACGGCACCACGCTGCTCGCCCGCGGCTACGGGATGGCCGATCTCGAAAACGGCACGCCGATCACGGCGCAGACCGTACTCGAGAGCGGCTCGGTGGCCAAGCAGTTCACCGCCGTGGCGGTGCTCCTGCTCGCCGCCGACGGCAAGCTCCGCCTCGACGACGACGTGCGGAAATACGTCCCCGAACTTCCGGACTACGGCCGCACGATCACGATCCGCCACCTGCTCTCGCATACGAGCGGGCTGCGCGAGTGGAGCAACCTGGTGCAGTTCCAGGGCTACCCGCGCGGCACGCGCGTCACCACGCAGGCCGATCTCGTGGACATCATCGTGCGACAGCGCGCGCTCAACTATCCGGTGGGCGACTTCTACTCGTACACCAACTCAGGCTTCGCCCTCCTCCCGACAATCGTCGAGCGCGTGAGCGGCCTGCCGTTCGCCACGTTCAGCAACGAGCGCGTCTTCAAGCCGGCGGGGCTCCGCGACACCCGCTGGCGCGACGACTACACGGCCATCGTACCGCGCCGCGCGCAGGCCTATTCCCGCCGCGCCGACGGCTGGCATCTGGAGATGCCCTTTGAGAACGTGCACGGCCCCGGCGGGTTGCTCACCACGGCGGGCGACTGGCTCGCGTGGAACGACGCGCTGAACCGCCGCGTCTTCGGCGCGGTCAGCGATTCGCTGCTGAGCCGCGCCACGCTCACGAGCGGCCGCACGATTCCGTACGCGATGGGGATGATCAACGGTACGTATCGCGGCACCCCCGAATGGCAGCACAGCGGCAGCACGGCCGGCTACAGCACTTTCCTGGCTCGATATCCCAATGCCGGCCTCTCGATTGCGGTGCTCTGCAACGCCGCCGGCGCGCCAGCCACGTCGTATGTGCGGCAGTTGGCCGATGCGCTCATTCCGGAGCTCGCTCCCCCTGCCGCGTTCGACACCGCCACGGCGGACCCCAACCGCGTGGCCCGCTACGTCGGCCTCTACCGCGATGATCGTACGCACGACATCACGGAGCTCTTTCTCGAACGCGGACAGCTGCGTGTGCGCGGCGGTGCCGTGCTGCGGGCGCTGCGCGACGGCGACTTCCTGATGGGCGCCGCCTCGCGCGTGCGCGTCATCACCGCGGCAGATGGAGCGCCCAGCGGCCTGCGGATCCTTGCCCCCGATGGCGATACGCTCACGTCGACCTTCGTGGCGAGCTCACGGTGGAAGCCCACGGAGGCGCAGCTCCAGTCGCTCGCCGGCCGCTGGCACCAGCCAGAAATTGACGCCACGTGGACCACCGCGCTCGAAAAGGGCACACTCGTGCTGCGGTTGCGCCCCGGAACGCAGACGGTGCTCGTGCCGACGGGGGTCGATGCCTTTGAAGCTGGCCCCTACGGCGTCATCTGGTTTGCGCGCGACAAGAAGGGCAACGTCACCGCCCTCCACGTGGGCGCGGGACGCGTGTGGGACCTCGTCTTCACGCGCGCACCACAGCCAACCGGCGCGCGGTAGCAACGAGCCACCGGAAGCACCGGGGGGCGCATCGGTCATCGATGCGCCCCCCGCCGTTTGTCCGCGTGCTCGTGAGGACGGACTACCGCCGCCAGGGCGGCGGATCTCCCTACTTCCCCTTGATCTCCGGATTTCGGCGATAAAGCGTCGCCGTCTTGCCGATGGTCTGGATTACCTCGGCGCCCACGGAGTCGGCCAACTCGCTGGCGGCGGCCTTCGCAGTCACGTCGACCGACCGGTTGAGCGCCACCTTCACCAGTTCGTGCGTCCGCAACGCGTCGTCCAGCGACTGGACGAGCGCCTGCGACATGCCCTCCTTCCCCACGTGCACCGTGGCTTGGAGCTGGTTGCATTCCGCGCGCAGCGCCGCACGGTCCTTTCCTGACAACGTCATTTGGGCTCCTTGGCCATTACTGCTGCTCCGGCACGGCGGCGGCCGTACGTGACGTGCCCGGCTGCGCGCCCACCTGTGCGAGGAAGGGACGCGGATCGAACGGCGGACCGTTCCACCACTGCCGGGCGTCCACATAGCGCATCACCTGAAAATGCAGGTGCGGCGTGTTCTTTGGCGCGTTCCCCGTGGTGCCAACGTAGCCGAGGACCTCGCCCTGCGCGACCGGCTTGCCTTCAAACAGCCCCGACGCGTAGCCGTCGAGGTGCGCATAGTAGAACACGAATCGCCGCGCCGGATCGGTCGCGTAGATCGTTATCCCACCCAGCGTGTTCTTCGACAGTCGCAGCACCGTGCCGCTGTCGGCCGAAAGGACCGGCGTGCCGCGCTTCGCCAGGATGTCCACCGCCTGATGGGTGCGCGCGCCGCCGTCTCGCGGTTGCCAGTACGTGTCGGGGACCTTTTCGGGGCGTACCCCCTCAACAGGCACCATCAACGCGCGCCGCTCCAGGTACTCCTCATCCGTGAGCGCCAGCGGCGCGGCCGGCGGCGGCGACTCAGCCGGTGGCTCCGGCAGCTCCGGCATCGGTGCGCGCACGGGAGCAATCGGCCCCAGCGGACGAATAGCCGGGCCGCACGCGGCCGTGACGAGCGCCAGCGCGGGGAGGAAATGGAGCGCACGCATGTTAATTCACTAACGAACGTCCGCGCCGCGCGTCACGCAGGGACTTGCGTATTACTATATGCAGATGTAGTATTATATCTATGACCAAGACCTCATTCGACTACTTCACAGGCGCCGCATCGTTCGCCGACATGGCGGCCGCCTCCACGGAATACGGCCCGCTGTTCAGCGCGCAGCGCGCGCGGGTCATCGTGCCGGCCGACCTGCTCGCGCGGGTCGAGGCACTGGGCGGCTCGTGGCGCCTGCTGGGAATTTCCGAAGACTGGTGCATCGACTCGCAAAACGTGATGCCGGTGGTGAGCGCGCTGGCCGACGCCGCCTCGAACGTCGAGTTCCGGTTGGTTGCGCGCGACGCCGAACCGGAACTGATGGATGCGCACCTCACCAACGGCACCTCCCGCTCCATCCCGGTCGTCATCGCCCTCGACGCGGACTACCAGGAACTCGGCTGGTGGGGATCGCGCCCGCAGCCGCTCAAGGAGCGCGTCACGGCCGAGTGGAAACAGCTCGAGAAGCCCGAACGCAACAAGGAGATTCGCCGCTGGTACGCCATCGATAAGGGACGCACCATTCTTGAGGAGATCGTCGGACTGCTCGAGCGTGCCGCCGCCAGCCGCGGCACGGCTCAGGCCGCGAGCGCGACAGCCGGCGTGTAGACGAACACCCGGTCGCGCCCGCGACCGGTGATCTCCCGCAACAGTCCAATCCCCGCGAGGCGCTCCACGGCGGCCCCCGCCGTGGGCGTCGAGAGCGCGAGCGCCGCCGCGGCCCCCGCCACCGTCGTGGCGGGGCGCTCCATCAGCCGCGTGACGAGCGCCTCGGCCGAGGCGGCGCCACGGCCAAAGCCACCCACGCGGGCCAGCGCCGACGCACGACTGGCGTCATACGCCGCAACCCGTCGCCGCATCGCCTGCGACTCCTCTCCTATCGCTCGCAGGGCACCCTCCAGGTCTTCACGCGGCGGGGCCACGAGAAACGGCTGCGTAAGGGTCCCGTCGCCCACCAGCGCCAGCGCACGCGCCAGAGACGCACCCATCGCGCGCAGGCTACCACACGCACCGGTCGAGAGCTCGGCAGCCGTCAGCACCGCCGGCCAGGATTCGCGCGCCGCCACGCTCAAGGTGGCATCCATCAGATCGTCGACGGGCGACGCGTCCAGCGCCATCGCGTCCATCACCCCGTCGAGCATCCCCGCCGACAACCCCGCCGTCAACCCCGTGGCCTCGCGTACGCGCCGCGCCCCGGCGTCGAGCGTGCGCGCCACCGCGCGAAGATGCGGATCGTCGGCCAGGAACTCACGCCCTTCCGGTGCGTACCACCACCCCAGCAGCGCGGCAAAGGCTTCGGAGCCTGCCGGAGAGCCAGTCCCGCTGAGTGGCCGATCGTTGGCGGCAACGATAGTTTGAGCGCTGCGTAGCATGAGGAGCGTTGCCAGCCCGGGCGTGGATCGCGCCACGAGTTCATCGAGCCGAGCCAGTTCCGCAGCGACCAGCGTGGCAGATCGCAGCAGGGTGAATGTGAGATTCACTTAATCCTCGAAAGTATTTTTCGTAGTCTAAGTTTATTTAACGTAAGTTGCCAGTCGCGCCCACCGAACCACAATCCGGACGCTATTAATGTTTTCGACGTTTATTTTGTTTTTCTCGCTTCAGGCACCCGCCGCCCAGGCCACGGCAACGCCGGATACCGCGGTGGCCCGCCACGTCGCCTCCGTCTCGTCGTATACGCCGCACCGCGTCTACAAGTCGAATAAGAAGCGTTTCACCGACTTCGAGTCGATGCTTGCCGACGTCGCCAAGGCCGATCTGGTCTATCTCGGCGAGCAGCACGACGATCCGGGCACGCATCGCCTGGAGCGCGCCGCGCTCGAGGGGATCGGGCGTCGCCATCCAAAGGTCGTGCTCTCGCTTGAGATGTTCGAGCGCGACGTGCAGGCCAAGCTGGATGACTACTTGGCCGGCCGGATCGACGAAGCTGATTTCCTGAAGGCCTCGCGTCCGTGGCCGAAGTACGCCACCGACTATCGGCCCTTGGTTGAGTTCGCCAAGGCCAAGGGGTGGCCGGTGGTCGCCGCCAACGTGCCGCGTCGGCTCGCGTCGCTCGTGGGGCGCAAGGGACTCCCCGGCGTCGACTCCCTGCCGGCAGCCGACCGCGCGTTGATTGCGGCCGAGTTGAGTTGCCCGCGAGACGAGTACTTCGATCGCTTCAAGGAATCGATGGGTGATATGAGCGGGCACGGCCAGAAGATCACTGCCGAGGAAGCGGCCGCGATGGTGGGACGCTTCTATGATGCGCAGTGTGTAAAGGACGAGACGATGGCCGAGGCGATTGCAGCGGCGCGCGCGAAGTATCCGGATGCGGTCATCGTGCACGTCAACGGCGACTTCCATTCGGCCTTCGGGCTGGGCACGGTGGAGCGCGCCAAGCGCCGGCTCCCGGGCACGCGCTCCGCGGTCATCTCCTTCAGCCCCGTGGTGGATCTCGACGTCGCCGACGGCAAGAAGATCCGCAAGCAGGGGCACTACATCGTCTTCACGCTCAAGCCGCCGACGCCGCCCAAGGTGCCTGCCCCTGCGAACGTCCCGGCTGCTCCGGCGGCGGCGCCAGCAGCACCGGCCGCAGCGCCGAAGCCACCTGCGCCAATCAACTGACCAAGGTCACAGGGGCACCGGTTTCTCACGGTGCCCCTGCTCCCTTAGGACGCCCCTGCTCCCT
>JARIEY010000123.1 GCA_031127085.1 Gemmatimonadota bacterium | reverse complement strand
TACTTCAAGGGGGCGGAGAAGCGCCTCACCTTCCCGTGGGCCAACGGCCTGGCGGGCGATTCGATTCTCGCCTACTACCAGAAGGACGGCCACAAGGACTGGGTGCACAAGGCATCGGGCGCGCCGGCACTCAAGGCGCAGCACCCGGAGTTCGAGATGTTCAACCAGGGCGTCCACGCCAAGAGCGGCGTCGCGTGCGCCGACTGCCATATGCCGTTCCAACGCGTCGGGGCGCAGAAGATCAGCGACCATCACGTGCAGAGCCCCATGTTGATGATCAACCGCGCCTGTCAGACCTGCCACAAGCAGGACGAGGCCGAGTTGAAGGGGCGGGTGGAACTGATCCAGAGCCGCACCTTCGCCATGCGGAACCTGGCGATGGACGCCCTGCTCGAACTCATTGCCGACGCCGAGGCCGTGCGGAAGACTGATTCGACGAGCACGGCGCTCAAGACCGCGCAGGACTTCCAGCGGCAGGCGCAGTTCCTGCTCGACTTCGTGGAGGCCGAGAACTCCGTGGGCTTCCACGCCCCGCAGGAAGCGGCGCGGTTGCTGCAGAAGTCCATCGACCTTACCCGGAAGGGGCAGTTGGCACTGAGGGGGCGGATTGCGGGCAGGTAAGGCTGTTTGGGAAGGGGAAGGGTGCAGGGGGGGAAGGGGCGCTTTGCCTCTTCCCCTTTCGCTTCCCACACCCTGCTCCCTTCCCCTTTCCACGGTTGCTAATCTCAATCGCCCGATCTAAGTTTAAAGGCTATCATCACCTACAGAGCTCCAGCCGGCGCGCAATCGCCATGAAGGGGGGAGATCGTAATTGTCGGAAGTCATCATCCATGACGACGAGAACTTTGAGCGGGCGCTGAAGCGCTTCAAGAAGAAGTGCGAAAAGGCCGGAATCCTCTCGGACCTGCGCAAGCATCGTCACTATGAAAAGCCGAGCGAACGCCGCAAGCGCAAGATGAACGCGGCGATGCGCAAGAATCGTCGCACGCGCTCGGGCTAGACGTGCCGGGACTGCAGGATCGCCTCGCCGCGGAGCTCAACGCCGCGCGCAAGGCCCAGGATAAGCCGCTGACGCTGCTCCTGGGGACGATCATTGCGGACACGCGCAATCGCGAGATCGAGCTGAAGCGTCCCCTCACCGACGACGACGTCGTGGAGGTGCTGCGCAAGGGCGTGAAGAAGCGCCGGGAGTCCGTGGACGCGTACCAGCAGGCGGGACGCGCGGAACTCGCGGCGCAGGAATCGGCGGAAGTGGCAATGCTCGAACGCTACCTCCCCGCGCTGGCCGGTGAAGAGATTGTGCGCAGTGCCGTGCGTGCGGCCATCGCGGCCGGCGCGAGCGGCATTGGACCGGTGATGGGCGCGGTGATGCCCCAGTTCAAGGGGCGCGCCGATGGCGGAATGATCAACCGCGTGGTTCGCGAGGAGCTCGGCAAGTCGGAGTGACACCCCCCAACGTGGTATCCGGACAAGCCCGAACAGGCGATCTCGATCGCCCGCTCGGGTTTTTTCGTTCACATGCGCTGACGGTCCTCGAGTTCCCGCGGGTCCTCGAGGTCGTCGCGGGCTACGCGCACTCGTCGCTGGGCGCCGCGCGCGTGCTGGCGCTCACCCCGTCGCTCGACCTCGACGCCGTGCGCGCCGAACACGCGCGAGTGGAGGCGATGCGCACCCTCGTGAGTTCAGAGGAAGGGTGGCAGGGGGAGACGATTCCCGATCTCACCGCCGCGCTGGCTCGACTGCGCGTCCCCGGGACAACACTCGACGGACTCTCTCTGCGCGAGGCGGGACTGCTGCTGGGCTCGGCGCGCCGCACACGCGACGCGATCTACGCCGATAACGTGAGCCCGATGACGCGCGCGCTGCTCGTGCAGTTCGCCGACGTGATGGCACGCGACGCGGAGTTGGAGCGCCGGCTCGAAAAGGCGCTCGACGACGACGGGTCGGTGCGCGACGACGCGTCGCCGTCGCTGCGGCGCATTCGTCGCGAGATGGCGGGCGCCGAGGGCGAGTTAGTGCGGCTGCTCGAACGCCTGATGGCCAAGCTCGAGCCGCATCATCAGGTGGGCGACGCCTCGGTGACGGTGCGCAACGGGCGCTACGTGATTCCGGTGCGACGCGAGGGGGCCAAGGGGACGGGTGGCATCGTGCACGACACCAGTGCCAGCGGCGCCACGGTGTTCATCGAGCCGCCGGCTGCGGTAGAAGCGGGAAACCGCATTCGCGAACTCGCCATCGAGGAGCAGCGCGAGATCGAGCGCGTCCTGCGCGAACTCACCGACACGCTGCGGCCGCACCACGCGGCGCTGGAACTCTCGCTTGAGGCACTGGTCGCACTCGATGCGCTGGCCGCGCGCGCCCGCTACGCGCTGGCGGCCCGCTGCTTGCCATCCGTCCTCTGCGCGCCGGCCGAGGGCTTTGCCATCCACAATGGGCGCCATCCACTGCTCCTCGCGCGCGGCGCCGACGTGGTCCCCTTCGACCTGACGATGCTCTCGGGGGAGCGCACGCTCCTGGTCTCGGGGCCGAACACGGGCGGCAAGACGGTGCTGCTCAAGGCGCTCGCATTGCTCTCGCTGATGGCGCAGAGCGGGATTCCGGCGCCGGTGGGCCCGGAGAGTCGCCTCGCGGCCTTCGACGGGGTATTTGCCGACATCGGCGACGAGCAGAGCATCGAGGCATCGCTCTCGACCTTCAGTGCCCATCTCAAGAACCACACCGAGATCGTCTGCGATGCGACGCCCGCTTCACTGGTCCTCGTGGACGAGCTGGGCTCGGGGACCGATCCGCTCGAGGGGGCCGCACTGGGCGGTGCGATTCTCGAGGCGCTCACCCCACGCGGCACGCTGACCATCGCCACCACCCACCTGGGGGCGCTCAAGGAACTCGCGCAGGAAGTGCCTGGTGTGGTGAACGCATCGCTGCAGTTCGACGCGGTGGCGCTGGCTCCGACGTACCGGCTGATCAAGGGGATTCCGGGACGCTCGTACGGGCTGAGTATCGCACGCCGGCTCGAGATGCCGGCCGCCGTGATCGCCCGCGCCGAGGAGCGTGTGCCGACGGTCGAGCGCGATGTTCACCGTTTGCTGGAGGCGCTTGAAATCCGCGAGCGCGAAAGCGCCACACTGATGGCGCAACTGCAGGCCGACGCCGCCGACGTCCACGAGCGCGGGCGCCGGCTCGCGGAGCGCGAAGCGGAAATCAAGAAGAAGGAGCGCGAACTGGAGCGCGCCTCGCGTCACGACGCGCGGCGGTATCTCCTCGATGCGCGCGGCGACCTGGAAAAGATGATCGCCTCGCTCAAGCAGGCGGGCGCCGAGGGGCTCGAAGCGGCGGCCGCCGCCGCGCGGCGCGGGCTGGAGCAACGCGCCGGGCAGGAGCGCGCCGCACTGGACGAACTCGAGTCCCGCGAACGGACCGAGGCGCAGGCCGAGGCGGAGCGCCGCGCCCAGGACGCCCGTGCGCGATCGCCGCGAGAGGAGCAGCGTCCACTTGGCGTGGGCGACGCGGTGGCGGTGGCCACGCTCGGCGGCAAGGCCGGCAAACTGCTGGAACTGCGCGGGCAGGAGGCGCTGGTGATGGTCGGCGCCCTCAAGCTCACCGTGCCGACGCGCACCCTGACGCGCATTTCGCAGCGCGCGCTGCGCGACCGCGAGACGGCGGTGGCGTACATTGGAGATATCCCCGAAGTCGAAGCCAAGCACGAAGTGGACGTGCGCGGGATGCGCATTGGGGAAGTGGAGGACGCGGTGTTGCAGGCGATCGACAGCGCGCTGCGCGCCGACCTCGCCGAACTGCGGATCATTCACGGCAAGGGGACGGGCGCCCTGCGCGAGAAAGTGGGGCAGATGGTGAAGGATGACCCGCGCGTGAAGTCGTCACGGCTGGGCGCGTGGAACGAAGGCGGGGCGGGTGTCACCCTTGTGAGCTTCCAATGATTCCCGACGAGGACGTTGAACGCGTGCGCGAAGCCGCGGACATTGTCGCCATCATTGGCGAGCATGTCCGGCTCAAGCGCGTCGGTTCCGTCTTCCGTGGGCCGTGCCCGTTCCACCAGGGGACCAACAACAACTTTTCGGTCCTCCCCAAGGGCGGCTACACCTGCTTCGTCTGCGGCGAGAAGGGCAACGTCTTCACCTTTGTGCAGAAGCGGCTGGGGCTCACCTTTGCCGAAGCGGTGAAGTTCGTGGGCGAGAAGGCGGGCGTCGAAGTGCGCGAAGTCACCAAGCAGCGGGAAGGGCCCGACCCCCGCGAACCGTTCTGGGAGATCAACGCCACGGCCGCGCTCTGGTTCAAGGAACAGCTGTGGGAAAGCGAGCGCGGGGCCGCGGCGCGCGAGTATCTCGCGTCCCGGCAGATCGCGCGCGAGACCGCCGACACGTGGGAGTTGGGCTACGCGCCGCGCGAGCTGGGACTGCTGCGCGCGCACCTCAACAACCTGGGGTGGGAGGACGACCGGCTGCTGCAGGCGGGGTTGTTGGTGAAGCGTGCGGAGGAGGAGGAACCGCGGCCGCGCTTTCGCGACCGGCTGATGTTCTCCATCCTCGATTCGTCGTCGCGTCACGTCGCCTTTGGCGGCCGCTTGATCGGCCCGGGCGAGCCGAAGTACCTGAACAGCGCGGAGTCGGACGTCTTCCACAAAGGGCAGACGCTGTACGGCCTGCACCTCGCGCGCGGTGCGATGCGGCGCGAGGAGCGCGCGATTCTGGTCGAGGGGTACTTTGACGTGGTGCGCATGGCCGACGCCGGCGTGGAGGGCGTCGTGGCCCCGCTCGGTACGTCGCTGACGGAGGGGCAGGCCGAACTGCTGCGGCGTCACGCGAAGACGGTGTTCATTGCCTACGACAGCGACGGCCCGGGGCAGAAGGCGACCTTTCGCGCCGCCGATGTGCTGCTGGCGCAGGGAGTGGCGGTGCGTGTCGTGACGATGCCCGAGGGCGACGACCCCGACACCTATGTGCGTGCGCACGGACGCGACGCAATGGAGAAGCTGATTACCGGCGCGCTCGACATCTTTGACCGCAAGATTCAGCTGCTGGAGCGCGGCGGCTGGTTTGCCGACCTGCAGCGCAAACGGCGGGCGCTCGATGCGCTGCTCCCGACGATTCGCGCGGCCAAGGATCCGCTCACCCGCGAGATGTATCTGGCGCGGGCCGCCGAGGCGGCGCATGTGGACCGCGGCGTGCTGGCGCGCGAGCTCGACGCGGGCGCTGCGCGGCGGAGCCGGCCGGCCAGCACGGCAGCCCCGACGATGCGGCGCGCGCCGGAAGCGGAGCCCGAGTTCTCGCCCCCGCCAGCGCCGGCCCCCGTTGGGCCGTATCGAAGCACAGTGGAGGCGGCGTCGTCGGAACGCGATTTGGTGCGCGTGATGATGCTGCATCGCCCGCTGGCCGATATGGTCATCGAAGGAGTGGGACGGCTGAGCGAGGACGAATCGGAACGCCCCGAATGGCTCGCCGACGACGACGAGCAGGGCCGCGCCCCAGCGGGGCTGCGCGATCCGGCATATCGTGCACTGTATGAGGCGCTGCTCGAGGCCGACGAATCGTTGTACGGCGGCGACCTGGTGGCGTGGCTGGCAGAGCGGCTGGAACCGTGGGTGGTGCGTCTGGCAGAGGACATGCTGGACACGCCGGAGAGCATGGCCCAACCGCAAATCAGCGTGGATGGCGCGCTGCGGCGCCTGCGCGAACGTTCCATGCGTGACCGGCTGGCGGAACTCGATCGGGTGACGCCGCTGGCGACGGGAGAGCAGAAGGATCGGCTCATCGCCGAGAAGCAGCGACTGCACAACGAACTGCGCCACATGGGCGCCACAGGTTGGAAGGGGTATCGGCGCCCCTGAGCGCCGTAACATCAGGGGGAGGATCAGTGCTGCAGGAACTCGAAACATTGTTGGCGGTGCAGGCGGACGATTTGGAAATCCACGGCATCGAGGATCGGCTGGCCGCGCTGGCCCCGCGCCTCAAGGCGCTCGACCAGAAGCGCTCGCGCATTGCGAGCGACTTGGAACGGGCCACCGTGGTGGTGACCGCGGAGGAGAAGAAGCAGGCCTTCTTGCGCGACAAGATTGCGGAGCACAAGGCGCTGATCGACCGCAACCAGGCGCAGATGGACGTCGTGAAAACGATGCGTCAGGCGACCGCGGCGGTGGCGCAGATGGAGGAGGCCAAGCGGATTGTGGCCACCGAGGAATCGGAACTGGTGGCGATCAACCGCCGGCTCGAGGAAGCGCGCTCGTCGGCGCACACGCACCAGACGGCACTCGACGCCTGCACGGCCGAGCAGGCCGAGGCGCGCGGCGCGGTGACCGCCGAGCAGGCGGCACTCGAAGGGGAGCTGGCAGCGGCGCGCGCCAAGCGCGATGCCAAGGCGGTGGGTGTGCCGGCCGGGCTGCTGGGCAAGTACGACAAGATCCGGATTCGTCGTCGCGCGCAGGCGGCGTGGGCGGTGAAGGGACACGCCTGCGGCGCCTGTGACACGGCGGTGCCGATGCAGCGGCGCAACCAGATGTCCACCAAGGGTGGCATTGACGTGTGCGAGGCCTGCGGCGTTTTGATGTACTTCGCCGAGTAACGATGGTGCGTGTGGTCACCGGCACCGCATTGTAGGACGATGAACGCCCCCCAGCTCCCTCGACGCCGCGGCGCGGCGCGCTGGCGCCAGGCGGCGCCACCCGATGCCGCCATCGTGCGCGCCCTGCAGGACGCGCTCTCGCTGCCGGCACCGTTGTGCGCGCTGCTGGCAGTGCGCGGCTTCGGCGCGCCTGACGCGGCGCGTCGCTACCTCCGCCCGCAGCTGGATCAGCTGCAGGGGCCGGAGGCCCTGAAGGACCTCGACGTCGCGGTGGCGCGGTTGCAGCGCGCCCTCACTGCGGGTGAGATGATCGTGGTGCACGGCGACTACGATGTGGACGGGATGTGCTCCACCACGCTGATGGTGCGCACGCTGCGGGCGCTGGGGGGCAACGTGACGCCGTTCATCCCCAACCGGATGACCGACGGCTACGATCTGGGGCCGGCCGGCGTGCAGGCGGCGCTCGACGCGCGGGCCTCGGTGGTGCTCACCTGCGACTGCGGCACCAGTGCGCACGCCAGCGTGCAGGCGCTGCAGGATGCCGGCGTGGACGTGATCATCAGCGATCACCATCTCCCCGGCGGCCCGCTCCCTGCGGCTCACGCGGTGCTCAATCCGCGCCGCCCCGACGACACGTCGCCCGACAAGGACCTGGCCGCAGTGGGCGTGGCCTTCAAGCTGGCGATGGCGCTCACGCGCGCGATGGGCGGCAACGAGAACGTGGTGCTCAACATGCTCGACCTCGTGGCGCTGGCCACGGTGGCCGACGTCGCTCCGCTGCGCGGCGAGAACCGCGTCTTCACCCGCCTCGGCTTGGCGATGATGCGCGACTCGCGCAGCCTCGGCCTGCGCGCGCTGCTGCGCGCCGCCGAGCTCGACAAGGGGGAGATCAGCGCCGGGCGCGTGAGTTTTCAGATTGCGCCGCGCCTGAATGCGTTGGGGCGCATTGGCCGCGCCGCCGATGGCGTGCGGCTGTTGCTCAGCGACCGCGAGGACGAGGCGAACCAGCTGGCGCGTCAGTGCGAGGAGATGAACCGCGAGCGCCAGGCCATCAACCAGCGGATGCTCGATGAAGCGACCGCGCGCCTCGATGCGATGGATATGACCGACACGTGGGGCGTGGTGCTGCACGACGCGGCGTGGCACCCCGGCGTTATTGGCATCGTGGCCTCGCGCCTCGTGGAACAGACGGGCCGGCCGACCTTCATGATCGCGGTGCAGGACGGCGTGGGCAAAGGGTCGGGGCGCTCGATTCCCGCCTTCGACCTGCACGCGGCGCTGCAGTCGTGCGGCGACCTGCTGATGAAGCACGGGGGACACAGGGCGGCAGCGGGGCTGACCATCGATCCGGCGCGGCTCGGCGATTTCGCTGCACGCTTCAACGACGTGGCGCGCAGCGGGCTCACCCCCGACGATCTGCTGCCGGAGCTGCGGCTCGACCTCGAGCTCCCGCTCGACGAAGCCACGGTGGAACTGGCCACGATGCTGCGGCACGTGGAGCCGTGCGGCATCGGCAACGCGGGGCCGACCTTCCATGCGCGCGGCGTACGGATGACCGGTCCGCCGGAGCGCCTCAAGACCGAGCATATGAAGCTCCGGCTCGCCACGGCGCGCGGGCCCGTGGAGGCGCTCGGCTGGGGGATGGCGTATCGCATCGCCGAACTGCAGGGGGCGCGACAGGGCACGCTGGAGATCGCCTACAAGCTCGAGCTCAACACCTTCCGGCAATCCACCAGCGTGCAGGCGGTGCTCCAGGATGTGCGCGTCGAGGAACGCGACGGGCGGGGGGCGCCGTGAGAATCATCGCCGGGGAATGGCGTGGGCGCGCGCTCTCCGCCCCCGCCGGGCGCACGACGCGCCCCACCACCGACCGCGCGCGCGAGGCGTGGATGAGCATCCTGCAGCCCACCATCGCCGACGCGCGTGTGCTCGATCTCTTTGCGGGCTCGGGGGCGCTGGGGCTCGAGGCGCTGTCGCGGGGCGCCGCCGAGGCGACGTTCGTCGAGGACGACCCGCGGGCGCTCGCCGCGCTGCGCAAGAACGTGGAACTGCTCGGCGCCGGCGACCGCGTGACGATTGTGCGCACTGACGCCGTGCGTTTCGTGCGTGGGCTCGCCGTGGGCGCCTTCGACGTGGCCTTTGCCGATCCCCCGTACGAGAAGGGACTGGCGACGGCCGTCGCCGACCGCTGGCTCGCGGAGGCGTTCGCGCACATTCTTGGCGTGGAGCACTCGCCGCGCGAGCCGTTGCCCGGGGCGGGGGACACCCGTCGATACGGGGACACGGCGATCACCTTTTACCGAGACTGACATGCCCAAGGTGGCACTGTACGCGGGGAGCTTTGATCCGATCACCAACGGGCACACCGACCTGATCAAGCGGTCGCTGGGTTTTGTGGACCGGCTCATCGTCGCGGTCGCGGTGAATGTGCAGAAGCAGTCGCTCTTTACCACTGAGGAGCGCGAGTCGCTGATCAAGGCGGCGCTCGACAACGACCCGCGCGTGGATGTGCGCTCGTTCCACGGGCTGCTGGTGGAGTTCGCGCTCAAGCTCGACGTCCCGGTGCTGATTCGCGGCCTGCGTGCCGTGAGCGACTACGAGTACGAGTACCAGATGGCGCTGATGAACCGCCACCTCGCGCCGTCGATGGAGACCGTCTTCATGGTGCCATCGCTCGACACCACGTACATCAGTTCGTCGATGGTGCGCGAGGTGGCCAAGTTCGGCGGCGACATTTCGTCGCTGGTGCACCCGACGGTGGCGGCGGCGCTCAAGACGAAGTTCGGGACGGG
>JARIEY010000122.1 GCA_031127085.1 Gemmatimonadota bacterium | reverse complement strand
GCCCTCGGTTACCGCAACGGCTTTGGCTCGAGCGACCGCATACGGAAGCACCTCGAGATGCCGGGGCTGTTTCGCAATCTGCACTCCCTCGAGGTGGCCGAACCGCGCGGCGCCTCCCACCTCGGTCTTCTTCCAGAAGCTCCACATGTCGTACTCTTGGCGGCGCTGGATGTAACGCCATATCTGCAGCCCCCAGGTTTGCATGGAGTCGCGCGAGAAGCGCAGCTGACTCAGGGGGATGCGCAACTCGGCACTCCAGCCCGCGCTATCCACGACGGCGGCCGACTCCCAGATCGGATCCCACCCGCTGTCGCAGCACGAGTTGCCGGCGCCAATCTGATCCTGTCGGCTGCCGCTCGGATTCACCGTAAAGAACGCGCGCGACTGGTGGTCGTGGAAGCCGTCGAGCACAATGGAGAAGTAGTCGGAGTCGAATTGGGCGTCCCGTCGCGTCAGCTGCGCGCGCACGCCCCGGGCCCCTTCGCTGTCGAACATTCGCGCGCCCACGTACAGCGCGTCGTGGTCGAAGAGAAAGCGCACCTCGGTTCGCTGCGACGCCGGCTGGCCTTCGTCGGGATCGGTTTGTGTAAAGTTCGAGACCGGTTCGACCCCTCGCCACGCGGCATCATCGAGCCGGCCGTCGATCGCAATGCTCGATGTGCGCAGGCCCGCTCGCGCCCGCGGCACGGGGATGGGGTGGCCGCTCATGGTGGTGGTGTCAACCCCGCGCACCACCTGGCGCGCTTCGTACGCCGGCGCACGAACCCCAACGCTCACTGCGGCGGGCGGCGATGCCATCGGAGCCGCACCGCGCCCGGTGGCACGGGCAGCGACGACCTGTTGCGCCGACGCGCCGGGCGCCGCGAGGAAAAGCGCGAGTGCCGCACGAAGCAGCACCCGGGAGTATACCGCAGGTCGCGTGGTGGCCATAATCGGTGCGGGACGGGGAGCGGGGATATCCTCGCTCCCTTGGATACCCCGCAGCGCGAATTGGTTTACGCGGCGACGAAACTTCTCCGCGCGCTCGCGCCGCGTGCTAATGCGACACGGCCTCCACCACCTTGCCGTCAAATAGGTGCACCTCCCGGCCTGCGTGCTGCGCATACCGTGAGTCATGCGTGACCATGCAGATGGTCGAGCCGTGGGCATTGAGTTCCCGCAACAGTTCCATCACGGCCTCGCCGTTCTTGGAGTCCAGGTTTCCGGTCGGCTCGTCGGCGAGCAGGATGGCTGGATCTCCCGCAACGGCGCGCGCGACGGCCACGCGCTGTTGCTGGCCGCCGCTCAACTGCGCCGGAAAGTGCTTGGCCCGGTGCGACATCTGCACTCGATCGAGCGCGGCCGCCACGCGATCGCGCCGCTCACTGGCCGGCATGTCGCGATACGTCAGCGGCAGTTCCACATTCTCGGCCACCGTCAGGTCGCCAATCAGGTTGAACGCCTGAAAGATGAACCCGATCTGGCGATTTCTCACACGCGCCCGGTCGGCAGCACGCAGCGTCGCGACGCTCTCGCCAGCCAGCGTGTATTCGCCGGACGTCGGCGCGTCCAGCAGTCCAAGAATGGACAGCAGCGTCGTCTTGCCGCAGCCCGAGGGCCCGCTGATGGCCACATATTCGCCCTTCTGGATCTCGAAGTGCACGTCGGCGAGCGCGTGCGTTTCCACCTCGTCGGTGTAGAACACCTTCTTGATCCCTGCAAGATGAATCAACGCCCTTTCCTTGCCATTCGCTGCCATCGCATCGCTCCTGTCTCTGCCTGTTCCGTAGCCCTTTCGCCCGTGCGACCTTCCGTCTTCCGGCTGCCGTCCGCCTATCTGATTCGTACCCTGTTCACGTTCGCGTACTGCGACATGTCGGACACGATGATCTGGTCTCCCGCGGCGAGGCCGCTCTTGATCTCGATGACGTTCACCGAGCTGCGCCCCAACTCCACGGGCACGCGTACCGCGAACTTGCCGCCGTCCACCACCTTAAAGAGGGAGACCAAACCGGATCCGGCACTGAACGACGGACGCCCGCTGTAGAGGACGTTGATCAGCTTCTCGATCACGATTGTGCCGTCGACGCTCAGGTCAGGCACCGCGCCGTTGGGCAACGCGCCGTCGAGCCCGACGTCCACCGTGACGCTGCCGCCCTGCGCCGACGGATCCTTGCGGCTCACGTGCCCGGCCACGACTCCATTGCGCGTGTCGATATTGGCCTTCTGCCCGATCACCACATCCTTGGCCTGGCTCTCGGGAATGCGCAGCACCGCCTTGAGCTTGCCCGGCTGCACCACCTTGGCGAGCGTCGTTCCCTCGGGCACCCATTGGCCCAGTTGCAGCGTCAGGTCCTGCAGGACACCTGCGTCGGGCGCGCGCACCGTCAACGAACGGAGGCGCGCCTGCTGATTGTCGGCGATGGCGCGCAGTTGCACCACCTGACTCTGCTGCGTGGCGATCTGCGAGTCGATGGCCTGCTCCATCAGTTGCAGACGCTCCTGCTCCACGCGCAGTCGCGTGGTGTACTCTTCGGCTCCGGCGCGCTTGTTGGCCAGTTCGAACGGCGACAGCAGGTTGCGCCGCGAGAGCGAGTCGGCCGCCGCCGCTTCTTGCGACGCGCTCACGTACTGCGTACGCGTGCTCGCCACCACCCCCTGCTGCGTGAGCAACTGGCTGCGCAGGCTCGTCCTGAGGTTCAGCAGCTCAATCTGCGCCTGCCGCACCTGCTGCTCAGCCTGCATGGTCTGGATTTGCAGGTCGGGGTTGCTGAGTTCGAGCAACACATCGCCGGCGCCAACGGTGCGTCCACTCTCACTGCCCAGCCGCTCCACCCGCGCGCTGGCCTGGGCGGTGATGAACCGGATGTGCTCGGGCACCAGCGTCCCGGGACCGCGCACATCGCGCACCACGTCGCCCTTGCGCACGCTGTCAACGAGCACGGCCGAACGCTCAACGACCTGCGCGGCGGGATCGAGGCTCAGCGTGAACCACGTCAAGCCGATCACGACAACGGCGCCGGCGCCGATCAATGCGTGGCGGCGGGTTTTGGGGCGGGGGGTGCGGGCGAGGTCCATAGGAGGAACAGAGAGAAAACAGAGAGAAAACAGAGATTCGGAAGAGAGACAACAGACCTACGACTATTCGGAGCGGAGGGTGACTGCGGGGTCCACGGCCGACGCGCGGCGGGCGGGGCCGTACGACGCGGCGGCGGATACGGCGATCAGGACCAGCGGAACCAGCGTGAATGTCACCACATCCAACGAGCTGCCACCATACAACATGCTGCCCAGCAGTCGCGAGGCGGCGAAGGCCCCGCCAAGACCGATGACCGTGCCAATCAGAACCAGCGTCAGGCCTTGGCGCAGGACCAGTGCAATTACGTCCGCCGCCGCGGCGCCGATGGCCATGCGGATGCCGATCTCGCGCGTTCGCTGGGCGACCGAATAGGCCATGATGCCGTACATCCCCACCGATGCCAACAAGAGTCCCAGCACACCAAAAACGCCGAGCGCGGCGCCGGCCAGTCGTGCGGGGAGCAACGAGATGCCGAGGTGTCTGTCCATCGAACGGATGTTGCTCACCGGAAGATTCGCATCGAGCGCTGACACCTCGCGGCGCAAGGTGCCAATGAACGTATTCGGATCTCCCACCGTGCGCACAATCACGGACATCCCCGCCGCCCATTGCTGCGACTGGGCGAACCACATGTGCGCAGCGGGGTCCTCGCCCAGCCGCACGTACTTTCCCGTCGGCACCACGCCAATGACGGTGTAGTCGCGGCCGGCC
The DNA here is from genome assembly GCA_031127085.1 of Gemmatimonadota bacterium. Lineage (GTDB taxonomy): Bacteria > Gemmatimonadota > Gemmatimonadetes > Gemmatimonadales > Gemmatimonadaceae > PNKL01. The sequence goes on along the minus strand of JARIEY010000122.1, from coordinate 5,602 downwards.
GTCTTGACCGTGCGGCCCACGCCATCCTGACCGGGCCAAAACCGGTCGACGAATCGTTGGTTCACCACCAGCGCGCGCGTCGAGCCGCTGTCGTCCTGCGTCGTGAACTCGCGCCCCTTCAGCACTGGAATGCCCATCGTCCCGAAATAGCCGGGACTGACGCTGGCATAGAAGATCGACATCCCCTCACTCTCGGCCGGCGAGTAGCCCGGAATCTCAACGCCGCGGTCGCTGCTGCCCAGCCCAAGCGGGACCTGGTCGGCGAGCGCGACGGCGCGCACCCCTGGAGTGGCCTGTAGCCGCTCCGTGAGTTGACGGTAGAAGTGCTCAGTGGCGGCCCGCGCGTAGCCCTGCATGCTCGGATTGACCTCGGCGAGCAACAGGCGGTCACTCACGAAGCCCTTGTCGATCACCGTGGCATTGCGAAGGTTCGACAGGAAGAGGCCGGCACACATGAGTAACACCATGGACAGCGCCATCTGTGCCACCACCAGCGAGCGGCTCATCCGCGAGCGTGAGCCGCCGGCAGGCGCCTCGCCCTTGAGCGCCGGGATGAGCGCCGGCCGCGTGGACTGCACGGCGGGCGCCAGTCCGAACAGCACGCCGGTGAGCATCGTTACGCCGCACGCAAACGCCAGCACGAGCGGGCTCAGCCGCAGGTCGGGCCGAAAGTCGATGTCCATCGGCAGCGTGATGCCGTTGGCCAGTCCAATGGTCCACACGGCCACCACCAAGCCCACCACGCCAGACACGACGGAGAATGTCAGGCTCTCCACCAGCAGCTGGCGTATCAGCGCGCCGCGTCGTGCGCCAAGCGCGAGACGAATGGCCATCTCGCGCGCGCGATCGCGGCCGCGCGCGAGAAACAGGTTGGCGACATTCACGCATGCGATCAGCAGCAGCAGGCCCACCACGACCATGACCACCGCCGACAGCCCCACCTGGGCGCCGCGCATCGTGGGATGAATGCCCGCCTCAGATTGCGGCACGAGCTTCATGGAACTGTGCTCGTACGCGTCCGGAAACTCGGCGCGCAGTTCGTTCGCCAGCGCGGTCATCCGCGCGCGCGCCTGCTCCATCGTGACGCCAGGACGCAGCCTCGCCTGCACGTTTAAGTAGTTGTTCCCGCGGCGCTCGAAGTCCCCCTCCGCCCCGGGCCGGATCTGTGCCAGTTGCATCAGTGGCATCCACATGGCCGGCGCGGCCAACGGAATGCTGCCCCGAAACTCGGGCATGGTGACACCGATAATCTCGACGCTCTGCCCGTTCACGGCGATCGTGCGTCCCACCACCGCGGGATCCGCCCCAAACAGGGTCTTCCAACCGCCGTCGCTGAGCACGGCCACCGGATGCGCCCCACGTCCTTCGTCCTCTGCCGGCACAAAGGTCCGCCCCCGCGCGACCTGCACGCCAAGCACCGCAAAGTAGTCGGCCGACACCATCTGGCCCATCACGCGCACCGGACGCTCGGCGGCCGACACGCTCAACGTTGAGAACGCCCAGGCCGCCACGCCGGAGTACACGTCAGTCGTGCGCTTGCGTACATCCCAGAAGTGCGGAATCGAGTTGGAACCGTACTCCATTGCCGGATAGGTGCGATACAGTTGCACCAGCTCGTTGGCATTGTGCACGCCGGGCAACGGCCGCAGCAGCAGCGCCTCGATGGCCGAGAACACCGCGGTGTTCAGGCCAATGCCCAACGCGAGCGTCAGAATGACCATGCCGGTGAAGAGCGGGCTCTTGACCAGCATACGCCCGGCGAAGCGCAGGTCGTCGCGCAGCGCGCCAAGGGAAAACAACGCGCCGGCCGTTGGCTCAGTCATAGCGGAGCGCCTGCAAGGGGTCCACGAGCGCGGCGCGGCGCGCGGGCACCCAGCCCGCCGCAAGCGCCACGCAGGCCAGCAAGACCACGGCAATGGCAAACGACAACGGGTCGTGGCCTTGTAGCTCGAACAGCAACGAGCGCGCGGCGCGGCCGGCGCCGAGCGCGAAAGCCACGCCAAGCGCGCTGCCGATCACCACCATCACACCCACCTGTCTCATGATTAGGGCGCGCACCTTGGCCCCGTCGGCGCCCAACGCCATGCGCACCCCGATCTCGCGCGTGCGCTGCGTCACCGAGTAGGCGAGCACGCCGTACAGGCCCACGCCGGCCAGCAGCGTGGCAAGCAGCGCAAACGCGCTGGACAGAATGGAGATCATGCGGTCCAGGAAAACGTTCTCCTTGACCTGCTGGCGCATCGTCTTCAGCTCTTCCACCGGAAGATTGGGGTCGATGCGCTTCATGAGCGTGCGCAGCGTGCCGAGCATCTGCTCCGCCGCGACCGGCGACTGCACGTAGAAGTACAGCGAGCCGGTGTTCGGGTCCTGCCGCCACGGGCGGTAGTACACCGCGGGCACCGAGTCCTTCACCTCACTGTACCTCACGTTCGGCACCAGCCCCACAATCTGGATGTTAAGCGAATCACCGCTCCCCTCACCCATGAACTTGCCCACAGCGTCGGCGCCAAGGTTGAACTTCTTGGCGAACGCCTCATTGACGATGGCCACGTGCTGTGCCCCGATCTGGTCAGCGTCGGTGAACTCGCGTCCAGCGCGCACCGACACCCCAAAGGTCGTGAAGTAGTCGGCGCCGATCTGGTTGAAGCGGGACCCGCAGTCGACGTCGGGGCCGCAGTCGTACCCCTGCACGTGCACCCCGTTGCCCCAGTTGTCTCCGCTCAGCAGCGGCACGGTGCCACCGGTCACGCGCGTCACGCCTGGCAGCGCCTTCAGTTCGCGCTCCACCTGGGCCAGCAGCACGGCGGTGCGTGCACTGTCGTAACCGGCGCGGCGCGGAACAATGAGGAAGGTGGAGATATTGTCCACCTGCACACCGAGGTCCACCCGACTGACATTCATGAGCGATTTCAGGAAGAGCGCGCTCATGATCAGCAGGCCCATGGAAAGGGAGATCTGCACGGTGACGAGCGAGGCGCGAAACCGCGCCGCGGCACGGCCGCCCGTGATCTGCCCCGCCCCGGCGCGGATCGCGCTGATGAGGTCGGCGCGCGTGCCGTGAAGGGCCGGAAACAGCCCGAACACGACGCCCGTCGAGACGCTGAGCATCGCTGAAAAGGTGATCACCGAGGGGCTGATGGAGAACGTCATGCTCTGCGAAGCCTCAGGCGGCAGAATGCTCATGATCAGGCTGAGCGTCCACTGCGCCACAAACAGCGAGGCGACGCCCCCCGCGAGCGCGAGCATCACACTTTCGGGGAGCAGCTGCGCCACCAGATGGCGCCGCGTGGCGCCAAGGGCAAGCCGCACGCCCATCTCGGTGGCGCGTCCGGCGCCGCGGGCCAGCAGCAGGTTGGCGATGTTCGCGCACGCGATCAGCAACACGACGCCGGTCACGGCAAAGAGCAGGGCGATGGGCGTCTTGGCTTCGCGATGAATGGAGCTCTGTCCGCGCGCGCCAGGCTCGACGACGACCTTCTTGTTCTTGAACGACGCCATCGTCTTGTCGCTCATGCCCTGTTGCAGCGGCGCCTCGACGTCCACGAGGATCGGGTGGTACACCGCATTGATGCCCGCGCGCGCGCCATCCATGCTCACGCCGGGTTTGCGGCGTGCAAACAGGTACACCCAGTAATTGCGTCGGTTCTCAAACTCCGCGTCGCGGAAGCGCTGCAGTTGGCTGCGCATGGTGATGGGAACGTAGAGCAGCGGCTTGTTCCCGACCGTGGTGCCCTCAAAATGTTCAGGGGCGACACCCACCATGGTGTACGATTTTCCGTTGAGGACAATCGACTGTCCCACGATGCTCGCGTCCTTCCCGAACTTCTCGTCCCAGAAGCTGTAACTGAGCACCGTTACGAAGTTCGCGCCGACCACCAGATCATCGTCAGGGCGCAGCAGGCGGCCCAGCGCCGGCTGGAGCCCCAGCACGGAGAAATACGATCCGCTGACCATGGACCCCTCGCCAGTCATCGGCTCGTTGCGAACGCCGAGGGACACGCTGAAGCTGCGGTGGGCCGCAATGCCGGTGAAGGAGCGCTGCCCCTTCTCCAGATCGCGGAACATGGGGTAGCTGAAGACGATGTCGCAACTGCCAGCCTGATTGCACGAGGTGGAGCCTGGCATGGGCCCCGGCGCCGACAGGTTCACCAGTTGCGTGGGCTCCGGCGCCGACAGCTTGCGCATGAGCAGCTGGTCGAACATCGAGTAAATGGCCGCGTTGGCGCCTATGCCCAGCGCCAGTGACAGCACGGCGATGGCCGAAACGAACGGCGTCTTGAGCAGCATCCGGACGGCGAGCGTGATGTTGCGCATGCGGAGTCGGTCGGGGGAAACAGCCAAACCAAGAGGCACCAATCGCTTGGACAGCGGTACCGCACCAAGGGTTTGCCAAGTCCTCGCTACGTCGGCGATTGGGCTCGGGTTTCAGCGGGCGGCCGGGTCACCCTGCAGCGGTGCCGCTCGCGCCTACCGCGCAGCCCCACGACGAACGCGTCCGCCAGCGTCATCGGCCGTGCGGTGCGGCACGCGGGGCCACCCAGAGCACCACAAAAAGCAGACGGCCCACCCTGATTGAGGGTGGGCCGCTGGTTTCGGCGGAAATGGAGGCCGTGCGAGAGCGGGCGATGGGACTCGAACCCACGACGTCCAGCTTGGGAAGCTGGCATTCTACCAACTGAATTACGCCCGCAGACTATGGGATTATACCTGACCTGCTTGGTGGGGACAAGCTGGCGTCCAAAGGGTGCATTCCCCCCTCAGTAAATGGCCGGGCCGGACGATAGTTTTCTGTGTCCCCTTTACCTTGGCCCGTACCGAGAAGTCCCGTGACCCAATACCTGCCCGACTGGCGCGACCGCGCCGTCTCTCCCGCCGACGCCCTCGCCCTCGTGCGCAGCGGCATGCGCGTCTTTGTCCAAGGGGCCTGCGCGACGCCGACCCCGCTCCTCGAAGCGCTGGCCGTTCGCACCGACCTCGAGGACATCCGGCTCTATCACCTCCATCTCGCCGGCGGCGCCCCGTGGCTCGAGGGCGACCGCGCCGAGCGGTTCCACTCCATCTCGCTCTTCACCGGCCCCGGGCTGCGGCAGCCGGTGGAAGATGGGCGTGCCGATTTCGTCCCGATCTTCCTGTCCGACGTGCCGGGGCTGTTCAGCTCGGGGCGTGTGGCGCTCGACGTGGCGTTCGTGCAGCTCTCGCCGCCCGACGCGCACGGCAGCTGCTCGCTGGGCACCTCGGTGGACGCCGCCCGTGCCGCCGTGGACAGCGCGCGGTTCATCGTGGCCGAGATCAACGATCGGATGCCGCGCACGCACGGCAACACCAGCGTGCCGTTTGATCGCATTGACGCCTTCATCACGACGGATCGTCCGTTGCACGAGCACGCGGGCGGCAAGGAGAACGCCGTCGAGGCGCGCATCGGCGAGATCATCGCCGACCTAGTGGAGGACCGCTCCACGCTCCAGATGGGCATTGGCGCCATTCCCGACGCCGTGCTCACGCGCCTGCATGACAAGCACGACCTCGGCGTGCACACCGAAATGTTCTCCGACCGGCTCGTGGACCTGTGCGAGAACGGCGTGGTGACCAACAAGTTCAAGCA
>JARIEY010000121.1 GCA_031127085.1 Gemmatimonadota bacterium | reverse complement strand
CGATGGATGACGTGACGGCCACGCTCCGCGCGATGCGCGGCCTGCGGCCGTCGCAGGTGAACAACTTCGCGCTCGTCACCAACGACCGCCTGATGGAGACGTTCGACAAGCTGTTCGGCGCCATCTTCCTGGTGGGCCTCGCGCTGTCGGCGGTGGGGCTGCTGGTCGGCGGCGTCGGCGTCGTGGCCATCATGATGATCTCGGTCACCGAACGCACCCGTGAGATCGGCGTCCGCAAGGCGCTCGGGGCAACGCGCGGTACGATCCTGTGGCAGTTCCTGGTGGAGGCCGCCACGCTCACCGTCATCGGCGCAGGCATCGGGCTGCTCTGTGGCTGGGCCATCGCGCTGCTGGTGCGGTCTACGACCCCCGTGCCCGCCGAGGTGCCGCTCACGGCTGTTGCGGCGGCGCTGGTGGGGAGCGCGCTCACCGGCGTGCTGTTCGGCATGCTGCCGGCGCTCCGTGCGTCACGGCTCGATCCCATCGATGCCCTCCGGTACGAGTAGCTCGCCCACAGGCACCACCAACCGACGCGCGCGCAGCCGCGCCGCACACGACGAAGGGCGCGCCGTCATTGGCGCGCCCTTCGTCGTTCGGTCGTGCGGCGGTCAGCTGACCGCGTCGCGGCTGATCGGCGGGTCGCCCAGCAGGTAGTGCAGCACATCGGCGGCCGTATACGACGTGCGCCCCTGCGCCACGTCCGCCAACTGGGTCACACTGTCCCCGCTGGTGATCATCGGCGCTTCCACCACCCCGCCTTCGCGCACCTGCCCGAGACCGATGACGGCCATCAGCCCGTTGCAGAGGCAGCGACGGCCCACGGTGTCCTCCTCGGTCCCACCGGCGTTCGTGTACTCCTTGAGCGGAGCGGCCGAGCACCGGTAGACGAGCCGCCCGTCGTCGCGTCGCGCCGCGGTGCGCAGGTAGCCGAGGTCGCAGCAGCGTTCGCGCGTATCGTCCTGCTGCGCGATGGACGGCGTGCGGATGACCTTGAAGGGGAAGCCCGTGGGCGAGGCGCGCGGATCGGTGAAGATATCGGTGCGCCCTTCGGCGACGTCCGACAGCACCTGCCGCTTGACCTCGGCGGTGAATCCCGACTCGTCGGCATAGGCGAAGGCCGTGCCCACCTGAATGCCGGCCGCTCCGTGCGAGAGCGCCTCGCGAAGTCCGGAACGCGAACCGAAGCTCCCGGCCAGCCAGAACGGAACGCCCAACTCGCGCATCGCCGCCAGGTCCACCTGATCGCGCTCGCCGTAGATGGGCTCACCACGCTCGTTGAGCGTCATCGCGCCACGCGGCGGCGCGTTGTGGCCGCCGGCCGTCGCGCCCTCAATGATGAAGCCGTCCACCTTTCCGGTCGCTTTGCGCGACAGGTTGGTGGCCAGCGAGTGCGACGAGACGATCGCGTAGAACGCCGGGCGCTTGAGCGGCACATCGGTCATGCCGTGCTCCGCCGGATCGAACGACAACGTGAAGGGTTGGCCGGTCACCTGGCCATCCACGTCGAGCTTGAGCGAGGCCGGGGCCTGCACGGCGAGCGCATCGAGCGCGCCGGGGATCTCGCGCGGGATTCCAGCCCCCATCAGCACGACGTCCACGCCAGCCAACATCGCGCCGTAGAGCGAGGCGAGCGTGGGCATCTGGACCTTGGTGAGGAGGTTGATCCCCACCTTGCCCTCGTGCCCTTCCTTGGCGAGCCAGACTTCCACGTAGTTGGCCGCAATCGTGACCTGCTCGCGGAACTTGCTCACCGCCTGCCGATACATCGGCAACGCCGCGTAGGGCTCGTTGGCCGCACGCCCCTCGGGCCGGAAGTAGCGGCCGAGAATCTCGGCGGCAACTTCCTTTTTGGGGAAGCTGGCAAGGGCGCGCCGAATGGCGCCGGACGGGTCACCGTCCTGGAGCCGCCGGACGAAGACAGAATCCAGGGCCGTCCCGGAGATCACCCCCAGGTGCCCCGCTGCCGCCACTGCGCTCGCCAACTTCCAGTTGGAGACGGCGATGCCCATCCCCCCCTGAATGATCAGCGGAAGTGCCGCTGCGCTCATCAGCTCTCCGGACAAGTTGTGCGCGGCCACCGATTTCGGCGGCGAAACCACGAAGTCTACAGGTACTCCACCGCCACCCTCAGTCAGGTGTTTCCCGTAGGGCGGCGCTTGAACATAAGCAAAAGCCGGGCGGAGTGACAAACCGCCCGGCCCGGAATCTTGCCTTTTGAGTGCCTCTAGCCTGCCGACACCTCGGCGCGCTGCCGGTACTCCAGCCGCGACGCCACCTCGGCAAGGGCGCGATCCAGATCGCCCCACAGGTCCTCCACGTCCTCCAATCCGACGCTGAGGCGCAGCAATCCGCGGCTGATCCCCGCCGACTCGCGGGCCTCCTGCTCGACCACGCGATGCGTAAGCGCCGCCGGTGGCTGAATGAGGGTGTCGGTGGAGCCCAAGCTGACCGCCGGGGTGATGATCTCGAGCGAGCGCAGGAAGTCGCGCATCAGCGTGGGGCTGTCGCTCGAGAGCTCGAAGGAGAGCACGCTCCCGGGACCGCGCATCTGGCGTCCCAGCAGCCCGCGCGGGTCGTGCCCCGGCAGCCCGGGGAAGAGCACGTTGGTGACGCGCCGGTCGGCGGCGAGACGCGCGGCGAGCGCAATGGCCGACGCCTGCATCCTCTCAACACGCAGCGGGAGCGTGGGAAGCCCGCGGTGCAACAGAAACGACGCCAGCGGATGCAGCAAACCGCCCGTTGCCGCGCGCACGTGCTTGATGTCGCGCACGAGAGCGTGCGGCCCTGCCACGACGCCGGCCAGCACATCGCCGTGGCCGCCCAGGAACTTGGTGGCGCTGTGCAGCACCAGCGACGCGCCCAGCGCCAGCGGCTGTTGGAGCACCGGCGTGGCGAAGGTCGAGTCGACCATCACGGGGACGTTGCCCGCCTGGCGCACGACGGCGGCAATGTCCACCAGCTCGAGCGTCGGGTTCGCCGGGGTCTCGATGACGACGAGTGCCGTATCGGGTCTGATCGCTTCGGCGATGGTGTCCTGCGTGGTCCACGTGACGCTGACGCCCAGCATTCCCGAGGTCAGCAGGTGGTCGGCGGTGCCGTAGATCGGGCGCACGGCCACGATGTGCGAGCCGCGGGACTTGGCGGCGAGCAGGACCGCGCTGAACGCGGCCATCCCCGACGCGAAGGCCGCGGCATCCTCGGCCCCCTCGAGCTCGGCCAGCGCCCGTTCGAACCGGTCGGTCGTCGGGTTGAAGAGCCGCTGATAGACGAACGAGCCCTGCGGCTCATCGCCGGAGACGAGCGAGTCGAAGGAGCGGGCGGCCTGATCCAGATCGGGGGTCGGATAGGTGGTGCTGAAATCCAGGGGCGGCGCGTGGATCCCCAGTTCAATGAAGTCGCCGCGCCCGGCGTGCACTGCGCGGGTGGTGAAGGACTTCTCCATTCCCATCTCCTTGTTCTGTTTCATAGTGCTATATTGGCACTATCACTAACCAGAACCAAGAAATGCCGAATAATATTCGCTTAAAGCCCGACCCCGCCCTGTTCGACCGAATTGATCGCGCCATCCTCGCCTATCTGCAGAACGATGCGCGGATTTCAAACAAGGCGCTGGCGGCCAAGGTTGGCCTCGCGCCGTCGAGCTGCCTGGCGCGTGTGCGGCGGCTCGAAGCGTCCGGCGCGCTCTTGGGCTATCACGCCGAGGTGGACCCGCGCGTGTACGGCGTAACGCTGGAGGCGCTGATCGCCATCAAGCTGGAGAAACACGCACGCACGGCGATCGCGGCCTTCGAGCGGCACGTGGGCACGCTCGCCGAGGTGCGCGGCGCCTTCCACGTGGCGGGCGCCAACGACTATCTGGTGCACGTCGCGGTGCGTGATGCGGAGCATCTGCGCGAGTTTGCTCTCTCGGCCTTCGCCTCACGCCCCGAAGTGGCGCATATGGAGACGTCACTCATCTTCTCGCACCGCCGCAATCCGCGGTTCGGGCTCGCGCCGTAGCTGGCGCGTCAGCGCGACTTGAACGCGCGGATCGCCGCCCGGGTGAAGTCGCTCAGCACGAGATTTCCCGACGTGGCGGCGCGCTGCTCCAGCAGCTCCTCCCACTCCGAGGCGACCTCCCACAGGGTGCGCTTGATGGCTCGCACGGCCTCGGGGTTGGCGGCCGCGAGTTGCGCCGCGCGGGCGGCGACCGCCGCGTCGAGCGCCGCGCCATCGCCCACCACCTGTGCGTACAGCCCGTGGCGTTCTGCCCACGCCGCGTCCCGCCAGTCGGCGTCGAGGGCCATCGCACCGAAGGCGCCGAGCCCCACCTTGTGCGCAATCACCGGACCCACGACGAACGGCCCGATGCCGATGGCGAGCTCGCTGAGTTTAAGCGATGCCTTTTCCACGGCGATGGCGTAGTCGGACGCCGCCACCACGCCGACGCCGCCACCGGCGACCTTTCCCTGCACGGCCGTGACCACGGGCACCGGGACATTGACCATCGCGAGAATGACGCCGGCGAAGCCGAGGAAGAACTCCTTGCCGGCGGCGGGCTCGTCCAGCGCGGCCAGTTCGTCGAACGAGGCGCCGGCGCAGAACGCCCCCTCGCCCTCGCTGCGGAGCACGATGACGCGCACGTCGTCGCGGGCGCCGGCGTGTTCGATGGTCGAGGCGAGCGACCGGAGCAGCGTCCCAGGGAGCGCATTGCTCTTGGAGTGCCCAAAGCGCACGGTGGCGACACCGGCGTCGATACGCAGGTCCACGGATCCGTCGTCAGAGAACAAGGTCGTCTTGGTCATGGCGGGGCGAGTCGTGATACCCAATGCGGGGCGGCCACAGTAGCTTGAAGCGTCACCCCAAGATACGCGGTCGGTGCCGCGCGCGGGTGGCGTGTGGCGCAGACCCTGATTGCCCGGAGGCCCCCCGCATGACCGGAACTGTTGCCGAGGATCCCGCGCGCCTCGCCGAGTTCGAGGCGCGCATTGCCGCGGACCAGTCGATCGAGCCCAAGGACTGGATGCCCGAGCGCTACCGCTCGCAGCTCGTGCGCATGATGTCGCAGCACGCGCACTCTGAGGTGGTGGGCATGCTCCCCGAGGGGAATTGGATCACGCGGGCGCCGTCGCTGCGCCGCAAGATGATTCTGCTCGCCAAGGTGCAGGATGAAGGCGGGCACGGCCTGTACATCTACTGCGGCACCGAGACGCTGGGCGTCGACCGGCACGACCTGGTACAGCAACTGCTCGACGGCAAGGCCAAGTACTCGAGCATCTTCAACTATCCCACGCTCAGTTGGGCCGACATTGGCGCCATCGGCTGGCTGGTGGATGGTGCCGCCATCGTGAACCAGACGATGCTGGCCAAGGCGAGCTACGGCCCGTATGCGCGCGCCATGGTGCGCATCTGCAAGGAAGAGAACTTCCACAAGCGTCAGGGCTACGAGATCATGGCCACGCTCTCGCGCGGCACACCGGCGCAAAAGGCGATGGCGCAGGAGTCGCTGAACCGCTGGTGGTGGCCGTCGCTGATGATGTTCGGCCCGCACGACAAGGATTCAAGCAACAGCGACGAACTGATGAAGTGGGGCGTGAAACGTAAGAGCAACGACGAACTGCGCCAGCGCTTCATCAACCTGACCATCGCCCAGGTGAAGGCGATCGACCTCACCGTCCCCGACCCCGACCTCCGGTACGACGAGGCGAGCGGCGACTGGATCACGGGCCCCATCGACTGGGACGAGTTCTGGCGCGTGGTAAAGGGGAACGGACCGTGCAACGGCGAACGCATCGCGGCGCGACGGAAGGCTCACGCAGAGGGAGAGTGGGTGCGGGAAGCTGCCACGGCGTTTGCAGAGAAACAACAGAGAGACAACAGAGCGACAACAGACACACAACAGACGGCGGGGGCGACGGATGAGTGACGCGGGCGAGCGGTCGTGGCCGCTGTGGGAGGTGTTTGGCCAAGAGGGGGACGGCGAAGCGCACCAGCACATGGGGAGCGTGCACGCGTGCGACGCCGAGCAGGCGTTGCAGTTTGCGCGCGACGTGTATGCGCGGCGCAACGAGGCGATCAGTCTGTGGGTGGTGCCGAGCGCGGCCATCACCGCGTCGACGCCCGAGGATATGGGGCCGTTCTTTGACCCGGCCAATGACAAGGCGTACCGCCACCCGCAGTTCTATAAAGTCCCCAAGGGTGTGAAGGTCTTCTGATGACCGCCCCGAATCCGGCGTTCTTCACCGCGCTCGCGCGCCTGGGCGATGACCGACTGGTGCTCGGCCACCGCACCTCGGAGTGGTGCGGGCACGCGCCGATCCTCGAAGAAGACATCGCGCTCGCGAACATCGCACTCGACCTTATCGGGCAGGCCAACTTGCTCCTGCAGCACGCAGGCGCGGTGGAAGGGGCAGGCCGCGACCAGGACGCGCTGGCCTTCCTGCGCGATGCGATGGATTTTCGCAACGTGCTGCTGTGTGAGCTGCCGCGCGGCGACTTTGCGGTGACCATCACGCGCCACTTTCTGCACGGGCTCTTCAGTGTGCTGCAGTGGGAGGCACTCTCGCGCTCTACCGACGACACCCTGGCCGGCATTGCCGCCAAGGCGCTCAAGGAGAGCAAGTACCACGTGCGCCACGCGGGCGAATGGGTGATCCGGCTGGGCGACGGCACCGACGAAAGCCGTCGCCGCGCGCAGGACGCGCTGAACCTCCTCTGGCCGTATACGGGCGAGTTGTTCATGCAGCCGGCCGACGAAGCTGGGCTCGTGGCGGCCGGACTGACGGCCGACGTGTCGCAGCTCGAGCCGGCCTGGCGCGCCCAGGCGGACGGCGTACTCCAGCGCGCCACGCTTACGCCGCCGGCTACGACGTGGATGCAGCGCGGCGGCCGAGACGGTCGCCATACCGAGCATCTGGGCCATATGCTGGCCGAAATGCAGATCGTGGCGCGCTCGCATCCGGGCGCCCAGTGGTGACCGCGCCGGCGACGCGCGAGCAGGTGATGGCCTGGCTCGACGAGGTGAAGGACCCGGAGGTTCCGGTGCTCTCCGTCGTCGAGCTGGGCGTGGTGCGCGACGCCGTGGTGGCCGCCGATGGCGCGGTGACGGTGACCGTGACCCCCACGTACAGCGGCTGCCCGGCGATGCGGGTGATTGAAGAGTCGATCGCCGAGGCGCTGCGGCTGCGCGGCGTGGCGCAGGTCACGGTACGCACCGTCTTCACCCCCGCGTGGACCACCGACTGGATTCCCGAGGCGGCGCGCGCTCGGCTCGAGGTCTACGGCATTGCGCCGCCGGGGCCGACCGAGCCATCCGATGAACTCGTGCCGCTGCGCCGAGCCACGGCGACGTTGCGGTGCCCGTGGTGCAAGTCGACCGCGACGTCGCAAACGAGCGAGTTCGGCAGCACGGCGTGCAAGGCGCTCTGGCACTGCAGCAGTTGCCTGCAACCGTTCGAGGCGTTCAAGTCGATTTGACGGGCCGGTGCAACGCACCGTGCCTGCTTCCTTCACGAGCGGGAGAGCACTGAATGTCCCAGGGCTCGCTGATCTACCTGATCAACCTCACCATCGGCGCCATTCTCTCGTCGATGCTGCTGCAGTATTGGCGTCGCGCCGGCCGGGACAGCGCGCTCTGGTTCTGGATGCTGGCGGCGTGGACGATGACGGCGGCCGATCTGCTCTTCGCGCTGCGTCCACAGCTGCCGTACTGGGTGGGTCGGTTCTTTCCGACGCTGCTCATCACGGTGGGACACGCGATGCTCCTGCTCGGCGCCGAGCGCACCGCCGGTCGCTCACGGCACGCGCGGCGGGTGGCGGTGCTCGTCGCGGTGCACGCCGTTGCGCTCGCGGGGTTCCTCGCGCTTGGCATGTCGAGCTGGCGCACCGTGACCAACGGCGTCGTGTGGGGCGGCCTGTCCGTTGGGGCCTTTGCGATGTTGCGCGGCGCGGAGCCGGCGCTGCGCCGCACGATGGCGATTCCGGCGTACGTGTTTCTCGCGCACGGGCTGTTCCACGCCTGGCGAATCACCAGCGCTATCGGCATCGCGCTCGGGCCGGCGGGAGCAACAGCGGCCGCAAGCTCCGAGTGGGTGCAACTCCTCGGCGACGTGGAAGCCAGCTTCTTCATGGTCGCGCTGTTCGTGTCCGTCCTCCTCGCGCACCTCGAACTGCGGAACCAGGCGCTCGAGCGGGCGCTGGCGGACGTGCACGAGCTGTCGGGGCTGTTGCCTCTCTGCGCGTGGTGTCGCAAGGTGCGCAACGACGACGGCTTCTGGCAGCAAATCGAGTCGTATCTCTCGACACGCAGCGAGGTGCAGTTCACGCACGGCATCTGCGAGGAGTGTGCGCGCGAGCATCTTGGCGCGGGCGACACAGCACCGCCGACGCCATCGTAGGCCGTGCGGGGGCTCCGCGCGGCCGCCGGCTACTGCGCGGCGCGCATCGTCGGATGGGGCGTGGAACGCCGCATCGGACGCTTGCTACAGCGCCAACAGACGCTCGATGCGCTCGCTGATCCGGTCCACCGTCGGCACGATCGCGTTCAGCAGGTCGGTGTGGTACGCCACCGGAATGTCGGCCGGCGCAAGCCGTTCGACCGGCGCATCGAGATGCCAGAACGCGTCGCTGGCGAGCGTGGCAGCGATTTCGGCGCCGAAGCCGGCGGTGAGGTTGTCCTCGTGCACTACGAGGCACCGCCCCGTCTTTTCTACGGAAGCGAGAACGGCGGCCTTGTCCCACGGGGCGACGGTGCGCAAATCGAGCAGTTCGACACGCGCCCCAAAGCGCTCGACCGCCTCCACGCAGCGGTGCACCATTGCCCCCCATGTGACGACGGTGAGGTCGGTCCCCTCGCGCAGCCGCGCGGCGCGCCCGAACGGCAGCACGTACTCGTCGCCGGGATAGCGCGCGCTGCCGTCCGAAGTCATGAGCAGGGAGCGGTGCTCAAAGAAGATGGTGGGATTGTCGCCCCGCATCGCAGCGCGCAGCAGCCCCACGGCGTCGGCCGCGTTGGAGGGCATCGCCACCTGCCAGCCGTACGCATGCGCAAAGCGCACTTCGTCGCTGAGCGAGTGCCACGGATCGCCCACGTCCTTGCCGAATCCGCCGGGCATTCGCACCACCACGGGCGCCGCAAAGCGGTTGCGGGTGCGCCAGCGCATCGTGCCCAGGTTGTTCAGCTGCTCGGCCGCCGGATCGGCGTACTTGCGGAACTGAATCTCGGCGACTGGCATCAGGCCGGCGATGGCCATTGCCGACGCCCGGCCGATGATCCCCTCTTCGGAAAGCGAGGTGTCGAAGACCCGCGCCGCGCCGTGCTTCTTCTGCAGCCCTTCGGTCACCAGATGCACGCCGCCCTTGCGGCCGACATCCTCACCAAAGATGAGCACGCGCGGATTGGCCGCGAGTTCCACGTCCAGCGTGCGGCGCACGGCCTCGGCAAAACGCAGCACGGGACCGTCGGCGGCC
>JARIEY010000120.1 GCA_031127085.1 Gemmatimonadota bacterium | reverse complement strand
CGGCACGTCCGGAGCGCCCGGAGCGCCCCGCTCGCCCCGACACGCGCCCTCCGCGTCCCGATGGCCGAGACAACCGCGCCGCCCAGCGCTCGCCGAAAGATTCGCGGCCCCGCCCCGACGGCGGCGGCGACTCGCGCGCCGACTCGCGCACCGACTCGCGCGCCGACTCGCGCGCCGACTCGCGCGCCGACTCGAGCGCCGAGCCGCGTGCGGATTCACGTCCCACGCCTCGCGCCGACGCGCCACGCCCGAATGCCCCGCGTGCCGACGGCCCACGCCCGAACGCCCCTCGAAACATCCCGCCGGTAGGCGCCGCCGCGCCTGGGACGTCCGCCGCGGACGACGACGACACGGACGATGTCTCCGATGACGCGCCGGCGACCTCCGCCGGCGCCACCGCGGAGAGCGAGCAACGGCGTGGGCGCCGGCGGCGCGGACGCCGCGGCTGACGACGCCATCGCGGCGACGGCCACTCGCACGGCGATAACGGCGGCGCGAGCGACGCGCCTCCCTCGAACACGGATAGCTGACCAGTGCCCCGTTTCTTTCTGACCACCGCCATCGACTACGCCAACGGCGAGCCGCATTTGGGCCACGCGCTTGAGAAAATCGGCGCCGATGCCATTGCCCGGCTCCACCGGCAGCTCGGCTACGACGTGCACCTCCTGATCGGCATGGACGAGCACGGCCAAAAGGTCGCGCAGACCGCCGAGAAGCAGGGCGTGCCGCCGCAGCAGTTCGTGGACTCCATCGCCGAACAATTTCAGGCGATGTGGGCGCGACTCGGCATCTCGCACGATCAGTTCATCCGCACCACAGCGCCGGCCCATAAGGCGGCGGTCACGCGGCTCATCGAACAGATCTTTGCGGCCGATGCCTCGCTCCCCGAGGAGCGCCGCAACTTCTACGAACGCTCGTATACCGGGATGTACTGCGTCGGGTGCGAGAGCTTCAAGCAGCCAGCCGATATCGTGGATGGCACGTGCACCGTGCATCCCACGCGGACGCTCGAGGAGGTGACCGAGCACAACTGGTTCTTCCGCCTCTCGGCCTACACCGCGCCGCTGAAGGCGCTCTTCGCTGCCAACCCCGGCTTCCTCGAGCCGGAGAGCCGCCGCAATGAGATCCTGCAGCTGCTCGAGCAGGGGCTCGAAGACATCTCGGCCAGCCGCTCGCGGTTCGACTGGGGCGTTCCCTTCCCCCGGCCACTCTCCAACGGCGACGTGCAGACCACGTACGTCTGGTTCGACGCGCTCCCCAATTACTGGACCGCCCGCTTCTTCCCGGGCTTCGACGCCCGCGCCGCATGGCCTGCCGATCTGCACGTGATCGGCAAGGACATCACGCGCTTCCACTGCGTCATCTGGCCCGCGATGCTGATGGCCGCCGGCGAACCGCTCCCGGCACAGGTCTGGGCGCACGGCTTCATCTCGCTGGGCGGCGAACGCTTCTCCAAGTCGGCGGGCGTCAAGCTTACGCTGGGCGAGGCGATCGACCGGTACGGCGTGGACGCGTTCCGCTACTACCTGCTGCGCGACGTTCCCTTCGACGCCGACGGCGCCTTCTCCTGGGAACGGTTCGAGGAGGTCTACAACAGCGACCTCGCCAACACGCTCGGCAATCTGGGCAGCCGGTCCACCGCGATGATTGAGAAGTATCGCGCCGGAGTCGTGCCGGGCTGTTCGCCCGACGCGGAGCTCTTCGCCGCGCATGAGGCGTCACTCGCGCAGGCGCGCGCCGCCGTGGACGGTGCGCGTCGGTATCGCCCCAACGAGGTCGTCTCCGCCCTGATGGACGTGGCGCGACGCACCAACGAGTACATCCAGCGCACGCAGCCGTGGGTGCTCGCCAAGGATCCTGCCAATGCCGCGGCGCTCGACACGGTGCTCGCGACACTCGCTGGCTCACTCGCCCTCTGCGCCGCCTGGCTCGCGCCGGTGATGCCGCAGAAGATGCAGGCGCTGTGGGAGCAACTCGGCGGCCCCGGCGATGTCACGGCCGTGCGCCTCGATCAGCCCATTTCCGCAGGCGATTGGACCGTGGCCAAGGGCACGCCCCTCTTTCCCAAGCCCGAAGCGCCAGCTCTGTAAGCGACTACAGAGAGACTACAGAGAGACTACAGAGAGACTACAGAGAGACTACAGACAGACAACAGAGGGACGGGATGGCTTGCCGGCGCGAGCTCTGTAGTCTCTCTGTTTTCTCTCTGTTGTCTCTCTTCAGTCTGTAATTTTCCCTGCTGGCATTACGAAAGTGAGTGGGTCCACCGACTTGCCGCGCAGCTGGATCTCGTAATGCAGGTGCGGCCCGGTACTGAGCCCCGAGTTGCCCACCGTCGCGATAAGCTGCCCGCGCGTCACGCGCTGTCCCACGGTGACCGCAATGCGCTGCGCATGCGCGTACGTGGAGACCAGCCCGTTGCCGTGGTCAATCTGTACCGTGAGCCCGTAGCCGCGCTCCCGCCCCGCCGTAATCACGCGCCCCGCGGCGGGCGCGACGATGGGTGACCCCATCGGCGCCACGACGTCGATGCCCTCATGCGCACGCGATGTGTGCAGGATGGGATGGAAGCGACTGCGCGAGAACTGACTGGTCAGCCAGCCGGCGGTCGGCATGATCGACGGCAAGTTGGCCATCCGCTCCACATTGCGTTCGAGCGTGTCGGTCACCGCACGGAAGCTGGCCGATAGCTCCGTCGCCCGCTGAATCATCCCGTCGAGGTCCGGTCGCGAACCGCCGAACCCCAGACGCCCGAGGAACGGCTTGCTCGCGAAACGCTGCGGCCGCGGAGCGCCGCCGCCGAGCGCGCCGGCGCGAGCGCTCGACGCGCCGAACGTCGCCCCCTCCTTCTCGGCGATCTCGCCCGTCGAATCCGGGTCGATCCCCGCGAGCGTGCGAATCCGCTGATCGTGCTGCTCAATTCCGGCGATGGTGTCGAGCAGGACCTGCAAGCGCTGATCGATGGCGGCCAGTTCCGTCTTGAGCCGCGCGTTCTCCTTGGCCGCCATTCGCGCCGATGGGGTGGCCCACGGCGTGAACAGCACCGCCGCCGCGATGGCGATCAGCAGGCCCACGGCGCACGCGGCGCCAACGAGCACGCGCACACCGCGCTCCCCAATTTCGTAGGTGCGGGGGGCATCAGTGCCGTGAGGCACAACCATGATCGTCCAGCGGCGCGGCATCCTCGCAACTTAAGCCGCGCCGGCACCCGCGGCAACGCAGCAACCGAACGGATGCCGAAGGTTCGGAGGAGAAGGCCTCTGGCGTGGCCACAGCCGGCCGCCGCGCCCACACGACACGAGGGCCGCCCCGATCCGGGACGGCCCTCCTGCCAACGCACAGCGACACGCGCTACGGCTTCTTGTTGAAGTCCACCGTCGGCGCCTCGCGCGCCGCCGCGTTGGTCACCTCGAAGTACTCGCGCCCCTTGGCACCAGTGACCTTAGCAGTCAACACCTGCGGGAACTTGCGGATGTAGGCGTTGTACAGCCCCACCGCCTCATTGTAGTCCTTGCGGGACACGGCGATGCGGTTCTCCGTGCCGGTCAGCTCATCCTGCAGCTGCAGGAAGTTCTGATCGGACTTGAGCTGCGGGTACGCCTCGACGGTCACCATCATGCGGCTCAGCGCGCCCGTCAGGGCCTGATTGGCGTCGGCCATCTCCGCCATCTTGCCGCCCTGAATGGCCCCCGTCAAACCCGCACGGGCTTCCGTGACCTTCACGAACACGTCCTGCTCCTGCTGCGCGAAGCCCTTCACCGTGTTGACGAGGTTGGGCACGAGGTCGGCCCGGCGCTGCAGCTGCACCTCGATGTCCTGCTTGGCCTTGGCGGCCGCTTCGTCGTAAGTCTGGATGGTGTTGTACCCGCACCCCGCCAGAAAGAACGGCAGCAGGAGGAACAAACCGCGACGTAGCATCTGACTTTCACTCCGTAAAAGAGGGGAATTCTGCCTGGCCTCGTGCGGCGCCCCGCCGCGTCGGCCTATGTGGATCGGTGCGTCACGCACCGCGGATCTTCAGCGTTCATCCTGCATCAGCGTTCATCCTGCATCAGCGTGCAACCTGCATCGGCATTCATCCTACATCGGTGTCCACTCCGTCCAGCCACGCGGCCAGACGTTCGAGCCCATCGTGACAGCCGCGCAGCACGCCGGCCGCCTCCTTGTCGGCAATCTTCGCCGTCCCGCGCCGGTGCGCCACCAGCGCCAGGAACGGCGCCGCATCGAAACCGGCCTTGCCCGCCATCGTACGCGCCACCACGTCGGAGTCGAGATACGGCGCCGACATGCCGTCCGTCAAACGCAGGGCGGCTCGGAAGAGCGCGAAGACCGTACCGTGGGCCGCCTCAAGCAGTGCGCGCTGCCCAGCCGCGTCGCCGTAGCGCGCCTGCATCTCGCGCCGCAGCTGAAGCAGCTTGCCCATCACCTCGCGCTCCAACTGCAGGCGCAGATCGCTGCGCTTGACCTCCAGCCCGTCCGTCGCGAGCGTGCCATGCAGCACGCGGTGCGCCGACATGATGTCAGCGTGCTCGATCGCGAAGATGTCGGTGCTCGACTTCCACTCCGCCGAGGTAAACGTGAGCGGCGCCGGATGACCGGCCTCCATCCACGAGCGCGTCGCCGAACCGGCGGCGCGCAATGCCTCATCGGCCAGCGTGCGCACGACCACGAGCACGTCCATCGCCCCGCTCGGCGTCCCGGTGTTCCGCGCGGCAGAGCCATAGAGCACGACAGCTTCGAGCGCGTCGCCATGCGCCGCCCGCAGCTGCTGCACCAGGGTATCGAGTGTCATCTTGCCCATGTTACCAGCTCCCACTCGAGCCACCGCCCGAGAATCCGCCGCCGCCTCCGAACCCGCCAAATCCGCCGCCACCGAACCCGCCACCGCCAAACCCGCCGCCACCGTGCCGGTGATGGCCACCGCTCATTGCCTGCCCGAGCAAGAACCACAGACATCCGTTGCCACCGCGCCCTCGTCCGCCGCCCATCAGCATCATCAGGATCAGAAAGCCGACCAGAAACACGCCAGGTGGAATCCCGCGCGGCTGGCGCTGCTTGGGCACCGCCGGCGCCTCGAACGAACCGTCCAGCGCGAAGCCAAACTCTGCCGCGTACCGTTCGGCGACCCGCAGCGTCATCAACTCGATCGCCGCCCCGTAGTCGCGCGCACGCAGCAGTGGCGTTGCCTCGCGGCGGATATCACCGGCGCGGGAGTCGGTGATGAACCCCTCGACCCCGTTGCCCGTCATCAGGCTGATGTGGCCGCGTCCGTCAGAACTCGTCTCTTTAGGGACAACGAGGATCACGAGGCCAGTGTTCCGTTTGCGGTCGCCAACTTCACCGTCAGCGCCAACCTTCCATTGCCGGCCAATCTGCAGCGCAACCGATCCCACATCGCGGTCACCGATGTCGGGCATGGTTACGATGGCGATTTCCCCGCCGGACTTCGCACGCACGTCGCCCACAATGCGTTCGATGCGCGCGGCGCGGTCGGCACCGATCACATTGGCGAAGTCGTTGACATAGCCGCGCGGCGCAGGGATCTGCGGGTCCTGCGCGAGCGATGTCGAAAGCAGCAGGGCGGCTAGGGCCGCCAGGGCCATCGGGTCTTCTCCAGTGGGGGATGACGGCCGGTGCTCGGGCCGTCTCCTATTGTACGCGCGGGGACGCCGTTCGGTTTCGAACCCCGGCGCGCTACGGGTGGATACGATCCCCGTTCATCCGCGTATAGAGCACAATGGCTCCCCACGGCGCCTTTTCCCCATACTGGAGCGCCGACTCCGACGCGGAGAGGATGGCCATGAAGTACGTGTCGCGCGGGTTGAGCACCGGGACTGGCCCCAGCACCTGGCCGTCTACCACCCAGACCATGCACCGCTCGTTCCGCCGGTCCCCCGCCAGGTAGCGCATGGAGCGCACGCACTCGGTGGGGCGTGTGGGGATGACCAGACTGTTCGCCCCCGACCAGCGGAGCAGGTCGTACACATTGGTGGCCCGCTCGCGGTGTTTTTCCACTTCCGCGGGCGAAAAAATCTTCCAGCCGCGCCGCACCGCCTCCTGGTACCGTGTCTCGTTCACCGACGCCATACCGGTGATGCGCACCGTGTCACCCACCACGGCTATTTCCGGGATGGCCAACTCGTAGTCGACGGTGTCGGTGGGGGTCAGCGTGAACTCGCCGGTGTTCGACGGTTCAAGTCCAATGCGACGGACTGTCAGGGAAAACGGTTGCCCCTTGCCGTTGACGCGCAGGAGGAATTCACCGCGATCGTCGCTGGTGGTCTCCCCCACCACGGTTCCGGTCCGGTCCAGCGCGGTGAGTCGCACGCGCTCGAGGACGCGTGCCGTGGACTGCGACCGAACGACCCCGCGAATCACCTGCCCATGGGCGGGCGAGGCGACGCACAGGACCGCCAGAACGGCGGCCACGGTGAGACGGGGGGAGAATCTCACGATGCGCTCCGGAAAACGGGACACGACCGCTGGCGGGTCCGCCAGCGGCCGTGTGGTCCCGCTACTACAGAAGAACCAACGTTACGGCGAGGTCGTGCGCGGCGGCTGCTTGTCCACGACGAAGACCACACTGGGGGCTGCCGAGGCAACCGCCATCGAGCCCGTCACCGACGCGGGGAAGACCATAGCCGTCATCACCGTACCAGCCACCGTCGAACCGCCAATCGGATCAGACGAGGTCGTACCAGCCGTCCCCGTCTGCGCGGTGCCGCTGCCGTGGATCGTCGCCGGCGCGCCGGCGGCGGTCGCACGAATCGCAAAGGCGCCTGGAGCGGCCGTGACATAGGCCGAGTAGGCCTGCGCCGCAACCGCGGAGAACGTCGGCGAACCCGCAATGGCATCCGTCGCCGTCGCCGTCTTGTACGCGTCGATCGAGCCGAGGCCCGTGTTCGCGTTCAGGATGCGAATGGCGATGTTGCTGCCGGGCGAGGCAATGACATCCTCGATAATCTTGACTGACTTGGTGCCCGTGCGGGCATAGCCAGTGAAGAGGATCGTGTAGTACTTGCCCGCCTCGAAGTTCTGCGTGACTTCAGCAAGCACGGCGGTGTTGCCCGCGACGCTGTAGTTCACCACATCCGCATTGAAGACGCGGAACTGGCGCGAACCGGCCTTGAGGCCCTGATACAGGCCCTGGCCAACGCCACGATACGCGACGTTCAGGAACGTCTGCGGCGTGTACTCGAGATAGTCGATGAACCGCACCGTCGTGTTCATCGTGTCGGGCAGCGCATTGATGTACCGCACGAACGCGAGCGGCGGCTTGGCGTCGCCCGCCGTGGGGATCCCGTCGTCCGTCCCGCAACCGACGGCGCCGAGAGCCAGCACGGCAAACAGCATTGATACTTTGGAAATCCGCATGAGTCTGAGACTCCGTGAAAGAACGAGTTAGGAACCGGGCAGGATCACTTGCACCTACCTGGACTCGCCACTTGAGCCGCCATCACCCGGCTTGCTTTGGGTGAGACTGCCGAAGATGTCGAGATTGACCATCAGCATTGAGGCTGCTACTACGCCAACCATGGAACCGATAAGCAACGTGGTGCGACGGCGCGAGAACTCCCGCTCCTGGTAGCCGGTAATGCCGTCACGCGGCAACTGAACGAGTTCTCCGGTCCACGTGACATTGTTGCCACGCAGGTCGGTCGTCCGGTACACCTCCAACGAGACGCTCAAACTATCTCGCTGGACAAACAGCCCATCGACTCTGTCAATCGCAGACCCGAGTCGGTCTCCAAGCGCGAGGCGGCCGCGGTCATTCAGCACCAAGGCAATCCGTTTGCCCGTCGCCGGGGCGCTGGTCTGCAGGGGCAGGTACGTGTAGCACCCGACCTGCATCAGCAACGCCGCGGCGGTGAGGCCGCCAACGAACCGGCGCCAAAGGCGCCCGCGCCGGTTCATTGAAGGGGTCGTCATTCAGTCAGCCTCAGAAGCCGTACGTACCCTTGGGGGCCGCATTGGTCCCCGTGTGGTACGGTGCATAGCGAGCCTGCATTTCCTGATACGGCACCGGCCATTCCACGATCGTGCCGGTCACGAGGTCGCCCCAGCCGCGGCTGTCGGCGTACCACACCATGTAACCCGTGAACGCCGTCTCCATGCGCTTCTCGTACTTCATCGCCTCGAGAATGGTGCCGCACGCCGTCGACGTAAAGCTCGGGGCCTGCGGCACGCGCGGCACGCAATCAGCGGCCGTCGAGTGCGGAGCCGTCGCGCTGGCGGGGACGCCCACCGAGGCGAGGCCGTTCTTGATGCGCGTCACATCGATGAGCGCCGCAGCCGCTCCCAGGTTGCCCTGACGGATGTAGCCTTCGGCTGCGAGCATATCGACTTCGGTCTTCGACATCTCGGCGTACAGGCCCGAGACCGACGCCAGGTACACCGTACCCCAGCGGCGATGATCGTAGAACGAATCGCCCCATCCGGTCACCGGCACATCTTCGCCGGTCGGGCGGTTGCGGAAGTAACGACCGGCCGGGATAGCGACCGTCGGCGTTCCCGCCTGCTGGTCGGCACGCGTCGCGCCCTGCGGCCAACGCTTGTCCGGCGTCTGCACGAGGAAGGCCTTGCGGCTGTCCACGCCAACCTTCAGCCACGCGTCGTAGCCACCCGAGATGTCCGCCATGCCGTAGTACAGCATGGGAAGCGAGTGCCAGCCGCCCGTCACGTAGCTCTGGTTCGTATCGAACGTAGCCGACCAGCCGGTGCTGCCACCGATCTGCACCATGAAGTCAGCCGTGATGCCGTTGGTCGCGTCGCTGATGACCGCGTTCCAATCCACCGCCGCGCGCTCGGCCGGCGTGCGGGCAACACCCGCGCGAATACGCGCCTTGTACGAGCGCACGAGCCGCGTGAAGTTGGCCGCCGACAGGTTCGTCTGGCCGCTGATCCACGTGCTGGGCAGCGGGAAACCGTTGGCGCCAGTGGCCGCCGCCGCCGAGTTGGCGATGGCAATGGCCGAGTCGAGCATCTGCAACGCCGTGGCGTTGACCGCCTTGTAGCCAGAAAGCGCCGGTACATCGGAGCTTCCCGTCGCCGCCGTCACGATCGCCGCCGAGTCATACCCGATGGAGAGGTAACCGAGGGCGTTGCCCAGAATCATGTAGGCAAAGGCCTTGGCGCGCGCGTCCTGTGCCGCACTGCCCATCGTCAGGCCCTTCGCCTGAAATGCGGCGATCGCCTGAATGGCGGTCGCAGCCGAACGGGCCGTGCGGGAGAAAATGTCCCAGTTGGCGCGGTTGCCAGTCTGATTGTCGTTGCCCAGGTCATTGGACAGCGGGCCGCGCGGAATCTGCGCACGGGCCGCCATGCCGAAGTTCGCGACCGTCGCAAACTGCTCGCCGGCCAGGATCTTGGACTGGGTGTTGATGGACTCCGTCGCGCGCTGCGTGTTGTTCAGCTGCACGCCGAGGCCGCCGACCACGCCTTCCACGCCAGCAGGCGTGGCGTACGCGCGAGCGACGTCCGGGTTATTGGGATTCGAAACTTCGAGGCTGTCGCCGCAGGCGGTCATCGCCACCAGCGCTGCCCCG
>JARIEY010000119.1 GCA_031127085.1 Gemmatimonadota bacterium | reverse complement strand
CGCGTCCGCCCTCGCGCCCGAAGCCGCTCTCGCGATAGCCGCCGAATCCGCTGGCCGCGTCGAACAGATTCGACGCATTGATCCAGACGACGCCTGCCTTGATCTTGGGCGCGACATCGAGCGCGAGATTGATGTTCTCACTCCAGACCGACGCGGCCAGACCGAACGGCGTGTTGTTCGCCAGCGCCACGGCCTCCTCAGGCGTGCGGAAGGTCATCGACACCAGCACGGGACCGAAGATCTCAACCTGTGCGATGGTACTCGACGGATAGACCTCCGTGCAGAGCGTCGGCGGATAGTACGAACCGGTCGCGGGGACCGGCCACGACGGCTGCCAGACCTGAGCCCCCTCGGCACGCCCCTGCTCCACGAGCTCGCGAATGCGCGCAAGCTGCACGGGCGCGACGAGCGCTCCCATATCGATGGTCTTGTCGAGCGGCGGCCCCAGGCGGAGCTTCTCCATCCGCGCACGCAACTTGGCGTGGAGCGCGTCGGCGATTCCTTCCTGCACCAGCAGCCGCGAGCCAGCGCAGCAGACCTGCCCCTGGTTGAACCAGATGGCGTCCACCACCCCTTCCACCACGCCGTCCAAGTCCGCGTCCTCGAAGACGATGAACGGACTCTTCCCCCCCAGCTCGAGCGACAGTTTCTTGCCGCTTCCGGCGGTGGCGCGGCGAATCAGCTTGCCAACCTCGGTGGAGCCGGTGAACGCGATCTTGTCCACTTTGGCGTGGCGCACCAGCGCCGCCCCCGTCTCCCCGTCACCCGTGACCACGTTCAGCACGCCGGCCGGCAGCCCGGCCTGGTGCGCGAACTCGGCGAACAGGAGCGCGGTGAGCGGCGTAAACTCCGCCGGCTTCAGCACCACGGTGTTTCCTGCCGCGAGCGCCGGGGCCACCTTCCAAGACAACATCAGCAGCGGAAAGTTCCACGGAATGATCTGACCGACGACTCCCACTGGCTCGTAGCCGGGGAACTCGGTCTCGACCAGCTGCGCCCACCCCGCGTGGTGATAGAAGTGCCGGGCCACGAGCGGCACGTCGACATCACGCGTCTCGCGAATGGGCTTGCCGTTGTCGAGCGTCTCGAGCACGGCGAACAGCCGCGCGTGCTTCTGCACCATGCGCGCCAGCGCGTAGAGGTGCTTGGCGCGGGCGTGCGGGGATAGCCGGCGCCACGCGGGCAGTGCCTTGCGTGCCGCCGCCACCGCCGCGTCGACATCGGCCGCAGTCCCCTGCGTGACGCGCGCCAGCGGCGCGCCGGTGGAAGGATCGCACGTCTCAAACAGCGCGCCGGGGTTGGTCCAGCGGCCGGCAACGAAGTGGCCAAAGCGGCCGCCGTGCGCCGCCATCCAGGCGCGGGCGTTCGCGTCGCCCTCGGGGGCCGGCCCATACTCCATCGATTCGAACAGTTCGGCAACGGTCGCCATGGGGATCAGGGCATCGGGTGGTGGTGCGCCGCCGCGTAGCGGCCGGTCACAAACATCTCGAGCTGGCGCTCGAGGTCGGTGAGCAAGCTGCTCGCGCCAAAGCGGAACAGGTGCGGCTCGAGCCATTCGCGGCCGAGCTCTTCGTTCATCAGCATCAGAAACTCGAGCGCCTGCTTGGCCGTGCGAATACCGCCGGCCGGCTTGTAGCCCACCAAGAAGCCCGTGCGCTCGCGGTAGGCGCGGATCTGCCGCACCATCGCCAGCGACACCGGGAGCGTGGCGTTCACGCCCTCTTTGCCAGTGGAGGTCTTGATGAAATCGGCGCCGGCCTGCATTGCCACCCAGCTGGCGCGCGCCACGTTGGTGAGGGTCGCCAGTTCGCCCGTGGCGAGAATGACCTTGAGATGGGCATCGCCGCAGGCCGCGCGGAACGTCCGCACCTCGTCGTAAAGCTTCTCCCACTGCCCCGTGAGCACGAGACCGCGGGTGATGACGACGTCAATCTCGCGCGCGCCGGCCTGCACCGACGCACCGATCTCGGCCACGCGCTGCGGGAACGGCGAGAGGCCGGCGGGAAATCCGGTGGAGACCGCCGCCACGGGAATGCCGCTGTCGGCGAGCGCCTCGACCGCGGTGGGCACCAATTCGTGGTAGACGCAGACCGCACCCACCGTGGGGTGCAGCGCCTCGACGCCGAGCGCGCGCTCCAAGTCTGGGCGGAGTGGATGCCGCGCTTTGGCACAGAGACGGCGCACATTGCCCGGCGTGTCGTCGCCGCTGAGCGTGGTGAGGTCAATCAGGGTGAGCGCGCGCAGCAGCCAGGCAGCCTGCCACTCTTTTTTCACCGTGCGGCGCGTGCCAATGGTCGACGCGCGCCGCTCGGCCGCGCTCTTGTTCACACGAATGGCGCGGACGCGCGCCAAGTCGAGCGCCTCGCCCGGGTTTCGCGCGATCACGCTCACAGGACCATCCCGCAAAGCATCACGTCCCCCTTTCCCATTCCCTTCCCACACTCTGCTCCCTTCCCCTTCCCACTACGGCCTCACCCGATGCATCATCCGCGGAAACGCAATACACTCGCGGATATGCTGCACCCCGCAGATCCAGGCGACGGTCCGTTCGAGGCCGAGCCCAAAGCCCGAGTGCACGAACGTCCCGTACTTGCGCAGGTCCAGATACCAGCCGTACGCCTCCATCGGGAGCCCTTCGTGCTGGATGCGAGCCACCAGCTTGTCGTGGTCGTCCTCGCGCTGTGAGCCGCCGATCATCTCGCCGTAGCCTTCGTGGGCCAGCAGGTCGGCGCAGAGTACGGTGCGCGGATCGTCGGGATTTTCCTTCATGTAGAAGGCCTTGGCCTCCTTGGGGTAGTTGCACACGAAGACGGGGCGGTCGTAGTCTGCCACGAGCAGCGCCTCGTCCTCGGCGCCCAAGTCGTCACCCCACGTGATGTTGCTCCCCTTCTTCTGCAGGATCTCCACCGCCTCGGTGTACGGGATGCGCGGGAACGGCGCCTTGACCGTCTCCAGCTTGGAGATGTCGCGCTCCAGTTCCTTGAGCTCCGCCGCGCGCCGCGTGAGGCAGCGCTCCACGAGGTAGCAGACGAACTCCTCCTGCAGATCCTGATTCATCGCCTGATCGTACCACGCCATCTCCGGTTCGATCATCCAGAACTCGGTGAGATGACGGCGTGTCTTGGACTTCTCGGCGCGGAAGGTCGGGCCAAAGGTGTAGATGCGCCCAAAGGCCGCTGCCGCCGCTTCGCCGTAGAGCTGCCCCGTCTGCGCGAGGTAGGCCATCCCTTCGTCGAAATACTCCGTGGAGAACAGCCCCGACCGCTCGCCCTGCGACGCCGTGAGAATGGGCGTGTCGACGTGCAGAAAGCCGCGCTCGTAGAAGAAGTCGTGGATGGCCTGCTCCACCTCGTGACGCACCCGCGCGATGGCCACCTGCCGCGGCGAGCGCAGCCAGAGGTGCCGATTGTCGAGCAGGAAGTCGATGCCGTGCTCCTTGGGCTGGATCGGGTAGTCGAGCGGGCTCGCGCCGATGATCGCCAGCGCGCTGGCCCCCAGCTCGTAGCCGCCCGGCGCCCGGTCATCCGCGCGCACTTCGCCGGTGACGGCGAGCGAACTCTCGAGCGTGAGCGCCGCAAAGCGCGCCCAATCCTCTTCGGGCATCTGCTTCTTGACGAGCACGCACTGGAGCGGTGTCGCGCTCCCATCGCGCATCACGATGAAGGCCACCTTGCCGCTGGAGCGCAGATGGCTCACCCACCCGCGCACGGTCACGGTCTGGCCAACGAACTGCGCCAACTGGTCGATTCGGGAGAACGTCTGGGACACGCGATTACTTCCCCTGGTAGCTGATGCGGTAGACGGTGCCGCTCAGGTCGTCAGTGATGTAGAGCGCCCCGTCGGGCGCCTGGGCAATGCCGGTCGGTCGATGATTGCGCACCGACGCCGGCGATGGGTCGGCGTTGCGGGCGCCCTTGAAGAACTCGGTGGCGAAGCCGTCAGCGAACGTGCGTGCTTCGCCCGCGGCACGCCCCTCCTTGAGCGGCAGGAACGAGACGCGGAATCCGTCTTGCACCTTCGGTGCCCGGTTCCACGAGCCGTGGAAGACCACGAACGCGCCACTGCGGTACTCTGCGGGGAACTGCGTGCCGGTGTAGAACAGCAGAGCGTTGGGCGCCCAGTGGCCGGGGAAGGCGTAGACCGGCGCCTTTTTCGCGGCACACCGCTCCACCTTCTTTCCGTCACCGCCGTACTCCGGCGAGAGCACCAGCCGCTTGGCATCGGTGGCGAAGTAGCAGTAGGGCCAGCCGAACTCGTCGCCATCCTTGATCTGCAGCAGTTCCTCGCCCGGGTTCTCGGCGTTGTATTCGTCGCCGTAGCCCCAGTTCATGGCGAGTTGGTCGCGGCCGTGCATCATGGCCCACAGCTCGTTCGCCGGTCCGTTCCACGCGAGCGCGACGGCGTTGCGGATGCCCGTCGCGTATCGCCGGCCGTCCGCAATCTTCTGGCCCTTGCGGTTGGCATCGAACACCCAGATGCCGGCGCGCCCCTGCAACTCGACGCACGGGTCCACGCCGGGCGACTGCGGCTGGCGGTCGCGCTCCTGGCATGCGTTCGTCGCCGAACCCACGTTCAGGAAGAGCTGCGATCCCCGCACCACGAAGTTGTAGGCGGCGTGTCCCCCCGTGGGGAGGGCCGCGAGGATCGTGTCGGCTGCGCCAACCAGCGTGTCGCCCGTGGCGTACCGGAAGCGAACGACGTTGTTGCGATCGGTGGCCCACAGGTAGCCATTGCCAAGCGCAATCCCGGTTCCTCCCGCCCCACCCAACTTGCGCACGAGGTCGGCTCGTCCATCGCGATTGGTGTCACGCAACAGAATGACTCCGCCGCCAGGCCCCGTCCCGGTGCCGCTCTCCGCGCCGCCACGCGACGGATTGGCGTTGACGAGTACATCACCGTTCGGCGCCACCACGACGTGACGCGGCGCGCCCAGCCGATCGGCAACCACTTGGGCGCAGAATCCGGTGGGGACGACCAAGCCGCCGTCGCACGAGATCCGAGCGGCCTGCGCAGGCAGTGCCGCCGGCACGGCAAAGACCGTGACGAGCAGCAGTTGGACCGCGTGGGGGGGGCGAATGTTCAACACGGCGGGTAAGGGGAAGAGGGAAAGTTCGGGCTTCGGCGGCCGGCATGAACGGCGCGCCCGCCCTTGCCTCGTATGGGAAGCAATATAGTATGAGCGGCGCAGGGCCGAACCATCCAAATCTTGCCGGAGTGCCCGTATGTCGCCTCGTCTCGCCACTCGCCGCGCCATCGCCGCCGCCATCCTCGTTGGCGCGGGCACGCTCGGCGCCCGCTCGATCGCGCGTGCCACGCCGCCACAGGACAAGCTCTCAATCGGCGTCGAGGCGGAGCAACTGGGGCGCAACCGCGTGAAGATCACCATCACGGGCAAGAAGTTCACGCCGAGCGGCCCCGTGTTCATCGTGACCTCGTCCATCCCTGGCACGGCAACCGAACTCGACCTTGGGCGCATCGTGGCCGGCGAGGACGGCAAGATCGCGTTCAAACGCGACGACCTGGAGTGCTCGACGCCCGTGCAGGAAGACGCTGCACGGCCGGTCTTTGTGACCATCACGGACTCGACGACCAACCGCAAGGCAAAACAGCGCGTCGAAGGGACCGCCTGGCTTTGCCGCTAGCTCGCTCTGTCGTTCACCCGCGGTGCCGCTCGTTCACTCCGCAGCGAGCGCGCGCCGGCAGGCGGCGAGCAGATCGGACGGTTTGAAGGGCTTGGCCACGAGCGGCAGCGAGCCCAGCGAGATCGGCCCGTCCCTGCCCGGCGCCTGCGGATAGCCGGACATGAGCAGTACCTTGGTCTCTGGCCGCTCCTTCTGCATGGCCTCCGCGAGCTCCAGTCCGCCCAACCCGGGCATCACGACGTCCGTCACCAGCAGCTCGATGGGGCCTTCGTGCGAGCGCGCGGCGGCCAGCGCGGCCGCACCATCTGCAGCCACGATCAGCGTATACCCCGCCCCGCGCAACACTCGCTCCACCACGTGGCGAAGGCCCATCTCGTCTTCCGCCAGGAGCACGGTGCGTCCGGCCCCGTCGGTGGGTGCGGCGCTCCCCACGCTCGGAAGCGGAGACTCCTCGGCGGACGCCGACAGCGGCAGGTAGACCTCGAACACCGTCCCCTGCCCCAGTTCGGAAGTCAAACGCACCGTTCCACCCAACTGCATCACAATGCCGTAGACGGTCGAGAGCCCGAGCCCGGTGCCGTGACCGACCGGTTTGGTGGTAAAGAACGGATCGAAGATCAGCTGCCGGATGGCCGGATCGATGCCCGACCCCGTGTCGGCGACCGTGAGCACGGCAAAGCGCTCGGCGGCGAGCGACTCGTTTGGAAGTGCGGGCCCCGCCGGCCGGCCGTCAAGGCGCAGGCTGATGCGCAGCACGCCGCCGCTGGGCATCGCGTCACGCGCGTTGACGGCGAGGTTCATCACCACCTGCGTCAGCTGCCCCTGATCGGCGAACAGCGGCACCTTGGTGCCGGGGAGGGCGGTCTCCACCCGAATGCGCTCGCCGACCAACCGGCGCAGCATCGTCCCCATCCCACCCACCAGGTCACAGGCGTCAAAGTGCCTGGGCTGCACGACCTGCCGCCGGCTGAACGCCAGCAACTGCCCGGTAAGAATCGACGCGCGTTCGCCGGCCGAGAGTACCTCGTCGAGATCCGTGCGCAGCCCGTCGGGAGTTCCCGGCGCGTCGGCAGCGGCCCGTGCCATCTGCCCGGCCCCGAGAATCACGGTCAGCAGGTTGTTGAAATCGTGCGCGATGCCGCCGGCCAGGGCGCCCATGGCCTGCATCTTCTGCGCGTGCAGGAACTGTTCCTCGAGCTTCCTGCGCTCCGAGACATCGGTCAGCGTCCCCACCACGCGCTGAACTGACCCATCCGATTCGGCGCTCGAGAGCCAGTAGAGCTGGAGCCACCGCACGACGCCGTCCTCACCGACGGTGCGGACTTCCATCGTGCCCTGCGACGGCTGCCGTGAGGCCTCCGCATAGGCCGCGCTCACGCGCGACGCCACATCCGCATCGGCGTACCGGAACAAACTCTCCAGTTTCAGCGGCGTCTCGGCCTGCGTCAGTCCAAAGAGGGCCCCGGCTTCCGACGACCAGATGATCGCTCCCGTGGCAACGTCTACCTGGAACGTGGCCGTACGCGAGGCGGCCAAGGCGAGGCGCAGCCGCTCCTCGCTCGCCAGCAGCTCCTGCTCCGTCTCGCGCTGGCGCACGATGGTGGCGCGATGCTCTTCTACCAGCTCGCGCAGCGACGCCGTGCGCGTCTCCACCTCTCGCGTCAGTCGCGCATCGCGACCGGCCATCTGCCAGGCCAGCGCGGTCAGCAGCAAGACGATGGCCGCGATCGCCAGACGCACGGCCACGCGGTCAGGCGCGACCGCCGCCTCCCATCCAGCGCTCGGCCCGCCCAGCAAGGTCCATCGCCCGTCGCGCAGCTCGGTCTCGATTCGCACGGGCCGGACCGGGAGCGGCCCACCGAACGAGCCCACCAGCTTGCCCGACGCGGTGCGCACCTCGAGCCCAAGCCCGGGCGGCAGCGAATCGAGCCGGAGGTCACGCAGCACCGACTCCATATCCACGAGCATCGCCACGAAATCGAGCGATGGATCGTAGTCCGTGCGAAGGCGTTGGTCGATCACCAGCGCCTCGCCGCCCTGCACGAGCGGCGTCGGGCCAAACAGCGTCACCCCGGTTGCCTGCACCGCGCGCTGATAACCCTGCCGCACCTTGGCGTCCGGGCTGTCACGCAGCGGCATCCCGAGCGCTCCCCGGTTCCCCTCCAGCGGATGCACCATCGCGATGCGTCCGTCGCGCACGATCTGGATAGCGCGGATGCCCGGCACGTTCGACATCAGGCCGGCTGCGAAGAGCGAGAACTCGTGCGCCAACTGGGCGCCGTCGCGCCGTGACGTCACGAACGCGGCCAGCCCCGCCATGCGCGACACGTGGCGGCCGACCGCGGCGGCCACACTGTTGCCATACGGGAAGAGCGTGGTGCGCACGCTGGCCACGCGCGCGTGCACGAGCATGTTGCCGTACCACCGTTCAACCACGCCCCCCAACGCCGCGCTCCCGAGGAAGACGGCGCAGGTGATGACGACAACGCTACGTGGCAGTAGACGGCGCATTCCCGACGGACTGGGGGGTGGAATCGGCAGCCCGGCGTCGGGCGCCCCCAAATTGAAGCGGGTCACAGGGCTCCGCGCAACACAAAGGCCCGCCGGGCGGCGGGCCTTTGAGGGTCGGGCGGCGCGGACCGCCGCAGTGGGCGACCCGCGCGTCAGCCGCCGCGCTTACCCGCGCGCGGCCGCTTCCTTGGCCCCGCCAATCCGCATCCCATAGAACGACTGGTACACGAAGTAGGCGGAGATGACGAAGAACAGCACGGCCAGACCAGTGGTCACGCCCGCGCCCTGCTCCGCCGTCAGCATCACCGCCAGTTCCACGGCGAGCAGGCCGAACAGCGTGGTGAACTTGATGACCGGGTTCAGCGCCACCGACGACGTATCCTTGAACGGATCGCCCACCGTGTCGCCCACCACGGTGGCGTCGTGCAGCGGGGTGCCCTTCATCTTGAGCTCGGTCTCCACGACCTTCTTGGCGTTGTCCCACGCGCCGCCGGCGTTGGCCATGAAGATGGCCTGGTACAGCCCGAAGATCGCGATCGAGATCAGGTAGCCGATGAAGAAGAACGGCTCGAGGAAGGCAAACGCCAGCGTGGCGAAGAAGACCGCGAGGAAGATGTTGAACATGCCCTTCTGCGCGTACTCCGTGCAGATGCGCACGACCGTCTTGCTGTCGTCCACCGAGGCCTTGTCGTTGCCCTCGAGCTTGATGTTCTTCTTGATGAACTCCACCGCGCGATACGCGCCGGTCGTCACGGCCTGCATCGAAGCGCCGGTGAACCAGTAGATCATCGCGCCGCCGCTGATGAGCCCGAGCACGAACGGGGCGTGCAGCAGCGAGAGGTTCTCCGTGCCGACCGTGAGGCCGCTGGTCAGCGACATCATGATGGAGAAGATCATCGTGGTGGCGCCCACGACCGCGGTGCCGATGAGCACGGGCTTGGCCGTCGCCTTGAAGGTGTTGCCGGCGCCGTCGTTCTCCTCCAGCAGTTCCTTGGCGCGGCCGAACTTGACGTCAAAGCCGAAGTCCTTCTTCACTTCGGCCTGCACGTTCGGCACGGACTCGATGAGCGAGAGCTCGTACACCGACTGCGCGTTGTCCGTCACCGGGCCGTACGAGTCGACGGCGATCGTCACTGGACCCATGCCGAGGAAGCCGAACGCGACGAGACCGAACGCAAAGACCGCGGGAGCCAGCATGAGCGGCGCGCCATCGAAGGTCTGACCGAGGCCCATCCCGCTGAGCCAGTACGCCATACCCATCAGCGACACGATGCTGATGCCGAGCCAGTAGGCCGAGAAGTTGCCGGCCACGAGGCCCGACAGAATGTTGAGCGACGGGCCGCCCTCCTCGGACGACGTCACCACTTCGCGCACGTGGCGCGACTCGACCGACGTGAAGACCTTG
>JARIEY010000005.1 GCA_031127085.1 Gemmatimonadota bacterium | reverse complement strand
GCAGGACAACCAGCGCCCGATGATCATGACCATTGGCATGGGCGCAGCGGTGTTGATCGCCCTGCTGGCGCTGCGCGCGCTCAAGGCGCCGGTGCCGGTGGCGGGGCCGCCGCAGCAGCTGGCGTACGCCGGCACGATGCCCGCCCTTGCGTCGGGCAGCGCCCCGTCGACGCAGCATATGACACCGCAGCAGGTGGAGGCGCAGCAGCAATCGCGCTTCGTGCAGGCGCCGCCGCGCGCGCCCATTGTGCTGCCGACGGCCAACACCGAAGTGCGCGACAAGGTCGCCTCGACGGTTGACCAGAACCCCGACGTCGCAGCCCGGCTGGTGAAGTCGTGGCTGAAGGACGGCTAAGCCATGAGCACCGCCCTGGTCCGCCGTGAGCAGCGCATGACGGGACGCGAGAAGGCCGCGATCCTGTACATGGCGCTGGGGGCCGAGCAGTCGGCCAAGATCACGCAGCGCCTCAGCCAGGAAGAGGTGGAGCTGATCTCGCTGGAGATCGCGAAGCTCAATCGCGTGGAGCCGGAGCAGGCCGAGAACGTGCTGATGGAGTGGATCGAGATCGCGGTGGCCGGCGAAGCGGTGGCCACGGGCGGTGTCGACTACGCGCGCGAAGTGCTGGACAAGGCGTTCGGACCGACCAAAGCCAAGGAGATTCTCAAGCGCATCATGGGACAGCTGGCCGATACGGCCGGCCTCCAGCGGCTGCGCAATGCCGACCCCGGACAGATCGCGAACATGCTGCGTGGCGAACACCCGCAGACGATCGCGCTCATTCTCGCGCATCTGCAGTCCACGCAAACGGCGGGCGTGCTCAAGGAGCTCGATCCGGCCATCGGCGGCGAAGTGACGTACCGCATGGCGAAGATGGAAAAGGTCTCGCCCGAGATGCTGCTGCTCATCGAGCGCTCGTTCGGCGCCGAGACGGAACTGGACTTCCAGGCGGGCATGCACCGCGCCGGCGGCCCGGCCGCCGTGGCCAGCGTGCTCAACCTGTTGCAGGGCGCGCTCGAGAAGACGCTGCTCGAGAAGATCACCGACCGCGACCACTCGCTGGCCGAGCAGATCAAGAATCTGATGTTCGTCTTCGAGGACATCTCCTCGCTCGACGACCGCGCGCTGCAGCGCCTGCTGCGCGACGTGGACGCCAAGACGCTGGCGCTCGCCCTCAAGGGGGCAAGCGGCGAACTCAAGGAACGCATCATGTCGCAGATGTCGCAGCGTGCCGTGGCTGCCCTCAAGGAAGAAATGGAGATGCTCGGTCCGGTGCGGATGCGCGACGTCGAGACGGCGCAGTCGCAGATCGTCACGCAGGTGCGCGCGCTCGAGGAAGCCGGCGAGATCGTGATCGGCGCCGGGGACGAAGTTGTCGTCCAGTAGCGCACGCATCTTCCGCGGCGGCCTCGCAACGGCCGCCGCGTCCCCGACCGGCGGCAGCTGGCGCCCGGGCGAGATCGCGAATGTACCGATGGCGCTGGTGGACGATGAGCTGCCGCCGCTCGACCCGGTGGCCGAGGCGAAGGCCCGCCACGACAAGGAAATCCACGACGCCTACACCCTGGGCTTCGAAGAAGGACGCCACGAGGGCGAACACGCCGAGCAGATGCGGCTGCGCACCGCGCTTTCGGCGGCAGAAGAGTCGATTGAGATTCTGCGCGCCGGCGAAGAGCGCTGGCAGGGGATGATTGAAGAGAACATCTGCGCGCTCGCGGTCGCGATCGCGCGGCACATCATCGACCGGGAAGTGGCCGACAATCCGGAGATCATCGAGAAGTTGGTGAAGCGTGCGCTGAACGAGTTTCCGATTGACCATCCGGTGCGGGTGCGCGTGAACCCCACCGACCTGCAGACGATTCTCTCGCACGGCGGACAAGCCGCGGCCGACGCGATCACTGGCACACCGCCGCGGGAAGCGCACTGGATTCCGGACTCGCGCATCGCGCCAGGGGGAACGGTGGTCGAGGGGCGCGACCGCATCATCGACGGCCGCGTCGATACCGCGCTCGAGCGCGTCTACCGCCGACTGACTTACAAGAATGCTTAACACCCCCTTCGCCCGTCGCATCGGCGAGCTCTCGCGCTTTGCGCGCTATGGCCGCGTCGTCCGCATCACGGGGCTCGTGGTCGAGGCGATGGGAATCGACGTGGGCCTCGGCGAGATCTGCCGCATTTCGTCGCTCGGCGACGGACGCAGCGTGCTGGCCGAGGTCTGCGGCTTCCACGACAAGGGCGTGCTGTTGATGTCGCTTGGCGAACTCGAGGGTGTGCACCCCGGATCGATGGTGGTGCCGCTCGGCCGGTCGCTGGGCGTTTCGGTGGGGCCGCAGCTGCTGGGGCGCGTGCTCGACGGACTGGGCCACCCTATCGACGGCGGACCGAAGATTGAAGCCGTGGAACGCGTGCCGCTCGCCGCCGAACCGCCCAATCCGTTGACGCGCCACGTGATCGACGAGCCGCTCGAAACGGGCGTGCGCACGATCGACGGGCTGCTGACGATTGGGCGCGGCCAGCGGGTTGGCATTTTCTCCGGCTCTGGTGTGGGCAAGTCGACGCTCCTCGGTATGATCGCGCGCCGCGCGAAGGCCGACGTCAATGTGATTGCGCTGCTGGGCGAGCGTGGCCGCGAGGTGCGCGACTTCATTGAGAATGCGCTTGGCCCCGAGGGGCTGGCGCGCTCGGTGCTCGTGGTGGCCACTGGCGACCAGGCCGCGCTCGTGCGCGCCCGCGGCGCCCTGGTGGCCACGGCAATCGCCGAGTATTTCCGCGATCAGGGGCAGCAGGTGCTGCTGATGGTGGATTCGGTGACACGCGTGGCGATGGCGTGGCGCGAGATCGGGCTCGCGGTGGGCGAGCCGCCGACGACCAAAGGCTATCCGCCGTCGGTCTTCGCCTCGCTGCCGCGTCTGCTGGAGCGCGCGGGGAACGCGGCCAAGGGCGGGATCACCGGCATCTATACCGTGCTGGTCGACGGCGATGACTTCAACGAACCCGTGGCCGACGCCGCGCGCTCGATTCTGGACGGCCACATCGTGTTGACGCGCAAGCTCGCGGCCAACGGCCACTACCCGGCAATCGACATTCTCGAGAGCAAGAGCCGCGTGAAGGACGCGGTGACGCAGCGCGCGCAGCAACTCGACGCGCTCAAGTTCGCGCGGCTCGAAGCGGCCTACCGCGAGAAGGAGGATCTCATTCTCGTCGGCGCGTATCATCAGGGGAGCGATCCGCTGGTGGACGCCTCGCTGCAGCTGCGCGACCCGATGCTGAACTTCCTGCGGCAGCGGCCCGACGAACCGGCGCGATTTGACGAGTCGCGCCAGTTGCTGGGCGGCCTGGCCCAGCGCATTGACGCCCTGACGAAGGGCCGTACCGCGGCATGAGCCGCTTCAAGTTCCGCCTGCAGCGGCTGCTCGACCTGCGGCAGAAGAAGGAACAGGAAGCCGCCAGTGCGGTGGGCGCCGCCCGAAACGCTGCCGAAGCGGCGACGCGGCGGGAGGATGAACTCACCGAGCGCCGCGACGCCACCCGGCAAGAGTTGCTCCCGGCAGCTGGCCAAACCGTCCGGGTAGCCGAGCTCCACGAGATCGCGTTCCTCGTACGCGCCCTGGATGAGCGGGTGCAGGACGCCCAGAAGGCGGCAAAGGCCGCGGAACGGAGTGTGCAAGAGAAACTGGGCGAGCTGGGCGAGGCCATGCGGGATCGCCGCATCCTGGACCGGCTCAAGGACCGCCGATCCGAAGAATGGCGCGCTGAAGACGCCCGTCAGGAACGCGAGATCATGGACGCGATCGCGCGGGATCGGTTCGCCGATTCAATGAAACCCAAGCCCGAGTCTGATTCATGATTCGCCTCGCCCTTCCTTTCCTCGTTGCCTTCCTGCTCGCGCTGGGCGGGGCGACGGGACTCGCGGTCATGCAGGCCAAGAAGCACGCGGCGGCCGCTCCGGCCCCAGCGGCCACGGACTCGACGCACGCGAAGCCGGATTCTGCGGCAGCGCCAGCGGCGGACTCAACCGCCAGCGCGGAAGCGAGCGCCGAAGCCGCGCCGGCCGAAGAGGCCGCTCCCACAGCTGACGCGCACGCCGCCGCTGCGGAGCCGGCGAAGGGACCGGCAGCCAAAGCGCCGGCCACAAAACCAGCACCGAAACCAGCCGCGGGGAGTCCGCCGCATGACGGCGGAGCGCCTGCACACGCCGCGCCTTCCTCGGGCGCGCCCAGCGTAACGCGGGGCGCGCCGTCGGCGCGTCCGTCGTCGACGCCGCGGGTCATGGACAATCCAACCGTTGTCGCCTCGAACGTCGTGTCGCGCGGGAGCGTGGAGCGCAACACCGAACCGCCGCGGACGGCCGCACCGTACACACCGCCCTACACGGCACCGGCGCGCACTGCCGCGCCATACACCGAGCCGCTCTCCACGGCGGCGCCATCCGGCCAGGTGCCGTCGGGCGGCGCATCGCCAGCGGCGGCAACGCCGGGTGCTTCACCGGCGGCCACGCCTGCCTCGGCGGCGCCGGGAAGCGCGTCGACCGCACTGCGTGACTCTCGGCTCGCCAAAATCTTCGGCAACATGGCGTCGAAGGACGCCGCGAAGGTGTTGACGCAGATGGACGACAATGACGTCTCGCACATCCTCGCCAAGCTCACCGACAAGAAGGCGGGCGAAATTCTTTCCGCCTTCCCCGCGGAGCGCGCGGCGGCGATTTCGAAGGCCGCGATTAAGGCCAAGGACGCCCCGTGACCCTTCCCTTTGCGGTGGGAGGCGTAGGATCCGCGCCTGCCTCTGCCGCCCTCGAACTTCTCGGCACCACGGCAGCGACCGCGCCGCAGGGACTGGCGGCCGGCACGTCGGCCACCGCGGTGGATCCGGCCCTTCAGCCGTTTGCCGGCGTCTTGGCTCGTCTCGTTTCGCTGCAGGCCACCACCGAGGGCGGCGCGCCGCGCGAAGGGGCGTCGATGATCAAGGCGGCGCTCGAGTCGCTGGAGGCCGCGATCACCGAAGGCGCGCCTTCGCTTGATACGATGGCCGCGAATGATACTGGCAACACGGCCATCAAGGCGCTGATTGAGCAGGTGACCCGTCAGGGTAGTGCCGCGCTCCACGCGCCGGCGTCGGCGCTCGAGGCCGCCGGCGGCGCCTCGCAGACGGCCGGGACGATGGTGGATGCGACCATGCAGGCGCTCGGTGCGGCCGCGATGGTTGCGCCACCGACGACGCCCGCCACGGTGGCCGCGCCCTCTCAGGGGAAGAGTGCATCGGTCGATAAAGCGCGCGACGACGAGCAAGCCACGGCACAGACGACGGGTGAGGCGGACGGACACGCGGTGCCCGCGCAGGCGAATCCTCTCGCCACGGCCGCCATCGATCCGTCGGCCATTGTCCGCGAGACGGCGGCGCTGGATCCCGCCTTCCGTGCGAAGCTCGACCGCGTGATTGAGCGGATGCAGAACGAGTTCGGCCATAAGGTGACCGTGGTCGAGACCGTGCGCAGTCAGGAGCGGCAGGACGCGTTGTTCGAGCTCGGCCGCTCGGCGCCCGGTCAGGTGGTGACGTGGACGCGCAACTCACGGCATTCCGATGGACTCGCCGCAGACGTGATGATCGACGGTGGCTACGACAATCCGGCGGCATTCGAGCGTCTGCAACGCATCGCCAACGAGGAAGGGCTGCACACGCTCGGCGCGCGCGACGCCGGCCACCTTGAACTGCGCACGCCGCAGGCCGGTGGCTTCACCGCCAAGGTGTCGTCGGTCATCGCACAGCAGCCATCGCTACGGCCAGCGTCCACCACGCCGACACAGGGCGCATCACAGGGTGCCGCGCGGGCCGGTGAGGCCGCGATGGAGCGCATTACGCGCGTCGCGCGCGTAGCCGAAGTGGCCGTAGCCGCCGGCGTCGCGCGGGTGGCGACGGTGGCGCGCATCGCGATGCCCGGCGTCTCACAGGGCGCGCGTCAAGTCGCGGCGGCAGTCGGTCACGCCGCGTCGACCGCTTCACGCAACGCCGCAACACCCAGCGCGCCCGCTACGAGCGCGCCGAATACCAGCACACCATCGGTGAACACGCTGGCGAGCAACACGGCGAAGGCCGCGTCGGCAGCCGTGCCTGGCGTATCGACGACGGGGCATTCCACGCCGGCCGCGACGGTGGCCGTCAACAGCGCACCGGCGACTGAACCTCGCAGCGTGACGACGGGTACACCAGCGAATGAAGCCGTTCCGGCACCGATGGCTGGCAGCACCATCGCCGCGTCGCCGACAGAACGCGTCTCGGCACAGAGCCGAGTGACGCAGCCGATTGCCACAGGGCAGGCCGCAGCGGAATCACGGAACGCCCAACGTTCGACGGATGCGCCAGCTCCTGCTCAGCCGTCGCGCGCGAACGCGACGAATGCGCAGATGCCCGCCGTGGCCGTGAGCGCCGCCGACGCGTCGGCTCGTTCAGGAAGCCGCGAGCGGTCGACGGAGCAAGGGTCGCGCGATGCACGCCGGCCGAGTGACGTGGGTCCGGCTTCGACGGAAACCGGCGCGCTGCCGTTTGCGGGCGCCGCGCGCCCGATGATGAACAACGCGGCGCCGGTGAACGCGGTGAGCGGTCCCGATCAGCTGGCGCGGGTTGCGCAGATTGACGCGCTGCAGGAGCAGGCCGCGGCGCAGCCCGTGTCATCAATGGTATTGACGCTCGACGACGGCAATGGCGGCACTGACCGCGTGCGCGTGGATGTGCGCGGCGCCGGCGTCGCCTCGACGATCGATGTGCGCGATGCGCAGAACGCGTCGCAACTGACGGCGCGCGCGTCGGAACTGGCCCGCGCCCTCGAGGCACGCGGGCTCGAGTCTGACGGCGTGACCGTGCGTACCGTGGCATCGACCCTTGGCACCGAAGTGCCGCGCGCCGGCGCTGCCGCAGACGCGCTGACCGCACGTGGGGTCGCTGCCGCGTTGGCACCAGACGCCTCGACTCCGTTCCGGCGTGATCGCGACGACGCGCGCGACCCGCGCGCCGGACAGACACCGCAAGAGCAGGATTCCCATCGCCAGCGCTCCCGTCGGGAGCGCGAGGATACCCAGCCATGAGTACCGCCGTCGGTGCAACCACCAGCGCGCAACAGAAGCAGACCACGCCGACGAGCAGCATCGCCGGCGGCGCGATGGGGAAAGACCAGTTCGTGAAGCTGCTCGTGGCGCAGATGACGCATCAGGATCCGCTCAATCCGATGGACAGCTCGCAGATGGCCGCGCAGCTGGCGCAGTTCTCGTCGGTCGAGCAGCTGATGAACATCAGCACCCAGCTGCAGACGCAGTCCGATGGCAGCGCCATGATGCTCGATGCGCTGGATCGCAACGCCGCACTCGGCATGATTGGCCGGTCGGTCACTGCGGTCTCGGACGAAGTCACCGTGTCGGGGCACGCGGCCGGCGACATCCAGGCCGATATCCCGTCGGCCGGGGCGCACGTGCGGGCGCGCATCGTGGATGCCACCGGGCAGACGATCGGCACCGCGGACTATGGCGTCCTCGCCGGCGGCCGGCAGACGCTTGATCTCACGAAGGGACTCAAGTCCGTGCCCAACGGCAGTTACACCGTGAAGGTCGAGATGGTGGATGCTGACGGCAAGGCGACCGCGCTCACGCCGATCCAGACGTTCAAGATCGACGGGCTGCGGTTTGGCACGAATGGTGCGGTGCTCACCAGCGGAACTCGGTCTGTCCCGATCGGCAACGTGATCGGGGTGGCCAGCAACTAAACCAGTAAGGAGTCGACGATGCTTCGCTCACTCTTCGCCGGCGTGTCCGGCCTCCGCAACCATCAGGTGCGGATGGACGTCATCGGCAACAACATCTCGAACGTGAATACTGTTGCGTTCAAGTCAGGCCGCGTGACGTTCAAGGAAGGCTTCGCCCAGATGCTGCAGGGCGGCAGCCGGCCGCCGGGCGACCAGGGCGGCATCAATCCGATCCAGATCGGACTGGGCATGCAGATCGGCTCGGTTGACTCGGTCTTCGCCCAGGGCAACCTGGAGACGACGGGTCTCAATACCGACATCGCGATTCAGGGGGACTCGTTCTTCGTCGCCCGCAAAGGCAACCAGAGTTTCTATACGCGCTCGGGCAACTTCCAGGTGGACGCCGACGGCAAGCTGGTGGCGCCGACCAACGGCTTCATTGTGCAGGGACGCGTGGCAGTGAACGGCGTCTTCCAGGACGGCATCAGCGACATCGTCCTTCCCTTCGGCCAGAAGACCGCAGCGACGGCGACGGCGAACGTGAAGCTCGGCGGCAACATTGACGCGTCGGTCACCGACTTCGACATCAGCG
Source organism: Gemmatimonadota bacterium (assembly GCA_031127085.1). Classification (GTDB taxonomy): domain Bacteria; phylum Gemmatimonadota; class Gemmatimonadetes; order Gemmatimonadales; family Gemmatimonadaceae; genus PNKL01. The sequence continues at coordinate 37,209 of JARIEY010000005.1, read as the reverse complement.
ATCCAGACGGCGCGGGCCCGCTGCTCGGTGGATTCAACGCCGACACGCGCGCGACCGAAGCGAACGCCGACTCGTGGACGGAAACGTCGATCACGACCTACGATTCGCTCGGCACGAAGCACGATGTGAAGATCTACCTGTACAAGACGGGCGCCAACGCATGGAACTGGGAAGTCGATCAGGCCGGCCTCATCGCCGCCGGCGTTCCCGCCGCGAGCATCGCCGGCGACGGGTCGCTGACGTTCAACGCCGATGGCACGCTCAACGCGGCCTCGTCCAACACCGTCGCGTTTGATCCGCCGGGCGCCGACTCGATGTCGATTACGATCGACTTCGGCGAGGGCGTCAACGGCATCACGCAGTTCGCCTCGACCTCCACGGCGGTGCTCCGCGACCAGGACGGCTACACGTCGGGCACGCTGCAGAACTTCTCGATCGATCGCACGGGCGTCATCACGGGTTCGTTCACGAACGGCGTCAACGTCTCGCTCGGGCAGATCGTGCTCGCCGACTTCAACAACCCGGCCGGCCTGATTCGCATTGGCGACAACATGTACCAGGAGTCGGGCAACTCCGGCGGCGCCGTGCTCGGCTTCGCCCTCGAAGGGAGCCAGTCGACGCTGACGTCGGGCGCGCTGGAAATGTCGAACGTCGATCTGGCGGCGGAGTTCACCTCGATGATCGTGGCACAGCGCGGCTTCCAGGCCAACGGGCGCGTGATCACGACGAGCGACGACCTGCTGCAGGAACTGGTGAGCCTCAAGCGGTAAGCGGAGCGGAGGCGGCGGCAACGCCGCCAGTGCGGGGCTCACGCGACGGGTCGGCCAAGCGCCGACCCGTCGTCGTTGCGCGCGGGGTGAGCGATGCGCGCGGCGGCAACAGAGGCCCTCCGCCTCGCCGACCGCCAAACCGAAGACGCAACGGGCGCAATTCTCCGCGAAGCGGCAAGACTTTCCGCGCAATGTCGTCGTGAGTCTTCCAGGCGGCGAAATCGACCAAAGCCGCCCCTCGTTGGTATCGCATAACGCATAGTGTAATAAGCAGTTACGCTTTCGCTATGCCCTATCGCCGGATGTGGTACGGTCTGTGCGATGGAGACGGGTGCAGCATTCCGACCTCTCCATCTCCACGACCATGGCCGACAACGAGCAAGCCCCCTCCGATGGCGAAGCGACACCCGCGCCGGCAAGCGGTGGCAAGAAGATGCTCCCGATTCTACTGGTGGTCCTGGGCGGCCTGATTTTCGGCGGCGCCTCGGGCTTTTTTATGGTTGGTCCCGCCGTCGCCAAGAAGGTGGCGCCGGCCGCGGCTGGCGCCGCGGGCGCTGAGAAGGCGGAAGCGCCCAAGGAGGAAGAGGCTGCCGCAGAAGGCGAGGGCGGCGAAGCCAAGGTCTTCCTGCTCGACAACATGGTCCTCAATCCGGCCGGCTCGAGCGGCCAGCGTTTCCTGCTGGTCTCCATCGCGCTGCGGCTGGCGAACGCCGAGATCGAGACGGAACTCAAGGCGCGCGACGCGGAAGTGCGCGATGCGATGCTCCGTGTGCTCGGCGCCAAGCACGTCGAAGAGCTCTCCGACATCACCCAACGCGACAGGATCAAGGACGAGCTGCGCAAGGCGCTCGACGAGATCCTGAAGCCCGGCAGCGTGAAGGGGCTCTACTTCCCGCAGTTCGTCATCCAGTAAGCCGACCATGGCCTCCGAAACCCTTAGCCAGAACGAGATCGACGCGTTACTCGGCGGTGGCGCATCGGGTTCGATGCACGCCTCGGGGCGCGGCGGTCCGGATGTCGACTACCAGCTCTACGACTTCCGCCGCCCGCACCGCGTCAGCAAGGAGCGGCTGCGCACGCTGGAAGCGATGTACGAGCGGCTCGTGAAGTCGCTCGAGGCGTGGCTGCTGAGCCGCATCCGCGGCCAGGTGGAGTTGCGCCTGCAGAGCGTGGAACAGTTCAGTTTTGGCGAGTTCACGCTCTCGCTGCCCACGCCCTGCGCGTCGTTCGGGTTCGAGATCATGAACACCGGCGGCCAGAAAGGCGTGATCGACGTGGGACACGAGTTCGCCTATTACCTGGTCGACCGGTTCTTCGGCGGCTCCGGCATGGCGTCGGTGCCAACGCGTGCGATGTCGCCAGTGGAACGACTGGTCGTGCGCATGATGGTGGAGCGCACCACCGGCTTGCTGAGCGACATCTGGCAGGATCACGTGGAGTTCGACTTCGACCTCACCAGCTTCGAGTCGATTCCGGAAATGGTGCAGGCAGCGAGCCGCGATGATCCGGTGCTGGTGGCCAGCATCGAGGTGAGCGCAGGCAATGCGTCGTCGCTGATCCTCATCTGCCTGCCGTTCTCCGTGCTCGACAAGTTCTTCGCCTCCGGCGAGCAGCAGCGCGTGAAGAGCATGACCGGCTCCGAGCAGGAGCGCGCGATCACGCGCGAACTGGCCGAGGTGTCACTGCGCCAGATGGCGGTGGATATCGCCGCGCGCCTGCCGTCGTTCGAGGTGCCGATGCGCCATCTGCTGGGCCTGCCCGTGGGCGCGGTGCTCACGACGGGGATTCCGGTGGACACCAAGCTCGACATCTCCGTGGGCGGGCAGGTTCGATACCACGCCGCGGCCGGTCGCGTGGGGAGCAAGCTCGCGGTGCGGTTGCTCGACGCGCCGGGCATTCCGGCACCGCCACCGCCATTGCTTGGGCCGTGAGGCCCCGCCGCTCGCCGCTTTCGCTTCGCAGTTCGCCTTTCCACCCATGCCAGACGCTGCCATGACTCCCGATGTCTCCACACCGCAGTTCGCCGAGCTCTCCCCGACCGGGGCGGCGCAAAGTGAAGTGCCGCTGTCGATGCTCCTTGACCTCACGATCCCGGTGACGATCGAACTCGGCCGCACGCGCATGTCGGTGCAGGAGATTCTGCGCCTTGGCCGCGGCTCCGTGGTTCAGCTTGAGCGGCTGGCGGGCGAGCCAATCGACGTCTTCGTGGGCGACCGTCGCTTCGCCGAGGGCGAAGTCGTGGTGATCGGCGAGCATTTCGGCATTCGCATCACGCGACTCGTCTCCGTGCTGCCCGGTGAGGTGGCCGCGTAATGTTTGCCTCGCTGCTCGGCGTGCTGGGGGTGCTCGCGCTGGTGCTCGGGCTCCTTCTGCTGGCCCTGCGGTACCTCAAGCGGTTCGCGCCGGGCGGCGCGGGCGCGGACAAGGTGCCGCTGGAAGTCGTGCAGCGACTTTCGCTCTCGCCAAAGCAGGGAATCGCGATCGTGCGCATCGGGGAGCGGCTGGTGGCCGTCTCGATGGGTGACGGCGGCGTACGTGCGCTGGTGGAGCTCGATGCGCCCGCTGCGCAGGCCGCGGCGACGAGCCCGCTGTCGCTGAGTCCGACGCTGCGCCGCAGCGCGCCGGCAATTGCCACGCAGGCGCCAGCCGCCGCGGTCGTGGCCAACGCGCTGCCGGCCGATTTCCGCAATCTCCTGCGCACCGCGCTGCGCAGCTCCACCACGCTGGCACTGCTGGCCGCGCTGCTGCTGCCGACGGTGGCCGCCGCGCAGGGCGGAGCGCCCTCCGCGGCGCAGATGGATCAGGCCATCAAGCAAGCCACCGGCATGGTCGGCGGCGCCGGATCGGGCGCCAAGGCGGCCCCGGGTGGCAACGCGGCCGCGTCCCAGAAGGGCGCGGCCGATCAGCTCTCGGCCCTGGTGAAGCAGGCCACGCAGGGAACCCGCGGCGGCAAGAACGCCAACGCCAAGGGTGCGGCGCTGTCGGCCGACAACGAAGGCGACGATCCCATCGGCAACGCGACCCCGAGCATCGACCTGCGGGTCGGCGGCGGCGGTGGCGCGGGTGGCAGCGGCGGCCTGCGACTGTCGGGGACGGTCGGTGTCGTGGTGATGATGGGGCTGCTGACGCTGCTCCCGACGCTCGTGCTGATGATGACGGGCTTCACCCGCATTCTGGTGGTGCTGCATTTCCTGCGTCAGGCCATCGGCACGCAGAGCGCGCCGCCGGCGCAGTTGATCGCGGCGCTGGCGCTGCTGATCACCGGCTTCGTGATGTCACCCACGCTCACCGAAGTGAACCGCACGGCACTGCAGCCCTGGATGGACGGCAAGATCGAGCAGGGCGAGATGCTGACCGAGGGGGTGAAGCCGTTCCGGACGTTCATGCTGCGCCAGGTGCGTCCGTCGGATCTCACCACGTTTGCCAGCATCAGCGGGCAGCAGGTGGCCGGGGGACCGCAGGACGCGCCGCTGGTGGTGCTCGTCGCCGCCTTCGTCACCAGCGAACTGCGCACGGCGTTTCAGATCGGCTTCGCGCTCTTTCTCCCCTTCATCGTGATTGACGTCGTCGTCGCCTCCGTGCTGATGAGCATGGGCATGATGATGCTGCCTCCCGCCATGATCTCGCTGCCGTTCAAGCTCCTGCTCTTTGTGCTCGTCGACGGCTGGGCGCTGATCGTGACGGGCCTCGTACAGAGCTTCCACTAACCGCATCCCCCACCGTCCCGCCACCATGACCGACGCCGCCGTCGTCGACCTTGCCCGCAACGCCGTGATGATGGCGCTCGCGCTCGCCACCCCGATGCTCACCGTGGCACTGGGCGTGGGCCTGGGGATCAGCGTCTTCCAGTCCGTGACTCAGATCCAGGACCAGACCCTGTCGTTCGTGCCCAAGCTGATGGCCGTGACGGGCGTCTTCCTGCTCGGCCTGCCGTGGATGATCCAGACGGCGGTGAAGTACACCGCAGAGCTGTTCCGCTCCCTCCCGTCGCTGGTGTCGTGACCGCCGGCTTCGACCTGTTTGCGCCCGGGGCGGCCGACGCGCTCGTGCTGACCGGCACGCGGGTCACCGGCCTGATGATCGTTGCACCCTCCTTGTCGTCGGGCATCATCACGCACAAGGTGCGCGCAGGATTGGTGGTGGTGCTCACCGTGTTGTTGGCCCCCGCCGCGATGGCGACGCCACACGCCTCGCGCCTGACCGCGGCGGGACTCGCCGCCGAACTGCTGATCGGATTCGCCATGGGCTTTGGCGCTTCCATCCTCGTCGGGGCCGCCGAGCAGGCGGGTGACGCGATGGCGGTGCAGACGGGACTCAGCGGCATCGCGATTCTCGACCCGATGGCGGCCGAGCCGCTACCGGTGCTGGGCTCGCTGCTTCGGCTCTTTGCCATCACGCTGCTGCTGACGCTCAACCTGCACACGGTGATGATCGGCACACTGGCCGAGTCGCTGCGTGCCGTGCCGCTTGGCACGGGACTCAGCATCGCCAACGGCATCGACGAAATGCTCAAGCTCGGTGGCACGATGTTCGCGCTCGGCGTCCGGTTTGCGGCGCCGGTGATTGCGGTGATCCTCATTGTGAATGTCTCGCTCGCCGTGATGGGGCGTGCGGCGCCGCAGCTGAACGTGCTGACGGTCGCGTTCCCGATGCAGATCGCCGCCGGGCTGTTTGCGCTGGCCGCCGCCCTGCCGGCGATGGCGGTGTTCTTTGGCGGCTGGGACGCCGTGTACCACAGCATGGTGGCCCGTGCCGTGGGCGGCTTCACCTTCACCGGGCGCTGACGATGGCCGAAGGCAGCGACCAGGAAAAAACTGAAGCGCCAACCCCGAAACGACGGGAAGACGCGTTTCTTGAAGGCAAGATCCCTCGCTCGCCCGAGCTCAACGCCGCGGCGCTCTTCCTGACGGCCGCGATCGTCACCGATTCGGTGGGCCCCGGGGTGGGCACGCAGTTGGTGGCGCTTTTCGGAACGACGTTGTCGCAGGTGGGCGACGGCGCGCGCGATCCCGAAAAGGCGATTCTGCTGCTGCGCACCACGAGCATGGCCACGCTCAAGATCGTGGGGCTGCTGTGCGCGGGATTCGGTGTGACCGTGCTGGCGATCGCCGGCGTACAGGGGCGCGGCCTGCTCTCGATGCAGCCGCTCGCGCCCAAGTGGGAGCGCATCAGTCCGTTGACCAACGCCAAGCGCCTGTTTTCCACGCAGCCGCTGGCAGATCTGGTGAAGTCGCTCGCCAAGATGGGGATCGTCACGTGGGCGGTGTCGGGGGTGCTGACGCAGGGGTGGGCCGACCTGGCCGACCTTGGCAATCGCGACCTGATGGCGATGTTCCCCGTCATTCAGCAGCTCTCGGTGCGGATGCTGAAGAACGCCGGCCTGGCGTATCTCGCGCTGGCGGCGCTGGACTACACGTACCAGCTCTGGCAGTTCGAGAAGAGCCTGAAGATGAGCAAGGAGGACGTGCGGCAGGAGACCAAGCAGAACGAGGGCGATCCGATGCAGCGGCATCGCGCGCGTTCGATGGCCCGCGCCCGCATCCGCCGCCAGATGTTCGAGGATGTCAAGAAGGCTGACGTCGTGATCGTGAACCCGACCCATATCGCCATTGCCCTGCGCTACGACCCGGTGCAGGCGCCGGCGCCGATTGTGCTGGCCATGGGCCAGCGAAAGATCGCGGAGCGTATCAAGGCGCTGGCCTTCGAGCACAAGGTGCCGGTGATTGAGAACAAGCCGCTCGCCCGCGCGCTGCTCGCCAGCGCGCACGTGGGGCAGATGATTCCTGCCGAGCTGTACGCCGCCGTCGCCGAAGTGCTCGCGTTTGTGATCCGGCAGCGCGCGCTCGCCTCGATGCGCTGGAAGGGGAGCGCCCTGGCGTGACCGCCCTCGGCCGCGCGGGCGATGGCGGCGCGGGCGACGGCCGCGTGGTTCTGGTCGCGGCAGGCAAAGATGGCGCGGGGGCCTCGACGACCGCGGCGCTGCTGGCGCTCACGTTCGCCGAACAGGGACGCCGCACACTACTGGTCGACGGTGACGACCGGGACGGCGGGATGCACCGCTGGTTTGGCGTGGAGCCGTCGGGTGGCGTGGGCACGCTGCTCTCGACGGCCGCCGAGCCCGCGACGCTCGTTCTTCCCGTGTCGGAAGCGCTGTCGTTGCTTCCCGGTGGCGGCGCGCCAGATGGGCCGGCCCCTTCGGCGGCCCGCGTGCGTGCGCTGTGGCGACGGATTGCCTCGCTCTACGACGCGTACGACGTCACGATTATCGATGGCGGCTCTCGGGTAGACACCGTCTTTGCCGCCTGTCTCGCTGGGGTGCAGCGGGTGGTCGCGGTTTCAGGGCCCGATGCGGTGTCGCTGGCGGCAACGTACGGGTTGCTCAAGGCAATCGACGCGTTGGTGCCCGACCTGCCGGTCGATTTCGTGGCCAATGGCGAGGACGAGTCGCGCGCCAAGCGCCTGTACGCTCGCATCCGGGCGCTCGCCGATCGCGGGTTGCACCGCCCGCCCGCGTACGGCGGGGCCATTCCGGACGATCCTTCCCTGCGAGTTCGGGGGCTCCAGGGCGGCACCTTTGCCGCTCTCGGGGCACAGAACCCGGCAGTCTCTGCCGCAGCGAGCTGCGGCGGCCGGATTCTCGGGGCCCTTTCGGGTCTTCCTGTGCGCTGGCAGACGGTGGAACCGGCAGAGCGCGCGGCACGGATTGCCGTCGCGCTGCGGTATCGCCCTGGCGAGGCGCCTTCCCCTGTGGTGGTGGCCTCCGGGGAGCGGCAAATCGCTGACCAGATCAGGCGAACTGCCCTGACATCCGAGGTTCCGGTCATCGAAAACGCGGTTCTGGCGCGGGCCTTGCTAAACAGTACAGCGGTCGGTCAGGAGATTCCGGCCGATCTGTACGCCGCCGTTGCTGAAGTCCTCGCCTTCGTCATCCGCCAGCGCGCGCTTACCTCTATGCGCTGGAAGGGAACCGCCACCGCATGAGCACTCTCGCCAGCCCAGCCCAGACCCGCGGCGCAAAGACCGCCGAGATCGGTGTGGCCCTGGCCGTCGTGTTTATCATCGCGTTGCTGGTGGTGCCGTTGCCCGCGTTCGTGCTGGACCTGTGCCTGTCGCTCAGCATCGGCATTTCGCTGGTGGTCCTGCTCGTCGCCCTGTACACGACCGACCCGCTGGAGTTCAGCTCGTTTCCGGCGCTGATCCTGTTGCTGACGCTGTTCCGGCTCGCGCTGAACGTCAGCAGCACCCGGCTCATCCTGTCGGAAGGGAAGGCCGGCGAGGTCATCCAGGCCTTTGGCCAGTTCGTGGTGGGCGGCAACTACGCCGTGGGCGTGGTGCTGTTCCTGATCCTGGTGGGCATCAACTTCATCGTGATCACCAAGGGCGCCGGGCGCGTGGCCGAAGTCGCCGCGCGCTTCACCCTGGACGCGATGCCCGGCAAGCAGATGGCGATCGACGCCGATCTGTCGGCGGGGCTCATTGACGAAGCGACGGCCCGCAAGCGCCGCAGCGAAATCACCCAGCAGGCCGACTTCTACGGCGCGATGGACGGCGCCTCGAAGTTTGTGAAGGGCGATGCGATCGCCGGCCTGCTCATCACGTTCATCAACGTCGCCGGTGGCATTTTCATCGGCGTCGTGCAGAAGGGGATGCCCGCCGGGCAGGCGGCAGCCACATACACGCTCCTCACAGTCGGCGACGGTCTGGTGGCTCAGGTGCCGGCGCTGATTGTCAGCACAGCCGCCGGCATTATGGTGACGCACGCCGCCGGCGGTTCGCGCATTGGCAACCTGCTGGCGCGCCAGCTGGGCGCGCACCCGCGCGCCGTGTGGATGGCGTCCGGCGTGCTCGCCACCATGGCGGCCGTACCGGGCCTGCCCACGGTGCCGTTCCTCGTGCTCGCCGGCGGCCTGGCCGTGCTCGCCCGTATGTCGCAGTCGGCGTCGGACGAGCGCGATGTCGTGGCCGCGGCCGCGCAGGTGCCGCCGGTGGCCGAGGCGCAGCCGCAGAACCCGCTCAAGGACCTGCTGCAGATCGATCCCATTGAACTCGAGGTCGGCTACGCGCTGATTCCGCTGGTCGATGAGTCGCAGGGCGGTGACCTGCTGGAGCGCATCTCGCTGCTCCGCAAGCAGGCGGCGCTGGAGCTGGGCATCCTCATTCCGTCGATTCGCATTCGCGACGACGTCCGGTTGCCCGCCAACGAATACATCATCAAGCTGCGCGGCAGCGAAGTGGCCCGGGCGGAGGTGCTCCCGCGCTTCTTCCTGGCACTCGATACCGGCGGCGTCATTCAGGCTATCGACGGGATGGAGACGATCGACCCGTCGTTCGGGATGCCGGCGCGCTGGATTGCACCCGGACGAAAATCCGAAGCGGAAGCGCTGGGCTACGTGGTGGTCGAACCGACGACGATGGTGGCCACCCACCTGATGGAGACGCTCAAGTCGAACGCTGCCGAGCTGCTGGGCCGCCAGGACGTGCAGGAGATGGTGGACACGCTCAAGAAGTCGCATCCGGCGCTGGTGGAAGACCTGATTCCCAACAAGGTCTCGCTGGGCATGCTGCACCGTGTGCTGCAACGCCTGCTCCGCGAGCGCATCCCGATTCGCGACTTGGTGACAATTCTCGAGGCGCTGGGCGACACCGCCGACCAGACCAAGGATCCCGAGCAGCTGACCGAGCACGTGCGCCGGTCGCTCTCCAATGTCATCGCGCGCCTGTACATGGATGAATCCGGTACGGTGCGCGGCATCACCCTGGGCGCGCGGCTCGAGGCCTCGTTGATGGGGCTGTTCAGCCCGCGCGCCTCGGCCCCCGGAACGGCGCTGCTGACCCCGGACGCACTGGCAGGGCTCTTGCGTGAGTTGAACACACTCGCGTCGGCGGGAACCGCCGACGGGCGTTCGGTGCCGCTGGTGGTCCCGCCGGGACTCCGCGTCGGCATCCGTCGGCTCATCGAACCCGTTATGCCTGCCCTGCCCGTTGTCTCGCTCGCCGAACTCCCCGCCACCGTCCAACTGACCAGCGTTGGGCATTGGGAAATGAAACATGCGGCTTGAGACCTTTCGCGGTCCCGACTACGCCACCGCCTTCGCTTTCGCCAACGGCGAGCTGGGCGACGACGCCATTCTCGTGTGGTCGCGCACCATCCGCTACGGCACGGGCAGTGGCGTCGAGGTGGCGTGCACCACATCGGACCAGCTGTCGCTGTTCCGGACGCGCGTCAGCCCCGGGACGCCCCGTTTCTCGGCCGGCACGCGCCGGCGCGACGGGCGCCCGTTCATTCTGGCGCTCGTCGGACCGACCGGCGCGGGCAAGACAACCACCGCCGCCAAGCTGGCGGTGCATCCCGATGCGTTCGGCGGTTTGAAGGTGGGATTTCTCTCGCTCGACACCTACCGCGCGGGCGCCGTGGAGCAGTTGCAGAGCTACGCCGACGTCGCCGGGTTGGAGTTCGAGCTGGCCTACGACTCGCGCGATCTCGAGGGGGCGCTGGCCCGGCTCGCCAAGTGCGACGTGATCATTGTGGATACGCCAGGGCGAGGCCCGAAGTCGGAGGCCGCTGGCTGGCGCGGCATGCTGAATCGGCTCGATCCCGATGAGACGCATTTTGTGGTGCCCGCCACCATGCGCACCGATCTGTTGGGCGCTGCGCGGGCCGACTACACGGCGCTGGGCGCGTCGCACGCGATCGTGACCAAGATCGATGAAGTGCCCATGGATTCGCTGGTCGCCGTCTTCACCGCTGAGGTGGGGATGCCGGTGCGCTGGGTGACGGACGGGCAGGAAGTGCCAACGGACCTGCGCGAGGCGGGCCCGACGCTCATTGGAGCGCTTGGCACGTGTCCGGCGCAGGCGGCCGCATGAGTTCGCAAGCGGACGGACTGCGCCGGTTTGTCGTGGAGCGAGGGCTGAGCGACGGCTGGACCCCCAGCGACGCACGCGTGGTGCTCGTGGCTGCCGGCAAGGGTGGCATTGGCACCTCCACGGTGGCCGCGCTTCTGGCGCTCGCATTCGCCGAGCAGGGCCGCCGTGCGCTGCTGATCGACGGCGACGATCAGGCCGGCACACAGCACCACTGGTTTGGCGTCGAGCCGCGCATCGGCATCGGTGCCCTGCGTGGCAGTGGCATCGAGCCCCGTGAGGCTGTGATCCAGGCCTCGGAGATGCTGGATCTGTTGCCCGGTGGCGGCGGTGCCGACACGGCTGGGCTTCCGCTGCTGAGCACGAGCGAGCGCCGGCTGATCTGGCGTCGCGTGGCCGGTCTGTACGCCGATTACGACTTTGTGGTGATCGATGGCGGTTGCCGGCTGGAGACGGTGATGGCGGCAAGCAATGCCGGGGTCCGGCGGCTGGCGGCGGTATCTGCCGCTGATCCCGTGGCGTTGGCGGCCACTTACGCCCTGCTGAAGGCCGTCGACGCCCGCATTCCCGGGCTTCCCGTCGACTTCGTGGCCAACGGCCAAGACGAGGGACGGGCCCGTGCCCTCTATGACCACGTGCAAATGGCCTCACAGCGCTGGCTGCGGCGGGGTCTGAATTACGGTGGCACGATTCCTGAAGATGTTCCATTGCGGGAACGGCTTTCAGCTGGCGGAACCTTCGCCGGCATGGCGCCCCACTCCCCGGCCGCCAGTGCCGCAGTGACGCTGGGAGGCCGCCTGATTGCCGAGTTGGACGACGTGGCTAGGCGCTCCATCGCGCCAACCGCCTATGCCTGGAGGCGTTGAACCATGGACAGCAGCGTGCTGTGGACGAAGTACCTCGGCGGAGATGCCGATGCACGTCAGCAGCTTCTGAACGAGCACCTGGGGCTGGTACACTTTGTGGCCCGCCAGGTCGCCCGTGGCCTTGCCGTCGACATGGATTTCGACGAACTCGTGAGCGCCGGCACGCTGGGGCTGATGAACGCCTTGGAGAGCTTTGACCCCAAGCGGGGACTCGCCTTCAGCACGTTTGCCGCACCGCGCATTCGCGGGGCGATCCTCGACGAGCTGCGCCGCCAGGACCACGTGCCACGTTCGATCCGCCGCAAGACGCGCGAGATCAACAACGCGCGCGAGTCGCTGTCGCGCCAGATGGCGCGCCCGGCGACGGACCGCGAGACGGCAACGCAGCTTGGCGTGGACGTGGAGACGCTGTGGCGTTGGCAGGCCGATGTGGAAGGGGCGGTGCACCTGCCGCTCGACCGCAGCACGACGCCGCAGGATGACTCCGGCGTGACGCCCGCCGAGCAGTTGGTGACGGAGGAGGAGAATCAGATCGAGAACCAGCTCAATCACGAGCAGGAAGTCGACCATCTCCGCGCCGCGATCATGAAGCTCAAGGAGCAGGAGCGCGTGGTGCTCTCGCTCTACTATTACGAAGAACTGAAGCTGCACGAGATCGCCGAGATTCTTGATCTCACCGAGTCGCGCGTGTCGCAGATCCGGTCGAAGGCGCTGTCGCGCCTGCGGACGCAGATGTCCACGCTGCGCGAGAACGTCGCCTGATGCGCCGTTCGCTCTCGATCGCCGTGATGGCTGGTCTCGCGCTGGCCCTGGCCGCGATCTACGCGGTGCGGGCCGGCCTCGACCAGCCGCTGCTGGCGGCGCTCCGCGCCATCGATGCCCGCGTGGCCGCGTCGATGGTGATTGCCGCCGTGCTGGTGCAGGTGGCGTTGTTCCTGCGGGTGCGCGAAGACGAAGAGCGTCCAACCGCTGGCCGTGCGCGCCGCGCGCCACGCACGCGGATGGGACGTATGGTCGCGCTGGGGACGGGGAGCGTGCCGGTTATCGCCCGCCGCACCGGTCTGCCACAGGACGTCGTCGCTCTGGCCCTGCGCCGCACTCGCGAACCCCTGTTGGCTGGTGCGAACCCCGCCGGCGGTGGAGCCACCCGGCAGAACCGGCCCAACGCGGCAACTCTTGCCACGGAACCCGGGTCGCTGAATGGGCTGATTCGGCGAATCACCCGGTCCTGAGGCGCTCCGAGCCCCATTCTGGGCCCCTGTAACGCCCCGGCTAGTGCCGGGGCGCTTTCAATTCGGTGGCACGGTCGTTGCGCTACATCGGAGCGGACTCAACCCGGACTTTGCCGTGGGCTCCAGCGTTCGACCGACCGGTCTCGAAAATGCCGCCGCCGCACTCCGCTACTGGGAGCGCCGGCAGGAAGTGGTCGCCAACAACCTGGCGAATGTGAACACCGACGGGTTCAAGGGTGAGCGGGCCTTCGCCCGGTTGCTCGACGGCAACACGCCCGTGGTCGGCACGACGACCGACCTGTCGAACGGATCGGTGAACGCCACTGGCAATCCATTGGATGTTGCCATCTCTGGCGACGGCTTCTTCGTGGTGCAGACCCCCAAGGGCGAGCGGCTCAGCCGCGGCGGCTCGCTGGCTATTGATGCCGACCGTCGCATTGTGGACGCCAACGGCAATCAGCTCCAGGGAGTGGATGCCGTCCCGGTGGGGGCCAAGCTGATCGCGATTGACGCGCAGGGGCGCGTGCGGGCCGACGGCAAGGACATTGGCCGGTTCCGCATCGAGACGGTGCCGCCCGGAACGAACCTGCAGCACGAGGGCGGCGGCCAGTTCAGCACGACGGCCGCGCGCACCGAGGCCGATATGACCCGGACGAAGGTGCGGCAGGGAGCCATCGAGGGGAGCAACGTCAGCTCGCTCGAGTCGATGGTTGACATGATCGCCGTGCAGCGCGCCTATGGCGCGGTACAGAAGTCCATGGCCGCCCTCGATGCCGTGCGCGGCATGGCGTCGGCCGAACTCGGCAAGCTGTAGACCCTACAGGAGTTATCGCATGGATCCCGCACTCCGCGCCGCCGCGACCGGCATGATGGCGCAGCAGACTCGCACCGAGGTCATCGCCAACAACCTGGCGAACGTGAACACGACCGCGTTCAAGCGCAGCCGCGCGCACTTTGTGGACCTGCTCTACCAGACCGTGCAGGGCGCGGCCGCGGTGGGCGGGGCCGACGCCGCCACGACGCCCGCCGTGCAGGTGGGCCGGGGTACGCGCCTGGCCGGCATCCAGCGTCTGCATTCGCAGGGCTCCGACGAACAGACCAACCGGCCGCTCGACCTTTCCATTGAAGGCGAGGGCTTCTTCCAGGTGCAGCTCCCGAACGGCGGCACCGCGTACACGCGCGACGGCGCGTTCGAGCTGTCGGACACGGGCACGCTGGTGACCTCCGGCGGCCTCACGGTGCTCCCAGGGGTGAAAGTCCCCACGGGCTCGTCGCAGATCACCATCGCGCAGAACGGCATCGTGAGCGTGAAGCAGGGTGACCAGACATCGCCGGTGGAGATTGGGCGCATCGAGCTGGCACGTTTCGCCAACCCGAGCGGCCTCGAGGCGCTGGGCGAGAATCTGTACGCCGCCACGCCCGCGTCGGGCGAAGCCGCACCGGGGTTCCCGGGCGACGAAGGGGTGGGACGCCTGCTGCAGGGGCACCTCGAGGCCAGCAACGTGGAGATCGTGCAGGAGATGGTGGATATGATCGCCGCGATGCGCGCCTACGAGATCAACTCCAAGGCCATCAAGAACAGCGAAACGATGTCGGACATCGCCAACCAGTTGGTGCGGTAGCTCCGATGACGATGCTTCGCCGCCTCGCGCTCCTCGCCGGCTCCGCCGGCCTGCTCGCCGCGCTGGCCTCGTCGCTCGCGGCGCAGGCTCCCGCGTTGCCGAGCGCGCCGGAAGGCATGGCGAGTGTTGCGGCGACGAGCACCCCGCTCGCCCTGCGCGCCCTCCCCCGCGGCACGGTGCTGCAGGCGGGCGACGTCTCGGGCGATGCGGCGCTGGTGATCGGGTATGAGACGCAGCGCGTGGTTGCCGCCGGTGAACCGCTGCGCGCGCCGGCCATTGCGCCGGCCGCGGCGGTGCGCTCGGGCGATGCGGTCACCGTGCGTGTGGAGATGAATGGCATCACCGTCACGCGTCTGGGCATCGCGCTCGGCAACGCGCGCGCGGGCGCCCCGGTGCGTGTGCGCATCGGGCAACATTCCCTGTCCGGCGTCGCCGTCGCCCCTGGCGTCGTGCGGCTGCCGTGAGGATCGTGGTCATGCGTCACCTGCTCTCCATCACCCTGTGCTTCACCGTCGCGGCGCCTTCGGCGCTGGCGCAGGCCGCCAAGAAAGGCGCGGCCCCGGCGCCACCGGTCGACTCCGTTGCGCCACAGTACACGGGACGCCAGTCGTGGACCTCGGACCGCTACCGGCTGGGCGTTGGCGACATCGTCACGGTGCTGGTGAACGACCAGACGCTGGCGAGCGCGAGCACCAACAACTCGGCCACCGACATTCGCGCCAAGGAGCTCGACTTCTCCATCAAGCCCCCCGATTCGCCCACCAAGGCGGCGACGGCCATTGCCGCGACGGCAGGGTTCAACAACAACGGGGACTCCAAGCAGACGGGCGAAGCGACGCGCAACAACATTTTTCAGTCGACGCTGAGCGCGCGCGTCATCGCGGTCTCGCCCACGGGGATGCTGCAGATCCGCGGCCGGAAGATGGTGAACGTTGACCGGAACCAGCAGGAAGTCACGCTGACGGGCTGGGTGCGGCCGCAGGACATCGACATCGGCAGCAACATGGTGGAGTCGACGCGCGTCGCCGACGCCGACATCATCGTCTCACAGAAGGGCAAGCTGGGCAAGCCG
Organism: Gemmatimonadota bacterium; assembly: GCA_031127085.1. Taxonomy (GTDB): domain Bacteria; phylum Gemmatimonadota; class Gemmatimonadetes; order Gemmatimonadales; family Gemmatimonadaceae; genus PNKL01. The sequence continues at coordinate 21,783 of JARIEY010000005.1, read as the reverse complement.
AAGAGCGGCATTCTGTCCAAGATCGTCGGGATGGTTTGGCCATGACAAACCCAGCGGACACTCCCGCGCATCGCGTGCGCCAGATCCTGGCGGTCCTCTGCGTCCTCGGCGCCCTGCTGATCGTGGCCACCGAGGCCAAGACGCAGGAGACGCGCGTGCGCGATCTCATCCTTACCGATCCCGCGCCGCCCGTGCGCCTGATGGGCTACGGCCTGGTGACCGGGCTGGCAGGAACCGGCGACCGCGTGAGCGGGATTGCCGGCGCGGCGCAGACGGTGACCTCCATCGTGAACCTGCTCCGCCGCTTCGATGTGGAGGTGCCGGCCGAGCTGCTGCGCACCAAGAACGTGGCGGCTGTGCTGGTTACCGCGGAGGTTTCGCCATACCTCCGGCCGGGTGGCCGATTTGAGGTGCGGGTGTCGAGCATCGGCGACGCCGCCTCGCTGCGCGGCGGCGTGCTGTGGATGACCCCGCTGGTGGCCGATGCGGGGCAGCGTCCCGTAGGCGGCGCACAGGGGCCGCTGCTGGTGAGCCCGTCGGCGATGTCACGCCAGAGCGGCGAGCCGACCAACACCGCGCGCATCCCCGACGGTGGCGTGCTGGAGGCGGAGATTCCCCGCCCCGCGCTCGCCGCCTCCAACAAGTTGCTGCTGCGCGACCCCGATCTCGGGACTGCCACGCGCATCGCGGCGGCGATCGATTCGGTGTTCGCCACGCCCGGGACCGCCCGCGTGGATGACCCGGGCAGCATTACCATCGCCCCCAAGGATACGGGCACGTCGTTCGCCGCGACCCTGACGAAGATTCGCGACGTGCGCCTGCGCGCCGATCGCGCCGCACGCGTGGTCATTGATGCGCGCGATGGCACGGTGATCGCCGGCGGCGAGCTCATGGTCGGCGAAGCGGTGATCAGCCACGGCGGTGTGACGTTGACCGTGGGCCCCACCGCCGACACGTCGCGCATCCGCGGGGACGTTCGCGTCGCCCCGGGCACCAGCGTGCAACGCATCGCCTCGGCGCTCCACGCCATCCAGACGTCTCCCGCCGAAATCGCCGCGATCTTTGAAGGATTGCGGCAGGCCGGCGCCATCTCCGCCGAGATCATCATTCGATGACCCGCATCGACGCGCCATCCGCCGCCCATCAGCCGGACGCCACGGACCGACTCGCCCGTCTCAAGGACTCGAGCGCCAAGCTCGAGGGGTTGTTCGTGGAGCAGCTGTTCAAGGCGATGCGGGAGACGGTGCCGCAAGACGGTCTGACCAGCGGTGGCCAGGGCGAAGAGATCTTCAGCAGCCTGCTCGACCAGAAGCTCGCCGACGAGGTGCCCGCCCAGTGGCAACGCGGCATCACCAGTGCGCTCGTGAAGGAACTGCGCGGCTCCGTGCCGCCGGAGGTCAAGTGAACAGCGCCGTCCCCTTCGCGGTGGATGCCTCGCTCGTGAACGCGGCGAGCACCATTGCGGCGCTTGTCGACTCGCTGCGCACCGAGGCCAAGTTGCTGGGCGATCTCGCCGGCATCATGCGCCGTCAGCGCGAATCGGTAAAGGTCGACGATCTCGAGGGCGTGGATGATTCCGTCTTCTCGACGCATCGGGTGCTCGTCACGCTGCAGGAAGCCCGGCGCCGGCGGCGCACGCTCAACCACGTGTTGGGCGAGAGCGACGACCTGAGCGTCGTGGCGCTCGAGGAGTTCTTCAACGGCGAACTGCCACCCAGCGTGGCCGAGGCGGCCAGGGCGCTGCGCGACGGCGCGCTCGCGCTGCAGAACGAAGTCACGGTGAACCGTCGGGTGCTGCGCGAGGCGATCGCGGCTGGTGATCGGCAGGTGCAGATGCTCGTCGGCGCGGCGACGGGCACGTCCGGCACAGCAGACGCCCCCGGCGGCGGCCGACTCATCGACCGGACGGTCTAATGCCTGGCTTCGGGGGAATTCTCAGCATCGCCCGCGGCGCGCTGACCACATCGCAGGCCGCGGTGCAGATCGCATCGCACAACATTGCCAACGCCAACACGCCGGGGTACAGCCGCCAGCGTGAGGTGCTTACCGAAGGAACGCCCGAGAATTCGACGCTCGGCATCTTCGGCACGGGCGTGACGTTCGTGACCGTACAGCGCAAGCGCGACCTGATGCTCGATCAGGAGTATCGCCTGAGCAACGGACAGATGGGCGCCTCATCGATGCGCTCGGAGTTCCTGCAGCGGGTGGAGAACATCCTGGCCGAGCCGTCGGACACCGGGCTGGCGAATGCGTTCGACCAGTTCTACAACGCGTGGAGCGAACTGTCGGCCGATCCCACGAACCCGAGCGCCCGCACGGCCGTGCAGCAGGCCGGTGCCATGCTGACGCGTTCGTTCAATGGCATCGCCTCGCAGCTGAGCGGCCTGAAGGCCGAGGCCGTGGAGCGGGCGCAGGCCGCCGTGTCCGACGTCAATCGCATCGCCAACGAAGTCGCCGTGCTCAATGGGCGGATCGTCGCCATGGAAAGCTCCGGCGGCACGGCCAGCGATCTGCGCGACCAGCGCGACCAACTGCTCGACTCGCTGAGCAAGACCGCGGGACTGCGCGTGATCGAGCGCACCGACGGCTCCACGCAGGTGATGCTTGGCACGATCTCGCTGGTCGATGGCATCAGCGCGAAGCAAGTGGAGATGACGAGCGCCGGGAACATCGGCTTCAAGATCGTCGGCAGCCCAGACAGCATTCGGAGCATGGGCGGCGAGCTGGGCGCGCTGCAGGCGGTCTACAACGACGACATCCTCGACGTCGAGACCCGTCTCGACACGCTCGCGGGCGCGCTGATTACGGACGTGAACGCGCTGCACCGCACCGGGTGGTCGCCAACGGCCGGCGCCGCCGGCAACTGGAACCCCTTGCTCGGAGCGACCGGGTCGAACGTGGACTTCTTTGATGCCACCGCGGGGAACAACACCGCGGCCCGCATCCGCCTGTCGGCCGTGGTGGACGCCAATGCCGGTGCCATTGCGGCCGGCACCGCATTCAACGAACCCGGCAACAACGCGCTCGCCCTCTCGCTGGCGGGACTGCGCGAGAGCGCCCCGTCGGCCGGGAATCTCAACTACTCCGCCGATTACCGCCTGGTCGTTGGCGATGTGGCGGGAGCCCTGAACGAGGCCAATAATTCAGGGTTGGTGTACGAAACGCTGGTCAGCCAGTCGGACCAGCGCCGGACGGCGGTATTTGGCGTTTCGGTGGACGAGGAGCTAATTCAGATCATGCGGCAACAGCAGGCATATGCCGCGGCGTCCAAGATCATCAAGACCGTGGACGAAATGATGCAGACGCTCCTCTCACTTAAATAACACGAGCCAGGGATGCTCATTCTCACCCGCCGCGAAGGAGACGCCATCTACATCGACGGGGGTGTGCGCATTGTGGTGCTCTCGGTCGACCGCAAGGGCGTGCGGCTCGGCATCGAAGCGCCGGCGGATGTGCGCATTCTGCGCGGGGAGATTGTGGCGGAGGTGGAAAGCGCCACCAAGAGCGCCGCGTCGGGCGAGAGCGCCCGGTCGTTGCTCGACAAGCTCCCCAAGCCGACACCGCGCCCGACCGACAGCTAGGGCGCGGCAGGTCCGATGGACCCCAAGGGGCGCGTCAGCGCCCCTTTCTGCGTTCGGCCGCCAGCGTCGTGAGCGTCAACCGGCCCCACGGGCGGCCCTCGGCGTCGATCCCCCGATCAGCGGCGGCGGCGAGTAGCGAGGCCATCCATTCGAGCGCCGGCCAGGCCGGCCCGTCGGCCGACTCCGCCGCTCGCGTGGTGCGCACGGTGATGCGCACGTCGTCGCCGGCCTCGTCGACGGATATCACCAACCCGTGCCCATCCTCGTCCCCCACAAGCGAGCGACCAACCCCGACGAACAGGATGAGAAGCGCCTGCGTCAGCAGCTGCCGCTGAGAGCGGACGGGCGGCGCCGTTTCCACGCCGTCCACCTGGCAGGGCAGCATGCGGAGGTCGAGGTGATGCTCAAAGAGCGCCAGCGCGTCTTTGACCGGGTCGGCCAGCACCATCGGCTCGCGGGCGGCCCCGAGTTCAAGGGGCATCTGCCGGTACAGTTGCAGCAGCGCCTCGAACCGGGCTTCCTCGGCGGCCAGCGCCCGGACGATCTCCGGATCGAACTCCGCAGACTCCTGCAGGACGGCCAGCAGGGTGTTGAGCGTGTTCACCCGGTTGGAGAGGGCGTGATTGAGCCCCCGGAACAACCCGTTCATCGCCTCGACTATCGCGGCGCCCGCCGCCGGGGGGGGGGAAGTCATGGATCAAATTGGGGCGTAAGGAGTTGCGGGGGTGCGTCCGATACTAAACACAGGCAGCTCGTGTTGCCTCGGAGCCCACTTCCACGGATGGACGGTCGGCTGTGTTCATAGTTATCGGCCTCGTTGTCGTTTTCGGCGCCATCATCGGCGGCTACACCATGGAACATGGTGAGCTCGCTGTGCTGTACCAGCCTGCGGAGCTCGTCATCATTGGCGGCGCCGGCCTTGGCTCGTTCATGGTCGGCAACCCGCCCTCCGTGATGAAAGGCGCGCTCACCGAGACGCTCGCCCTCCTCAAACCGAACCCGTACAACGAAAAAGCCTTCGGCGAGTTGCTGCAGGCCCTGTACGATGTGTTCCAGAAGGCGCGCAAAGACGGCCTGGTGGGGCTCGAAGCCCACATCGAAGAACCGGAAAAATCTGACATCTTCAAGAAATACCCGGGCTTCATGCACCACAAGGAAGCCGTGTCGATGCTCTGCGACACGTTGAAAGTGCTTCTCACCGGCGCGGTGGAGGACCATCATCTCGAGGCGATCCTCGACGCCGACCTGGAGCAGCAGCACCACGAGGCCATGAACATCCCCAATGCCATCACCAAGGTCGGCGACGCCATGCCCGGTTTCGGCATCGTGGCGGCCGTGCTCGGCGTGGTGTTGACGATGTCGTCCATCGGCGGCGGCGCGGCGGAGATCGGCGAGAAGGTGGCGGCGGCACTCGTCGGCACCTTCCTTGGCATTCTGCTGTGCTACGGCGTGATCGGTCCGATCGCGCAGTCGATTGAAGGGCGGGTTCGCGCGCACGGCGCCTACATGCTGTGCATCAAGACCGCCCTGCTCGCGTTCGCACGCGGCGATTCGCCGATGTCCGCCGTGGAGTTCGCCCGCCGTAACATCGAGCCGGAAGAACGTCCGTCGTTCGCCGAGCTGGAGAATCTCACTCGGCGCCGCGCGGCGTAGCGCAGCGAGGCCCCTATGAGCAACAAGAAGAGCGCCAAACCCATCATCATCAAGCGCGTCAAGAAAGGCGGGCATGGTGGGCATCACGGCGGGTCCTGGAAAGTCGCCTATGCCGACTTCGTGACCGCCATGATGGCGTTCTTCATGGTGATGTGGCTGCTGGGCATGGACGACAAGACCAAGCAGGCCATCGAGGGCTACTTCAGCAATCCGGTGGGCTACAAGAAGGGGTTCGGGTCGGGGGCAAGCCCGATTGCCAACGGCGCGACGCCGGCACGCATTGCCGACGCGCAGATCAAGGTGATGATCCGCAAGTCGGAGGAGAAAGCGTTCGAGAAGGCGGCCGAGGCGATCAAGGGCAAGCTGGACGGCGCCAAGGGGTCGCTGGGAGCGGCCAAGTTCGAGGTGAGCGTCGCCGAAGAGGGGCTGCGCATCGAGATGATCGAGGACGGCCCGGGCGACACCTTCTTTCCGTCGGGCTCGGCGGCGGTCAAGGCCGGCTTACGCTCGGGGATTGAGCTCATCGCGGCGGAACTCATTCCGCTGCACAACCAGGTGATCGTGGAAGGGCACACCGACGCCACGCGCTACAGCGCGCAGGCTGGCTACACGAACTGGGAGCTGTCGGCCGACCGCGCCAACGCGGCGCGGCGCATTCTCGAGGAATCGGGCTTCCCGCCGGCACGCATCACCGAAGTGCGCGGGCTCGCCGACACGCGTCCACGAATTGCCAACGATCCGTTCGCGCCGCAGAACCGCCGCATCACGCTGGTGCTGCCGTTCACCAATGCGGCAATCAGCGATGCGGAAGTGCCCACGCGCCCGCCGGCGCCGGCGCGGCCAATTACGGGCTAGCGCTCTCAGGCGCCGAGCAGGGCCCGCCGCGCCCAATCGGCCGCTTCGCTGGTGATCGGAGGAAGCGCCTCGGTGACGCCTTGCGCCGCCGCGCGATCGGCCGCCGCCGCCCACTCGGCGCGCTGACACGCTTCCGCCAGCAGGAGCACGTCGGCCAACGGGCCTTCGCGCCGGAGCAACGCCGCTTCCACGTCGTCGACCACGTGAATGCGTGCCACGAGCGTCTCCATCCCCACGCCGAGCAGCGCGTCGAGCGCGGAGAGGAGCCCGGTGAGGAAAAGCGTCGACGATTCCCGCTCGCGGCCGGCCGCGATTGCCAGCAACTCACACATCCGGGCACGTTCCACCGCGCTGAGCAGGCGCTCCGCATCCACATCGTTGGACCGCGGCGCCGAGGCGCTGAACAGCAGGGCCAGCCAGCGGTGCAGCATGGCGCGCCCGACCAGGCGAATGGCCTGACGGATGGAGGCAACGCCGCCGACGCCCATCGCGGCGCTGTTAGCGATGCGCAGCAGGCGCAGCGCGAGGGCCGGATCGGCCTGAAACGCCTCCTCCAGTTCGCGGTCGCTGACATCGGGCTGGTTGAGCCGGTTCATCAGGGTGACGATGCCGGCGAGGCGCGGATGGAGATCGCGATCGGCGACAATCTCGGGGCGTGCGAAGACGTAGCCCTGGAAGTAGTCGAAGCCCGCCTTGCGCCACGCCGCCAGTTCCTCGTGTGTTTCCACGCGCTCGGCGAGCAGCTTGATCCCTTTGTGCCGGCGCAGCCGCGCGACCATCGGCTTGAGCGAGTCGGGGGTCTGCCCGAGCACGTCGAGCTTCACGACGCTGGCGAGGATGACGAAAGGCTCGTACTCCGGGCCCGCCACGAAGTCATCGAGCGCCATCTCGTACCCCGCGTCGCGGAGGGCCATGCAGGCGGCCAGCGTCTGCTCGTTGGCCGGCACCGTCTCGAGGATCTCGATCATGCAGCGCGCGCGGTCGAGCACACGCCAGTGCTGGTCGAGCAGCAACTGGGCCGGCACGTTGACCCACGCGCGGGCGCGCCCGATGAGGCGGTCGAAGCCGATGGAGAGCACGCCGTTGATCAGCGTGGTGGTGGACATCGTCAGCGCGTCAGCACCGCGCGCCGTGGTGTCGGCGCTGGCGGCGCGATACAGCAGCTCGTACCCGACGAGCTTGTCCGACCGGTCGAAGATCGGCTGCCGTGCGACGAGCACCTCGGTGGAATCCACCGTGGTCACGGGACGATCAGTGCGAGAGGAGCCAAGGGCACTTGGGCCGCCGAGGTCGGCATCAGAAAAGCGGGATCACGAATAGTTGCCTGTCGAAGCCCGCGGCGGCAGGGGGCGGGCGCTGCGGAGCCGGTGCCAACGGGCGCGGTCGGCAATCAGTAGATTCGGAGGAGGTGCGGTTCGCCTTGCAACCCGCGCCTCCCCTATCCTGCAGGCCCCTCAGAGGAGCCCTGATGCGCATCACGAAAGTCGGTGTTGTCGGCGCCGGCGTCATGGGGAGCGGCATTGCCGCCCTCGCGGCCTCCGCCGGCTTCCCCGTTGTCCTGCTCGACATTCCCGGCAGCGACGACCTCGCATCCCCTGACCGTTCGGCCCCGGCCCGCAAGGGACTCGAGAAAGCGCGAAAGGCCAAGCCCGCCGCCTTTATGGATGGCGACCGCGCGGCGCTCGTCACCACGGGCAACACGGTGGATCATCTGGAACTGCTCGCCGACTGCGACTGGATCGTCGAGGTCATCATCGAGCAGCCGAAGCCCAAACAGGAACTGTTTGCGCGGCTCGAACAGATCGCACCGCGTGCCATCGTGACGTCGAACACGTCGGGCATTCCCATGGACGTGCTGTTGCAGGGGCGTTCGGACGCGTTCAAGCGGCTCTTCCTGGGTACGCACTATTTCAATCCGCCGCGCTACATGCACCTGCTGGAAATCATTCCGACGCCGTACACGGCGCCGGAGACGCTGGCCGCGATGCGCGCGTTCTCCGAGCGCTGCATGGGCAAGGGGATTGTGCTGTGCAAGGACGTGCCGGGCTTCGTGGCCAACCGGCTCGGAGTCTTCGGGATGTTCGCGACGTTCAAACTGATGGAGGAGTTCAACCTCAGCATCGACGAAGTCGACGGGCTGACCGGCGCGCTGATTGGGCGCGCCAAGACGGCGACGTTCCGCACCGGCGACCTGTCGGGGCTCGACGTGCTGGCGCACGTGAGCGCCGGTCTGGGAGCAGCGACGGGCGAGGATTTTGCGCTGCCGCCTTGGGTGCACGAGATCGTAAAGCGCGGCTGGCTGGGCGACAAGACCGGCGGCGGCTTCTACAAGAAAGACGGCAAGGAGATCAAGACGCTCGACTGGCACACCCTGGAGTACGTGCCTCAGGTGCGACTGTCGACGCCGGAGATTGACGCGCTGCTCAAGCTGCCGGTGACGGCGCGCATCGCCAAGGTGCGCGACTTGCCGGGCACGTACGGCGACTTCCTGCGCAAGATGCTGACGATCGTCGCGTATCATACCGCGCGGCTGGCACCCGAACTCGCCCACGACATCACCGGCGTGGATCACGCGCTCGAATGGGGCTACGGCTGGGAGATTGGGCCGTTCCGCGTGATGGACGCGCTGGGCATCGACTGGCTGCGCGCGCAGTTCGCCGCGCACGGCTTTACCGAGCCACCGCTCTTTGCGCAGGCCACCCGAGGGTTCTACGCGGGGGCCGGGAGCGCCGAGCAAATGGCAACGACGGCCGGCTATGCGCCGGTGCCGCAGATCCCTGGTCGCATTGACCTCACGGCGCGCCGCGCAGATGGGCACGTGGTGGACGAGAACAAGGAAGCGCGCGTCATCGACCTCGGCGATGGTGTGCTCTGCCTCGAGTTCTGCGGCAAGATGAACACGCTGGGGTCGGGCGTACTGGACATGGTGGAGCGGACGATCGACCGCGTGGCCAACGGTTCGTACGCGGGCTTGGTGATCGGCAACGACGATCCGCGCACGTTCACCGCCGGTGCCAACCTCGCGCAGCAGGGCCCGGCGCTGATGGCCGGCGACTGGAAGGCCATTGAAGCGGGCATCGCGCGCTTCCAGCAGACGTCGATGTCACTGCGCCGCGCGCCGTTCCCCGTGGTCGCGGCTCCGTTCGGGCTCACCCTTGGCGGCGGCTGCGAGTTCTCGCTGCACTGCGACGCCGTGCAACCGCACGCTGAGTTGTACATGGGACTCGTGGAAGTCGGTGTGGGCATCTTGCCGGCGGGTGGCGGCACGAAGGATCTCGCGTTCCGCTTCACGCGCGACCTCGCGGCGTACGAAGAGGCCGATCTCTTTGAAGGCGTGAAGCGCGCCTTCAAGCTGATCGCGCTGGGGCAAATGAGCACGAGCGCGCACGACGCGCGCAAGCTGGGCTACCTGCGCGCCGTGGACCGCATCTCGATGAACCGCGACACGCTGATAGCCGATGCCAAGGCGCGAGTGCTCGACCTGGCACCGGGGTACGTGGCCCCGGCGCCTATGACGATGCGTGCATTGGGCAAGGACGCGGTCGCCAACCTCGACTACGCGCTCTTCTCGTTCAAGGAAGCGGGTCAGGCGAGCGCGCACGATGTGCGCATAGGCCATGAAGTGGCGGTGGTGCTGGCGGGCGGCGACGGGCCGCCGCGCGAGGTGACCGAGCAGGACCTGATTGACCTGGAGCGTGACGCCTGCCTGCGCCTGCTGGGCACCAAGGAGACGCAGGCGCGCATGCAGTACATGCTCGAGACCGGTAAGCCGCTTCGCAACTGACCACCCCACGAGACCTGCGGGTCCGCCCTTGGGGCGGACCGGGAGATGAGACCATGCAGATGAAGGACGCAGTGATCGTGAGCGCGGTCCGCACGGCCGTCGCTCGCGGCAAGAAGGACGGAGGCCTGGCCTCCGTGCATCCCATCGACCTGTCGGCCGAGGTGCTCAAGGCGGCGGTGCAGCGGGCGAAGCTCGACCCCGCGCTGGTTGATGACGTGTTGTGGGGCTGCGCCATGCCTGAGGGGGCGCAGGGACTGAACATCGCGCGCATGGCGGTGCTGCGCGCCGGGTTCCCCGTGGAGGTGTCGGCGGCGACGGTCAACCGCTTCTGCTCGTCGGGACTGCAGACGGTGGCGATGGCGGCGCAGTCGATCATGTCGGGGATGTGCGACGTGGTGATCGCCGGCGGCGTGGAGATGATGAGTGTCGTCCCGATGGGCGGCCATCATACGCGGCTGCATCCCGAGCAGGTGGAGGAGAACATCGGGATGGGCTTCACCGCCGAGCGTGTGGCCGCGCAGTGGGGGATCACGCGTGCGCAGGCCGACGAGTTCGCGCTGGGATCGCAGCAGAAGGCGGTGGCCGCGATCGCACGTGGCGCGTTTGCCAATGAGATTGTTCCGGTGCCGGTGGCGAAGGTGAGCTACTCCGGCGCCAGAAAGTCCACGGAGATGTCGACCTTCGCCGTGGATGAAATGCCGCGCGCCGAGACGACGCTCGAGGGGCTGGGAAAGCTCAAACCCGCGTTTGCAGCGAAGGGCGTGGTGACGGCGGGCAACTCGTCGCCGCTGAGCGATGGCGCGGCCGCGCTGGTGATGATGAGCGCCGACAAGGCCAAGGAACTCGGGCTCACGCCGCTCGCGCGCTTCGTGACGTTTGCGGTTGGCGGCGTGGCGCCCGACATCATGGGCGTCGGTCCCATCAAGGCCGTGCCGAAGGCGCTGAACAAGGCGGGCCTCGCGCTCGGCGACATCAGGATGATCGAGCTCAACGAGGCCTTTGCCGTGCAGGGGCTGGCCGTGATGAAGGAGCTCGGCATGGACGCAGCCATCACCAACGTGAATGGCGGCGCCATCGCCCTTGGTCATCCGCTGGGCGCGACGGGAGCCAAGCTCACCGCGCAACTCGTGCACGCGTTGGGCGCGGCGGGTGGCGGACTGGGGATGGTGACGATGTGTATCGGCGGCGGCATGGGCGCGGCCGGGATTTTTGAGGTGTACAAGGCGTAGCAGCGCAAGGTGCGGCGGCTCGGCACGGTGAACCGAGGCAGGACGCTCAGTTCACCGTGTTGCGTTTGCGGAAGTCCGCGCGCAGCGGAGTGCGCCGATCGAGCCAATAGACGATCGCGATGCCCACCCCGAACGACGCGATGTCACGCGGATCAAACGTGCCGGGAAAGGGGCCGTTCGGAACGAAGCGTTGGCTGAGCTCGGTGGCCGTACTGGCCGCGAACAGGAGTCCGGCGGCCGTTTGCGGGGTGCGCCCGAGGTGACGACGGATAACGCGCCGGCGGTTCGGATTGTCGAGCGAGCGGAGGACGATGTAGAGCCAGGCCGGCACGGCGAGGTCGGCGCCATAGGCTCGAATCGCGTACGGGCCGAATCCTGTCGCCTCGAGTACGGCGAAGGTGACCCAAGCGACGAGGAGTGCCCAGAACAACCATTGCCAGCCGCGCGTGCTCATTGTGCGTTCCCGAGGGGACGGGCAAGGCACACCGGTGGCTAGGCGCCGCCGAGCATCGTCGCCCGTGCGTTCGTGGACCGCGGCCGCGTGTTTTGGCCGCTTGAGTGAAAGATAGCGCATTCGTGCGCGGTGCGTGCGACGCTCGTGCGCGGCGCCCAGTGCGCGGTGCGCAGTGCGCGGTGCGCAGTGCGCAGTGCGCGGTGCGCTGCGGTACGCTTGCCCCCGATGGCACCACGGGTCGATACTTACACGCCCGCACCCGATGCCATCACCGGCCCGGAGTCGCGCGCTCGACCATGCCGTGCGCCCCCCGGTCGGTCCTTCTCACGCCTTGGGTGCCTGATGTCGAATCCGGCTTCACTTGCGGATCAACCGCCGGTTACGGCGCGCCGCGTTCCGTCGCGGCTGCTGTGGATCTCGCTCGCGCTGATCTTTGTTGGCAGTCTGGGCGCGTATCTCGTCAAGACAGATTTCGGACGAGTGGATGTCACCGGCTTCACGCTCCCAACGCAGGGTGGGCAGTGGGTGACCGCCGATCTGTTTCGGCCGCTCTCGGCGACGGACAAGAATCCGGTGCCGATTGTCGTCGTCTGCCCGGGCTTCGAGCGGAGCAAGGAGACCCTCGACAGCTACGCAATTGAGCTAGCGCGCCGTGGGTTCGCGGTCATCACCATCGACCCGTACGCCCAAGGCGCATCGAGCGCGTCGCGCCAGCGCCGCTCGGCGAGTCTCGAGGGATACGGCGTGGTCCCGATGGTCGAGTACATCTTCAGCACACCGAACCTCAACTACGTGGACAAATCGCGCATCGGCGCGGCCGGCTACTCGGCCGGCGGCAACGCCGTGCTCCAGTCGGCGTCGCTGTTCGGCGGGCGGGCGCCCCGCGCCGCGCGTCGCGCGACGGTCAAGGATTCGTCGGGAACATCCGCGACCGCCACCGCCACGCCGGCTGTCGCCGCGACGAAGCCCAAGGCAAAGAAGAAGAAAACGAAGAGCGCGTCGACGACGGATGCCGCGAAGGGCACGGCGCTGGCCAAGGCGGCATCGTCGGTTCGGGCCGCTGACTCCTCCGACGCTCCCAAGCCAAAGCCGCCGAGCAAGCTGGCCGCTGTCTTCGTGGGCGGGTACGTGCTGACGATGACCGACTCGGTGCTGGGCCCCATTCGGTCGAACGTCGCGATGGACTATGCGCTGCACGACGAGGGCGCGTTCCGCAACGTGAACAAGAACGCCGACATGCGCACGGCGCCGGAGGCCCTGCGCCTGATCAACTCCGGGCTGCCGAAGGACAGCGCGGTGTCGGTGGTTGAGATAGACCGCGTCTACGGCGACCCGACGGCGCGAACGATGCGCGTGGTGCACAACACCAACAACATCCACCCGCTGCTCCCGTACGACACGCGCTCCGTGGCGCATATGGTCGATTTCTTCACGGACGTATTTGGCGTGAAGACGCCGCTCGCGGCATCGCAGCAACTCTGGTGGCTGAAGGAACTGTTCACGCTGATGGCGCTGGTGGGCGGGATGCTCTTCCTGGTGCCGTTTGCGTCGCTCCTGCTGCGGACGCCGGCGTTTGCCGCGCTTGCGAAGCCGGTTCCCCCCGCATTGCCCAAGCCCGGTCGCACGGGGACGGTGATTTACTGGACCACATTCGCCGTCAGCGCGCTTCTCGCGTGCTTCCTGTTCATCCCGATGGTGCTCGCCACCTTCAAGGTCTTCCCGGCGGCGAGCGCGGCGCAGCAGACGTGGTGGTTCCCACAACGCATCAACAACGCCGTGCTGCTGTGGGCGCTGGCCAACGGCACCATTGGGCTGCTGCTGTTCTTTGCGACGTACCGGTTCTTCGGCCGGCGCAACGGGGTGACGCCGGAGATGCTCGGGTTGCGCGTCTCGGCGCGCGAGCTGGGGCGCACGGCGCTACTTGCGCTTCTTGTGGCAGGCGGGTTCTTCGTGCTGCTCTTCACCGCGTACGGGATATTCCACACCGACTTCCGGTTCCTGTTCGTCTCGGCGCCGGCGTCGTTCCCGCGCCGCATGCTGTTGGTGGCGTTGATGTACCTGCCGCTGTTCTTCGTGTTCTATCTGGCCAACTCCGTGCGCGTCAACGCCGGCGGGCGCTTTGCGCATCAGCCCGCGTGGCGCAGCCTGTTGATCAACGGCCTCGGCAACTCGGTGGGGCTCGTGCTCATTCTCGGCATTCAGTACGCCAGCTTCGTATCCACGGGAACAGTGTACTGGACCGCCGAGTGGCTGTTTGCGAACCTGCTGTTCGGCATCATCCCGATGATGTTCCTGCTGCCGTTCTACAACCGCTGGTTCTTCCAGCTGACGGGACGGGTCTGGCTGGGGCCGATGGTAACGTGCCTGGTCTTCGTGATGATGATGCTGACGAGCAACGTGTGCTACATCCCGTTGCGGTAGCGGCACGGCAGACATCGGATGGCAACGACGAGGGCCGGCAGCGCGACGCGCGCTGCCGGCCCTTGTCTGGGGCTACTCAGAGCGCGTCGAGCCGCTTCTGTACCTTGCGTGCTTCGACCTGACCCTCAAGATCCATTGGCCCAGAGCTTGAGGAGTTTCTCGTAGTAGCGCTTGGCCGTGGCCCTGTCGCCTCGGGCTTCCGCGTATTCGCCGAGGTGCCGCCAAGCGCGCGGGATGCCTGAAAGGTAGCCGATGGGGACGCGACTCGCCGACGTGAGGAATCGCTCGAAGTGCGCCACGGCTGAGTCGGCCTGCCCCGCTTCCCTATAGGCGAGCGCCACCCAGATGGCATTCATTGGGCTTCCCGCGCTCTCGTTCCACTCGCGCATCAGGGCGATCCCGGTCGGATAGTCCTTCTTGGCCATCGCGAGGTACGCGCGGATCAGCAGAAGACGGCGTTCGCGGGTCTTTGGGCCGAGGGAGACGGCCTCGGCATCGTAGCGTTGCATGTATTCGATCGCACGCGTCGTATCGCCGACGCGCGCGAAGTAGAGGGCGAGGTCTCCGTATCCGCGGTCTGCTGGCGGTCTCTTGTCGAGCGCCGCCGATGGGATGGCCGCCACCAAGGCAGCGTGCGACCGCCGGGTGTCCCGCTCAAACCAATGGTCGTCCTGCACTGCCCAGTAGGCGCGCGCGAGCGCTTCAGGCCACCAGTTGGGGTTGGCTTTGCGCCGAATTGCCGCCCAGGCTTCCCGTGCCGCATTGCCTTCGCGCAGGCGCCCTTGCATCCACGCCTTGTTCGCGGCCCACCATTCAGCATCGCCGCGCAAGTCGGCGGTCCCGGCGGCTCGCCAGGCAGCGATGGTGGAGTCCATCATGGTGAAGAGACCGTCGATGTCCTGCTTGGCGATGGCACGCACCATTTGCAGATTCGGGAGATCGGTCGACCGCGGATTCAACGTCACGAGCCGGGCGAACGTGCGATCCGCGGCGGTGAAATCGCCCCGGAGATACTGTAGATTCGCGAGCGCGGCGCACCCGTACGGGGTGGCCTTGGTGGCGCGCGTACACTGTCGCAGGCGGAGCTTCTCCGCTGCATCATAGCGGTGCAGATCCGCATACAGCAGCCCCAGGTTTCCCTGGGCGACGGCGTGATCCGGCGCCTCAGCGAGCACGCCCTCGTAGGCGGCGATCGCGCGCTCCCACTCTTCGGTGACCAACGAGAAGTAGGTGGCCTCGATCATGCCCCGTTCTATCGCCGGCACGCGACCTCGTAGCGCGTACGCACGGGTGGCGGCGCGCACGGTGCTGTCGCGCGGGAATCCGAGATTGGTAAACCACCATGCCAGACGGCGGTGCGGCTCGGCGAACGTCGAGTCGAAGTTTATTGCTTGGCGGAGCAATTCCATACCGCGGCGACGGTCCCCCGCGCCATACACCCGCGTTCCCTGCATGTATGCGCGCAACGCCGGGAACGACGACGTGGTCACGGCCGCGATGGATGGCTCCGACTGAATGGATCGGAACGTCTCTCCCAGCCGTTCGCGCAGTCCGGCGGAGAGTCGATCCACGGCGTCGGTGATGCCGTTCTCCTGCGACGCGGTCTCTTTGCGCGCGGCGAGCACGGCTCCGGTTTCGGTGTCGATCAGGCGCGCCGACACGACGATGGCACCTCCCACCGACAGCACATCACCTGTCAGCATCACCGTCACCGCTTCGCGCCGCGCCAACTCGCGCCCGACGTCCAAGGAGAGCAGCGTCGTTGCCGGCCGCTGCATGCGGCGCAGCGCGTCACGCACTGCGGCCGGCTGCAGCAACGCGACGAACGGCGACTGTTCGAGATCCAGTCTGACCAACTCCGTGATGGTGGACGCGAGCGTCGAGTCGCTGGTGCGATTCTCGAAGTCGATCACGAGAATCGGCTGCCGCTCTTCGTACTGCCCCTTGCTGGCCAGCGTACCGAACGGGCCGACGCCGTACTGTCGCATCGCCATGTACGCACCGGTGGCCACGCCGAGCATAGCCAGCGCCCCGGCACCGCCCCATAGCGCACGCCGCCAACTCAGATGGCGAGCCAAGCCGCTGAAGTCGCCCGTCCCCTGCGCCTTCGCGATGAGCCGGCGACGTTCCGCGCGCCCGGTGAGGTAGAGCACGGGCGCGCCAACCAACAGAATGGCCAGCGCGGAGGTCAGCACCCACCACGGGAGTCCCACAAGGCGGACCAGGCCCCAGACCGCCGCCAGCACGGCCAGCGGCGTCAACGCGGACAGCAATGCCAGACGCACCGGATGGTGCCGGGCGATCGCCGCCAAGGTGCCGGTGGAGATTTCTCGGGGCTGCGGAGTCATTCCGGCCGTCGACGCGGCAAGCGGCGCGAGTTCGCTGAGCAACGCCTCGGCGCTTTGCGGCCGGTCGGCGGGCTTCTTTTCCAGGCAGCGCATCACCAGCGCATTGAGCCCCTCGGGCACCGCCGCCCGGTGTGCGATGCACGGCTCCGGTTCCTGCGTGAGATGCGCAGACAGCATCTGCTGCGGCGTGGCCGTCACGAACGGCGTGCGCCCGCACAACATCTCGTACGCCAGCGCGCCGACGGCATAGATGTCGGCCCGATGATCGATGTGCGGATCGGCGGCCGCTTGCTCCGGCGCCATATACGCTGGCGTCCCCAACGCGATGCCAAGCGATGTCAGCGACGTGCCGCCGGTCGACGCCTCAACGGCCTTCGAGACGCCAAAGTCCGTGATGACCGCGTGGCGCCCGGAGAGCAACACATTGTCCGGTTTGATGTCGCGGTGCACCACTCCTTGCGCGTGCGCGGCGGCGAGGCCGTCGAGGACGTCCCGCAGCAGGTGCACGACATCGGCCACCGGGAGTTCACGCTGCCGCGACAGGCGCGCCCGCAGCGACTCCCCTTCCACGTAGGGCATGGCGTAGTAACGGAGATCGCCCGACGCCCCCGCGAAGAGCACGGGCACGATGTGCGGATGCTGCAACGCGGCAGCGAGCCGCACCTCGCGCTGAAAGCGTTCGCCGCTGACGCCCACGCCAAGCTCAGGGGGCAGCACTTTGACGACCACGCGCCGATGCAACGAGACGTCTTGGGCCAGGAAGACCCGGCTCATGCCGCCGCCGCCCAGCTCACGCTCAACGGTGAACCCCTCGCCGAGCGCTGCCTGCAACCGCTTCAGGAGATCGTCCATGGGCAGACAATGTGGCGCGTCATTGACCAGCGTGCCAGCGAAGGGGGGCCTGGGCGAGGCCGGAGGACCACGCGCCCGCCGTCAGCGGCGGCAGACGTCCGGACCGCTCACCGCTGATCCAGACATTCACGCACCACGAGGCCAAGTTGCGATGACTGGTACGGCTTGGGGAGGAAGATGACCCCGGCCGATGCCGGCGCGCCTTGCGCGGCGAGCTCGCCGCTGTAGCCGCTCGTGATGATGACCTTCAGTCCAGGGACGCGCGCGCGCATCGCGTCGGCCAGCTCCAGCCCTGTCATTCGCCCGGGCATCACCATATCGGTGAGAAGCAGATCTACCGAGACACTGCCGCCCTGCCAGACGCTCAGCGCTTCGCGCCCGTTGCTGGCCTCGAGCACCGTGTAACCCAGACGCCGTAGCAAACGCACGAGCAGGCTCCGCACGCCGGCCTCGTCTTCCACCACGAGAATCGTCTCGGTGCCCCCGGGCACGGTGGCGCTGGCGCTCTCCGGCGCCGGGGCTGCGCACCCGGTCGACTCGGGTAGATAGACGCGGAACGTCGTGCCGCGCCCGAGCTGCGAGTCGACCTCGATCCACCCCCCGTGCTGCGCGACGATGCCGTGCACGGTGGCAAGGCCGAGTCCAGTGCCGACCCCCGGGGCCTTGGTGGTGAAGAACGGTTCGAAGACGCGCTCGAGCGTCCCCTTGTCCATTCCGGTGCCGCTGTCGGTCACGGTGAGCACGACAAACCGTCCGGGGCGTCGCGGCGGCTGCGCAGCCTGCTCCTCGTCGAACGTGATGGCCTGCGTCACCAGGGTCAGCCGCCCACCCGATGGCATCGCATCGCGCGCGTTGACGGCAAGGTTGACGAGCACCTGCTCCAGCATACTGGCGTCGGCATCGATCTGCGGCAGCGCGGCGGCGCGCGTCGCGTCGATGGTGACGTGCTCGCCGAGGAGCCGGCCGAGCATCTTGAGCACATCGGTGACGACCTGATTGAGATCCGTGGGGCGAATTTCGAGCAGCGAGCGGCGGCTGAACATCAGCAGTTGCCGCGTCAGGATGGCCGCACGATTCGTGTACCCCTCCATCTCCGCCAGCTCGGCGCGGATCGCGTCGTCGAGTGTCGGCGATTCCTGCAAGAGCGAGAGGTGCATCATCATCGATGCCAGGATGTTGTTGAAGTCGTGGGCCACGCCGCCGGCGAGCTGTCCCACGGCCTCGATCTTTTGCGCCTGACGCAACTGTTCCTGCAGCCGGCGCCGTTCGGTGACGTCGACGCCGAACGAAATGGTGCCCACGACGCCCGCTTTCTCGCGCAACACGCCGTTCTGCCACGCGACAAAGCGTTCCTCGCCCGACTTGGTCACGATGGGGTTTTCGAACGTGCGCGGGAGGGCGCGGTGCACGGTGAGCCGGTCGAACTCTTCCCACACCTCGGGGTAGCGCGCGCGCGGCACCAGGAGGTCGAACCAGTTCCGGCCAACCACCTCGGACTCGCGGTACCCCGTGAGCTGTTCGGCCGCCGCATTGATGCGCACCACGGCGCCGTGCATATCGAGCTGCACGAAGGTGACGTTGGCGGTCTGGATGAGTTGCTCGGTGAACTCCCGCTCGCGCCGGATGCTCGCCAGATGTTCATCGCGTTCGCGGCGGCGGCGGCGCAGTTGCCAGCCCGCAATCGCGATGACGCCCGCACCGAGCAACCAGATGCCGACGTGCGCGCGCACCTCGAGCCGGACGTGCGGCGCCACGGCGGCGTCGAAGTCCCGCATCGGCACGGAGACGCTGACGCCGCCGCGGATGTCGCCGATCTTGTAGCCTTGCTGGGCGTGGCAACGCAGACAGCCCTTGACCGTCAGGAGCGGCCGCATGAGCCGCAGGTGTGGTTCGCCTTCGAGGGGAACGATGGCGCTCGCTTCCTTGCTGCCGCGCTCAAACGCCCGGAGTGCGCTGGTTTCCCATGCATCGGCCGCGTTCTGGGGCCGGATGGGATTGAGGCTGGTGATGTGCCCTTTGTAGGCGTAGAGCTCACGCCCGAGTTTGTGCACCTGCCGCGTCATATACGCCGGATTCACCAGCGTGAGTTGCCGACCCGACGGGGTGGTGATGTCGCGCTCGGGAATGCCGCTGAGATACGGATTCGGCGGGGTCTTCTCGGTGATGGGGGCGTAGACACCGCCGTGCTCCGTGGCCCACATCCGGTAGAGCACGTCCTTCTCGAGGCTCGTCCGCGCGGCCATCAAGGCCAATTCGGATGCGGTGCCGCGCACGTGGCGCAGGTTCCACCAGAGCGCGCCGGCCATGAGAAGCGTCCAAACCAGCACAGCCGCGCCCAGATACGCCAGCGCGGTTACGCGAGCCTTGGCTACGGGGTGCTGCGGTTCGTGATGCGCGTCCGTGGGCGTCATCGCGCCTGCTGCTCCAGAGTGGAACGGGAGGCGCCGTCGCCTGTCCTGTCGCTTGTAGTGTACGCACTGGCGCGGCGTTGCGCTGGCAAGTTGGTGGGTGCGCTATGACCGCCGCCGAGAGCCGCGCGCGGCTGCTGCCTTCGTCGGCTTCTTAGCCGGCTTCTTCACGGCCTTCTTCAGTGGCTTCTTCACTGCCTTCTTCACGGCCTTCTTCGCCGCCTTCTTCACTGCCTTCTTCACCGCCTTCTTGGCCGGCCGAGTCCCGCTGGTGGTCGCGGACTGGGTCGCACGCTTCGCCTTTGGCTTCGGCGCGGGGAGCGCCGCGTCGGTCGCCAAGATGAGCCGAACCAGCGTGTCGGGATCGTCCAGCACGTCCGACACGTTGAAAAACGGCTTGGCCCCAGGGTACGGCGCACCAAAGATCGGCCGGCCAAGCACGGTCTCACCGGCGGCAGTCGGTTTGACGAAGAGCTGATTGTCGCAGATCAGTGCGACGATCTTGCCGTGGCGGTACAGCCCGTATTCGCCGAACATCTTGCGCACAGACATTCCGCCGGCGTGCAGCAACTGATCACACACGTACTTGGCGTATCCCGCATCGGTGGCCATCGCCCGCATCCTCCTCGTGCATCAGGTGAGTTCGATCCAGAGCAGACACCGCCTGAAGAAGGGCACGTGACCGACCGGCGCGCCAGCACCCGTGGCGGGGTACGCCGGTCGGCGGCAGGCGCCGTCCGCTGGGATCGCTATTTTACAAGCTATGTCCATCTCGCTCCGATCGTCCCATCGCGCGGCCGTCCTGCTGGCGGCGGCGCTTTTCGCGCTGCCTCGTGCGGCCGCCACACAGCTGCCGGCCACGGTGGCCTCGCCCGACGGCCGCAACGTCCTGACCGTCGCACTCGACAGCGGCACCCTGCGCTATGCCGTGCGCCGCGGCAACACCAACATCATCCTGCCCAGCGTCCTGGGTTTCGAGTTTCGCAATGCGCCGCGCCTGCGCGACGGCCTGCGCGTGGTAAACGTAGCGCGCGCCGAACACGACGACACGTGGACGCAGCCCTGGGGCGAAGTGCGTGCGGTGCGCGATCACCACCGCGAACTGCGCGTGACGGTCGAAGAAACGCAGGCGCCCGCGCGTCGCTTCATCGCGGTCTTCCGCGTCTTCAACGACGGCCTCGGATTCCGGTACGAGTTGCCGGCGCAAGCTGCCCTCCCGTCCTTCGAGATCATGGAGGAACTCACCGAGTTCTCGATGGCCAGCGACGGGCGTGCCTGGTGGATTCCGTCGTTTCAGCAGAACAGGTACGAGTACCTGTTCCGCGCCTCGCCGCTCTCGACCCTCGACACGGTGCACACCCCGCTGACGATGGAGATGCCGAGCGGCGTGCACGTGGTGATTCACGAGGCGGACTTGTTCGACTACGCCGGACTGAACATCCGCGGCGGCAAGGAACAGAACCGCACGCTGCGCGTGATGCTCGCACCGATGCGTGACGGCGTGAAGGTGCGCGGCACCACCCCGTTCGTCACACCGTGGCGCACCATCCAGCTGGCGGACCGCGCGGCCGACCTGGTTCCGTCGGTGCTCGGACTCAACCTCAACCCGCCGAGCAAGATTGCCGACCCCAGCTTCGTGACGCCGATGACGTACAACGGCATCTGGTGGGGGATGCACATCAACACGATGACGTGGCAGTCGGGGCCCATCCACGGCGCCACCACGGCAAACGCCAAGCGCTACGTCGATTTCGCGGCGGCCAACAAGCTGGGCGGAATGCTGGTGGAAGGGTGGAACATCGGCTGGGACGGCAACTGGGTGGAGAACGGCGACAAGTTCTCGTTCACGCAGCCCTACCCAGACTTCGACCTGCCTGCCGTGGCCGCCTACGCCATGAGCAAGGGCGTGCGCGTCATTGGCCACCACGAAACGGGCATGGGCATTGCCAACTACGAACGCCAGCTCGACAGCGCCTTCGCGCTCTACAAGTCGCTCGGCATCACGGCGGTGAAGACCGGCTACGTGGGCGACAAGACCAAGGAAGGCGACGCGCACCACTCGCAGCCGATGGTGCGCCACTATCGCAAGGTGATTGAAACAGCAGCGAAGTACGGCATCGCCATCAACGCGCACGAACCCATTCACGACACCGGCGAGCGGCGCACGTGGCCCAATATGATCAGCCGTGAAGGGGCGC
>JARIEY010000118.1 GCA_031127085.1 Gemmatimonadota bacterium | reverse complement strand
GGCGTTCCAGAGCGTCAGTGCCCATTCCGCGTCCGAGACGGTGCCCCCGGGGGGGAGCCGGCTCGGACGCGGCGCGTTGAGGAGGCGATCGGCCGTGTCGTGTAGGAACGGGGGCATAGGGAGCGAGACCGGTTGCGGGGTGGCGGGACGGAGCTGCTTTATAGTGCAAAGTACTTGCTGTGCGCGCAAGCCCCGTCGTTCCACGCGACGGGGCTGGATCGTCTATAGTCCGGTATGTCAGACCTCCTGCACGATTTCCTCACGCACCTGGCCAAGGAGCGCGATGTCTCGCCCCACACGGTCGCCGCGTACGCGCGCGACCTGGGTGAGCTGCAGCAGTTCCTGGGCGCGCACTACGGCGACCCGGCCTGGCAATGGGGACAGGTCGACCGGCTCACGCTCCGCGCCTGGATGGCGCACCTCGCGCGTCGCGGACTCTCCAAGCGGTCCATCGCCCGTGCGCTGAGCGCGGCGCGCACGTTCTACCGCTTCCTGCACGCCAACGACCTCGTGACGTCCAATCCGGCGCGCGCCGTTGGCTCGCCAAAGTTGGACAAGCACCTGCCGGGCTATCTGGACCGGTCGCAGGTGGAGACGCTGCTGCAGGCGCTGCAGACGCGGGCGCAGGACGGCAAGCACCGCGACGTGATGGCGCTGGCGATGATTGAACTGCTCTACTCCTGTGGCCTCCGCATCAGCGAACTGCGCGGCATCAACCGCGCCGATCTCGACCTGCTGGCCGGACAGGTCAAGGTGCGCGGCAAGGGGCGCAAGGAGCGCATCGTCCCCGTGGGGTCGCACGCGCAGCACGCGCTGCGCGCGTTCGAGCGCGCCCGCGACGCGGTCATCGCACGGCACGGGCCGGCCGCCGACCGTCAGGCCTTCTTCCTGTCCGACCGCGGAACGCGCGCCAGCCTCTCGACCATTCACAAGGTCATCACCGGCTGGCTGTCGCAGGTCGACGAAGGGGCGGGGCTCAGCACGCACGCGCTGCGCCACACGTTCGCGACGCATCTTCTCGATGCCGGCGCCGACCTGCGGGCCGTGCAGGAGCTGTTGGGCCACGCGTCGGTGCGCACGACACAGATCTACACGCACACCAGCGTCGAGCGGCTCAAGCAGGTCTATCGTCAGGCGCATCCGCGCGCGTAGTGCGCGGCGTTCCTGACGACCGAATTCACTATTCGCAACGCGCGCCAAGCCGAGTAATCACAACGCGTTACGTGAATTCGCCGCGCTCGTCTTTTGGGCGTGATCAAATACCTCGGTTCCAAGCGCACCCTGCTGCCGCTCATCGTCGACGCCGTGCGTGCCGACACGCGCGCGCGATCGGTCCTCGACCTGTTCAGCGGCACCGCCCGCGTGGGGCACGCCCTCAAGTTGGCAGGCTATCGCGTCGTCTCGAACGACCATAACGCGTACGCGCACACGCTCTCCCGTTGCTACGTCGAGGCCGACTACGACGATGTGGTGCGCGATGCGGAGGTGCTGATCGCCGAGTGCAACGCATTAGCGGGACAGCCGGGCTATTTCACGCAGACCTTCTGCGAGCAGTCGCGCTTTTTCCATCCCAAGAATGGCGAGCGCGTGGACGCCATTCGCGAGCGCCTCGCCGCACTCGCGCTGCCGCCCGAACTCGAAGCGGTGATGCTCGTCTCGTTGATGGAAGCGGCGGATCGCGTGGACAGCACGACCGGCGTGCAGATGGCGTATCTCAAACAGTGGGCGCCGCGCGCACACAACGATCTGGAGATGCGTCTCCCCGCCGTCCTGCCGCGCGCTCGTGCCGGCAAGGGACGCGCGCTCGCGCTCGACGCGCTCGACGCCGCGCGCGGCGTTGAGACCGACGTCGCGTATCTGGATCCGCCGTACAACCAGCACTCGTACCTGGGCAACTACCACATCTGGGAGTCGCTGGTGCGCTGGGACAAACCGGCCTGTTACGGCGTCGCCTGCAAACGCGAGGACGTGCGCGCACGGACGAGCCGGTTCAACAGCAAGCGGCAGTTCGAGGTCGCCCTGGCCGACGTCCTGCGCAGTGTGCGCGCGCGGACGCTGGTGGTGTCGTTCAGCGACGAGGGCTTCGTGTCGCGCGAGTGGCTGGAGTCACGCCTCGCCGAGCGCGGCGCGGTGGCCACCATCGAGCGCGGCTACAAGCGCTACGTCGGGGCGCAGATCGGCATCTACAGCCCGCGCGGCGAGCGCGTGGGCGAAGTGAGCCACGTGCGGAACCGCGAGTACATCTTCGTCTGCGGTTCCGAGGCGACGGTGGCGCGGGTGGCGGAGCGGACCAAAAAAGCGTCCTGAAGATTTGGGATCGGGAATCCGGATTCCCGGTCAAGGATCGCGACTCCGGATGTCGACTGGCGACGGAAGCTTATCGATCGCAGGTCGCAATCCGGATTCCCGATCCTCAATCGGAATCCGGATTCCCAATCCTCAATCAGCCGTTAAGGACCTTCGCCAGCGCCTCCACCCCAATGTTTCCCCCGCACATCACGATGCCGACTTTCTGTCCGGCGTACTGCGCGGCGACCTGACGCAGGCCGGC
This sequence comes from Gemmatimonadota bacterium, assembly GCA_031127085.1. GTDB lineage: Bacteria > Gemmatimonadota > Gemmatimonadetes > Gemmatimonadales > Gemmatimonadaceae > PNKL01. The sequence continues at coordinate 7,181 of JARIEY010000118.1, read as the reverse complement.
CAGTCCGCCGGCGGCGGCTCCCTCGGGGAGATTGTGCGTGGTGCGGATCAGTTCGCGCAGCCCGTCGGCGAGCGCGGACTCGCTGACCAGCAGAAAATCGGCGAGCCCGGCCTTCAGCGCCGGGAACGTGACATCGTACGCCTGCCCCGTGGCGATCCCCTCGGCGAAGGTCCGCACCGGCCGACCGCGCACGATCTCGCCGGATCTCCAGCTCTGGTACTGGGCATCGGCCGCTTCGCTCTGGACCGCGATGACCTTGAGCGACGGCTTGAGTTCGCGCGCCACCGTCAGCGCCCCCACCGCCTGCGAGCCGCCTCCGAGCGCGATGAAGACCGCGTCGAGGCCCGGCTCCTGTTCGAGCATCTCCAGCGACATCGTCGCCGCCCCGGCAATCACGTCGCGGTCATTGATGCCGTGAATGAGATGCAGACCGTGCGTCTGGGAGAGTTCCGCGCAGTGCGCGGCCGACGCGTCGTAGGTGGCGCCGTGCTCCACCAGGGTGGCGCCGAGCGCGCGGATGGCCGCGTTCTTGTCGGGATTGTTTCCTTCCGGGACGACGATGGTGCAGGGGACGTTGAGGAGGTGTCCCGCGTAGGCCATTCCCTGCCCGTGATTGCCCGTGCTGGCGCCGATGATGCCGCGCGCGCGCGCCTCGGGTCCGAGCGCCGTCACCGCCGAGAGGCCATTGCGCACCTTGAAGGTCTGCACGGGGAGGTGGTTCTCGTGCTTCACGTACACCTGAATGTCGTGGCCCACGAGTGCGTCGAGCAGCGGATAGCGGCGCAACGGCGACGGCGTGAGATATGGGCGCAGGCGCTCGCGCGCAGCGAGCACCTCGTCAAAACGGATGGGCCAGGGCGAGGTCATGCGCGGAATCTAGCGTGACCCGGCGCGGCGCGGCGGCGCTCCGCCGTCTACCGTCCACCCTCCACCGTCAGTATCTCTAAGGCATGCCACTCCCAGCGATTCATTCGACCACCATCTTGGCTGTCCGTCGCGACGGTAAGGTGGCGATTGGCGGCGACGGCCAGGTCTCAGTCGGCGAGACGGTCATGAAGTCGCGTGCCGTCAAGGTGCGTGCCCTGCGTGGCGGGCGGGTGCTTGCCGGCTTCGCCGGGGCGGCCGCCGACGCCTTCACGCTCTTCGAGAAATTCGAGGAGAAGCTGGAGCGTCATCCGGGCAACCTGCCCAAGGCGGCGGTGGAGCTCGCCAAGGAGTGGCGCAGTGACCGGGTGCTGCGGCGCTTGGAGGCGTTGCTGGTGGTCTGCGACCGCGACCACGGCTTCGTGATCTCCGGCAACGGCGAACTGATTGAGCCGGACGATGGGATTCTCGCGATCGGCTCCGGTGGCGCCTACGCGCTGGCGGCCGCGCGCGCGCTGCTGGCCGACACGCAGTTGCCGGCCACCGAGATTGTGCGCAAGGCGCTGAATATCGCCGGCGAGATCTGCATCTTCACGAACCAGAACATCACGGTCATCGAGCCCCAGTAGCGGTCGCCAGGCCGCTCTACAGCTTGATCGTCCGCCCTGTGGCGCGCGTGTAACCACGGGGGAGTTCGAGGTCCGCGTCGCGCACGCCGCCCGGGGTGATCTTTGAGACCTCGTAGCGCAGCGTGGTCACATCGTCCGACTGATCCTCGGACATTGTCAGGCGGATCGTCGCCTTGAGCGGTGACCCGCGAAAGAGCCGGGCGCGCGCCATTTCGGCTCGTGAGAGGAACTCGTCGTCCGAGGCTGCCAGCGTCAGCAGCGACGTGCTCACGATGTCGAGCAGCGGATTGCGCATCAGCGCAAACGACGGGTCGGCCCAGTACCAGGCGACGGAACTCCCGCGCATTCCCTCTTTGGTGAAGCCGAGGACGCGCAGCGAGGTGCTCCAGCGCTGGGTTAACTCGACGCGCTGCGTGGCGCGGCCGGCCACCGTGCCGCCATCGCCCAATCGCGCGGTATCGACGCGCGCATTCTGCACCGAAACCTTCAGGACGGGCCCGGCGGCGCGCATGGCGGTGCCAACAACCCGGGCGAACTCGTCGGCGTCGTGCTGCTCGTAGGTCTTCTTGTCGGGGTGCACCGCATAGACGGTCTTGCCGTTGTCGGCGAGCAGCAGGTAGCCGGGATCGCCGTCCCGGCGGTGTTCATCGGTGTCGATGCGCGCTCGTGGTCCGGCAACGCGCACGGTCCCCTGAATGACATCCCCGCTCTTGGACCCCGGGTCGAGCCGGAAGTCGTACGAGTAGTTGCTGGGGGCCTGCGCCGCGGCGGTGCCGCCGGCAAGGCAAAGGGCGGTGAACAGGGCGTAACGCATGGCGGCGCGTCCGGAGGGGAGTTGCTTGCCCTACGCCGGCCGCGGGGCGCTGGTTTCGCCGGCACCTGCTACAATTCACGGATGCCCACCAATCGAACCGAACAGGTGCTCGCGCGCCTTGCCGACCTGACGCCGCGGAAGATCGTCGCCGAGCTCGACCGCTATATCGTGGGGCAGGGGGATGCCAAGAAGGCCGTCGCCATTGCCCTGCGCAACCGGTGGCGCCGCCAGCGCGCCCCCGAGGGGATTCGCGAGGAGATTGCGCCCAACAACATCATCCTGATTGGCCCCACCGGTGTGGGCAAGACGGAGATTGCGCGTCGGCTCGCCAAGTTCACGGGTGCGCCATTCATCAAGGTGGAGGCGTCAAAGTTTACCGAGGTCGGGTACGTCGGTCGCGACGTCGAGGGGATGGTGCGCGACCTCGCGGAGAGCGCCATTGATATGGTGCGTCACGAACGCGAGCATGACGTCGAGGATCTGGCCAACGACAAGGTGGACGAGCGGATCCTCGATCTCCTGCTGCCGCCCCCGGCGGACGCCGCGCCGGCCCCGGCGGGCGAAGCGGCGCCGAGCGTCTTCGTGGTCTCGCCAACCGGCGGGGTGACCCAGGAGCAGGATCAGGCGCGCGATCGGCACAAGCGGACGCGTGACAAGCTCAAGCAGCTGCTGCTCGACGGGCAGTTGGAGCAGCGCGAGATCGAGATCGAAGTGGCCGCGTCGTCGCCTGGCAACTTTGATGTGGCGCAGCAGGGCGTCCCCGAGGGGATGGGGAACTTTGCCGAGATGCTCGAGCAGTTCCTGCCGAAGCGCAAGAAGAAGCGCACCGTCACGGTGGCCGACGCTCGGCGCATCCTGCTGGACGAGGAGTTCGACAAGCTCATCAACCACGATGACGTCGTGGCCGACGCGTTGGATCGCGTGGAGAAGCTGGGCATCATCTTCCTGGACGAGATCGACAAGATCGCGGGCGGAAAGAGCGAGATGGGCGGTCCCGACGTGTCGCGCGAGGGGGTGCAGCGCGACCTCCTGCCGATCGTGGAGGGCTCGAACGTCCAGACCAAGTACGGCATGGTGAAGACCGATCACGTGCTCTTCATCGCCGCCGGCGCGTTTCACGTGAGCAAGCCGAGCGACTTGATTCCCGAATTGCAGGGACGGTTCCCGATTCGCGTGGAACTGAAGCCGCTGACCGAGGCGGACTTCGTGCGCATCATGACGGAACCGGAGAATGCGCTCACCAAGCAGTATCAGGCGTTGATCGCGGCCGAGGGTGCCGAGCTGTCGTTCACGGAGGACGGCATTGGCGAGATTGCGCGCACCGCGGCGATGGTCAATCAGCGGATGGAGAACATCGGGGCGCGCCGTTTGCACACGGTGATGACGACGCTGCTGGAGGATGTGCTGTACGATCTCCCCGAGCGCGGCACCGAAGCGGTGAAGGTCGATGCGAAGGTGGTGCGCGAGCGTCTGAAGGCGATCTCGGAGGACGAGGATTTGCGGAAGTACATACTTTAGGGGAGGGGGGTGTCCTCTTCCCCTTCCCACGCCCTGCTCCCTTCCCCTTCTCCCTGATTTTGTGACTCCTCACCGCGACTTCCTCTCCATCCTCGACTTCTCCAGCGCCGAACTCGACGCCCTGTTCGTGCTGGCGGAGCAGATTCGCGCCAAGCGCTACACGAAGAAGCCGCTGGCGGGCAAGGCGCTGGCGATGATCTTCCAGAAGTCATCGACGCGCACGCGCGTCTCGTTCGAGGTGGGGGCGTACGACCTTGGCGGACACGCGCTGTTTCTGTCGCAGCGCGACATTCAACTCGGGCGTGGCGAGCCCATCAAGGACATGGCGCGCGTGATGTCGCGCATGACCGATGGGATCATGATTCGTGCCTATGCGCACGCCGACGCCGAGGAGCTGGCGCTGTATGCCGACGTGCCGGTGATCAACGGGCTCACGGACCTCTCGCACCCGTGCCAGATCCTCGCCGACCTGCTGACGGTGCGGCAGTTCCTGGGGACGTATCGGGGGAAGCGCATTGCCTGGATCGGCGATGGCAACAACATGGCGAACTCGTGGATCGAGGCGGCGCAGCGGCTTGGTTTCTCACTGCGGCTCGCCTGCCCGGAAGGGTACGAGCCGGATCCCGTGATCATCGAGACGGCGCGCGCCGAGGGGGCGGACGTCACGTTCGTGCGTGATCCGCGTGAGGCGGCGGCGGGAGCGGACGTCGTGAACACCGACGTCTGGGCGTCGATGGGTCAGGAAGACGAGTCCAACGAACGCGTGAAGGTGTTCGACGGCTATCAGGTGGATGACGCCATGATGGCTCGCGCCGCCAAGGACGCGATCTTCCTGCACTGCCTGCCGGCGCATCGGGGTGAGGAGGTGGCGGAGTCGGTGCTCGAGGGACCGCAGAGCCGCGTGTGGGCGGAGGCCGAGAACCGGTTGCACATTCAGAAGGCGATCATGGCGGTGCTGATCGGTGGCGAGTCGCTCGATCGGTACATGTTGCGTCCGCGGTCTGGCGCGACGACTGTCCGGAAGAAGCCGGCGAGAAAGCTGTCGAAGGTTGGGCGACCGGCCGCGCGGAAGTCTGCTGCCAAGAAGCCCGTTGCGAAGAAGCGAGTGGCCACGAAGCCCGTGCGCGGGAAACGACGGTAGCGCTACGCATACGCGCGGCGCGTATGCGCCGCCGGGAACCGGGTAGATTGCAGTATCCCTGCATCAGGAGTTCCCGTGTTCGCTGCCGGCCTGCCATTTCCCGATGTCACCCTGCTGTCCGATGCCGACACGCCCCTCGCGATCGCGTCGCTGCGCGGGCGGACGGTGGTGCTCTACTTCTACCCGAAGGATGACACCAGCGGCTGCACGATGGAGTCGTGTGAGTTCCGCGATCTGTTCCCCCGGTTTGCCTCCGAGGACACCGTGATCCTCGGCATTTCCCCGGACGGCGCAGCATCGCACCGGAAGTTCAAGGCGAAGTACAACCTGCCCTTTACGCTGCTGGTGGATGAGAACCATGCGCTGGCCGAGCAACTGGGCATCTGGGTGCAGAAGTCGATGTACGGCAACACCTACTGGGGTGTTCAGCGTACGACGGTCATCATTGGCGCCGACGGCACGGTGCGGCACGTCTTCGAGAAGGTCAATCCGGCCGGACACGCTGAAGAAGTGATGGCGTTCCTTCAGGGCGGGGCCGAGGCGGCGGTGGCCGCCCGCGCGGCGTTCGACGCTGCGGCAAAGGCCGCGACCCAGGTTCCAGCGAAGGCCGTGACGCCAAAGATGCCGGCCAAGCCGCGTGCCAAGCGCGCAGCGAAGAAGGCGCCGAAGAAGGTGGCCAGAAAGCCAGCGAAGAAGGCCGCCAAGCGCGCGGCAAAAAAAGCGGCCAAGAAGCTGGCTAAGAAGCAGCCGGCGAGCGCAACCAAGAAGCCCGTCAAGAAGCCCGTCAAGAAGCCCGTCAAGAAGCCCGTCAAGAAGCCCGCCAAGAAGCGCGCGAAGAAGGCGGACCGCAAGGCGGTGAAGCCCGCGAAGCGCGCAGCCCGGCGGAAGCCCGCCACAAAGAAGTAGCCGCGCCGCCGCAGCGGAGCGGCTAGGAGCCGGCAATGTAGAAGGCCCCGAGCAATCGGGGCCTTCTGTTGTCTCTCTGTATTTTCTCTGTTGTCTCTCTGTTGTTTCTCTTCCTCTACATCTTGCCCGCAATCATCACATGCGCCTTCGGCGTCCCCGGGAACATCAGCCACGGGCCGTCCTCGCGCGGCTGCGCCGTGATGCCGATGCTCTCCGTCGTGGCGAACGGGATGTAGAGTACGGAGAGTAGGCTTCCCCCCGTCACCTTGTTCGTGCGCGGGTCAAAGCCCTCTTTTTTGGCCGTGATGGTGTGCAACGCACCCTGCACGGGCATCTTCAGCTTCCCGCTCTTGATCTCGGCGAAGCGCACGCTGTCTACCGCGGTCCCTGCCACTCCCTGCGCCCGCAGTTCACGGCCACGCGCCATGAACGGTTCGAGCCCCTTGTGATAGCAGGCCACGTGGAAGTCGGGGCGCGTGACGTACAGCGCCAGGCAGTGCATGCCGTTCCGTCCTTCACGCAGCACCACCAGCTTGCCGGGCTCGCGGTACCCCATCACCGTCGCCCCGTCACGCATCTCGGCGGGGAGCGGCAGCACGGCGGCGGCAATCTGCTGGGCCGCGGTGGGGACCGGCGACTGCGCGCCAACGGTCGAGGAGAGGGCCAACAGCGGTAGCAGGCGGGCGAGGGTCATCGTCAGGGGGGCAAGGGAAGTGGTCAACATAGTGGAATTTGGGATTCCGGCAACCGCGGCCGATACATAAGGGAAGTGCGCGGCGCCTCCGTTTCCCCTCTTTCCGTTTCCACCATGTCCGTCGACCGCAAACTCCCGTACGTAATCGCCACCGTAAATGGGGTGCAGCTGGCGATCTCGGCGGAGTTCGTGCGGCAGATTGTCACCGTGCCCCGCTGGCACGCGATCCCGCGGCTTCCGCACTTCGCTCGCGGCGTCATCGACTTTCGCGGGGCGGTGATCCCGTTGCTCGACCTGCGCCTCCGGATGGACATGCAGTCCGCGCTCGCCGAAGTCGACGAGATGGTTGCGATGTTGCACGCACGCGAACAGGATCACGTCCGCTGGCTGACCGAGCTCGAGGCGTCCATCCGCGAAGTCCGGCCGTTCACGCTGGCGCGCGACCCCACCAAGTGCGCTTTCGGCAAGTGGTATCACGCCTACACCACCTCCGACATCGGCTTCTCCGCGGTGATGCACCAGTTTGACGCGCCGCACCGCCGCATTCACGGCATTGCCGATACCGCGCTCGACCTCGTCGCGAGCGGACACCCGGACAAGGCGCAGGCGCTCATC
>JARIEY010000117.1 GCA_031127085.1 Gemmatimonadota bacterium | reverse complement strand
CGGCCCCGAGAGCGGGGAGCGCGGCGGACAAGTGGTCTACAACGGGCCGGTCGGCGAAGCCGGGGCCAGTTCGCTCACCGGCCAATATCTCACGGGGGCACGCACCATTCCGCTCCCCGCACGCCGCCGGACACCGCGTCGCTGGATCACGCTGGAGGGCGCGCGCGCCCACAATCTGCGAGACGTCGACCTCAAGCTTCCGCTGGGCGTCCTGACCGCGATCACGGGGGTCTCGGGTTCGGGAAAGAGCACGCTGGTGCACGATGTGCTGTACCACGCCTTGGAGGCGGCGCTCACCGGCGAGCATAGCGCCCGGCAGCACCTCGGCGAGACGGTCGGCGAGTTCCGCGCACTCGCTGGCGTCGAGTCCATCGAGGCGGTGGTGCTGATCGACCAGGAGCCCATCGGCCGCTCACCGCGCTCGAACCCGGTGACGTACGTGAAGGCGTACGACGAGATTCGGCGCATCTTCGCGTCGCTTCCCGAGGCGAAGGCTCGGCGCTACACCCCCGGCACGTTCTCGTTCAATGTGGCCGGCGGACGGTGCGAGAAGTGCGAGGGCGCTGGCGCGATTGCCGTTGAAATGGTCTTCCTCGCCGACGTCTTCGTGCCGTGCGAGGAGTGCGAAGGGAACCGGTTCAAGCCCGATGTGGTCGGCGTGAAGTACTTCGGCCGGTCAATTGTCGACGTGCTTGAGATGACCGTGGACGAAGCCATCCGGTTCTTCCCGTATGAGGAGAAGCTCGGGCAGGCGCTGTGGCACATCCAGCAGGTTGGGCTCGGCTATCTGCGCCTTGGCCAGCCCGCCACGACACTCTCCGGGGGCGAGGCGCAACGCCTGAAGATCGCGCGCGAACTCGCCTTCTCGGCCAAAAAGTCGGGACGCAAGCTGTATATCCTGGATGAGCCAACCACCGGGCTCCACCTTGAGGACATCGGCAAGCTCGCGCTCGTGCTGGATCGCTTGGTGGAAGCCGGCCACTCCGTGGTGCTGATCGAGCACAATCTGGATGTGATCAAGCTCGCCGACTGGGTGGTGGACCTCGGCCCCGAAGGCGGCGATGGCGGCGGCCGGATTGTCGCGGTTGGCACGCCCGAGCAGGTCGCAGCCGTCAAAGAATCGCACACCGGCCGCTGGCTCCGGACGGTGCTCCGTTAAATCGCGAATCGCGATTGAAGTTCGCCAATCCGCAATCGCGATCCGGATTCCCAATCCTCAATCGTCCGTCCCGCTTGATTTGCCCGGAAGTGGCTGGTAAATTGAAGGTTCTTCCCGAGTAGCTCAGGGGTAGAGCAGGCGACTGTTAATCGCCGGGTCGGGGGTTCAAATCCCTCCTCGGGAGCTCACCAAGACCAGCGGGGCGTCGACAATGTCGGCGCCCCGCTGTGCGTTCCCAGGCCCGCGCGCCCGTCGTCGCACAGCGAGCCGCCGCCGGGCTCCGCGCGCCCGCGCCACATAATAGAGGTATGTAAAAGTCCTCTTTTATCTGACGCGCCGTCCACGAAGCCCCTGACTGCGGCGTCCTGGCTCGAGCGGTATCCTCTGCGCGGTCCCGGTGCCCACCGCCGTTCGTGGCTGCTGCGTTCCCCACCTCGCGACGCCTCGGGCGGCCGAGGCGACCACCATGCGTCCGTTCCGGCTGTTCCCGCCACCCCACGCACGAGGTGATCGCTATGCGCATGTCCCGTACCCTGCTTTCCGCGCTGTTCGCCGTTCTTTCTGTCGCCGCCTGCGGCGGCGGTGCCGCTGAGCAAGGGGCCGCGGCAGACGCCGCGCCGGCCGTCGGCCAAGCAAATGTTCAAGATGACGAGTCCGTGAAGGACGTGGTCAAGATTGCCGTCGGCTCCAAAGACCACACCACGCTCGTCGCGGCACTGCAGGCGGCCGACCTCGTGAACTCGCTCGCCAATGCCGGCCCCTTCACGGTGTTCGCGCCAGTCAACGCGGCCTTCGACAAACTCCCCAAGGGCACCGTCGACGACCTGCTGAAGCCCGAGAACAAGGAGAAATTGCGTCTGGTGCTTCAGCACCACGTCACCACGTCATCGCTCGACGTCGACCAGTTCAGCGACGGACAGGTCATCGGCATGGCGGACGGCACCAACGCCACGATCCACAAGAAGGGCGCCGACACGTTCATCAACGAGGCCAAGATCGTCGCCTCCGTGCGCGGCTCGAATGGAATGGTGCATGTGGTGGATGGGGTGCTGGTACCCTAACGGTAGAGAGACAACAGAGAAACAACAGAGAAACAACAGAGAAACAACAGAGGGCGGCTACTCGGCGCCCCCCACCCCCATTTTGTAGTATTCTGTAGTCTCTCTGTAGTTTCTCTGTATTCTCTCTGTTGTTTCTCTTTGAAGCTTCTTCATTTACTGAACCACGTCGATCGCGTCGGCAACGGCATCGTGCACGTTGCCGTCGACTTGGCGTGCGTGCAGGCACGCGCGGGCCACGAGGTGTGGGTCGCCTCCAAGGGTGGAGCGTACGAGGCATTGCTCGCACGGCACGGCGTGAGGCACGTGCGCATCGACCAGTCACGGCGGCCGCTGACCTTGCTGCGGGCCGTGGTGGCGCTGCGGAACCTGCTGCGCACCGAGCGCATCGAGATCGTGCACGCGCATATGGTGACGGGCTACCTCCTCGCGCGGCTGCTTCGCCCGCGGGCCAGCTGGCGGCTCGTCGCCTCGGTGCACAACGAATGGCAGCGCAGTTCCACGCTGATGGGCGGCGCCGACCGCATCATCTCGATGAGCGAGGACGCCGTGGGTCGACTCGCCGCGCGCGGGATGCCGCGCGACCGGCTGCGCGCCGTGCGCAATGGCACCGTGGGCAGCCCGCGGCTGCTCGACGCGCCGCAGGACGCGGTCACGCTCCAGCAGCCGGCCATCGTCACCGTCGCCGGCCTGTACGAGCGCAAAGGGATTGCCGATCTGATCGCCGCCTTCGACCACCTCGCGCCCCAGCGCCCCAACGCGCATCTGTACCTCGTTGGCGAAGGGCCGGACCGGGCGCGCTTCGAGGCACAAGCGCATGCCTCCGCCGCCGGTGCGCGCATTCACTTCGAGGGCTTTCGCGCGTCGCCGCGACCGTACCTGCAGCAGGCGGCGGTCTTCGTCCTCGCCTCGCACGCCGAGCCGGGCGGCCTGGTGCTCCCCGAGGCGCGCGACTGCGGCTGCGCCATTGTCTCAACGGCGGTCGACGGATCGCCAGAGCTGCTCGATCAGGGGCGTGCTGGCATCCTGGTGCCGGCGCGCGATCCGCTGGCGCTGGGCGGCGCGATCAGTCGGCTCCTCGACGATACGGCCGAACGCGACCGCTGGCGCGCCGCCGCGCGCGACAATCTGGACTGGCTGCGCATCGAACGGCAGAACGACGAAACGGTTGCCGTCTACCGCGAGGCGCTTGCTACGTCCGCTTGAACTCGCCCGACGAGCGCAGCGGCGTCGAAAAGAACTCGGCGATATCAGCGGCCGACGCCAACCCCCAGAGCACGCGCCCATCGGCACGCACCAGGCGCGGCACGCCGCCCAGCCGCCGCGTCACCCAGTCCATGTCCCACTCATCCGCCAGACGGTGCCCCTCCGGACCGTCGAGGTCCACCCAGCCCGGCACCGCGGCCCACGACGCGATGGAGTTGATCACCGCCGGGTCCGAGATGTCCTCGCCGCGCACCCACAGCGCCGAGCCCAACGCCCGGCGAAACGCCGCGGCGCGCGGCGGGTGCCGACGGTGCACCGCCGCGATGGCCGCAATCGCGCGCCGCGTGTTGGGCTTCATCGGCGGCGGCGACATCTCCACCTCCGGGGCGTCGCGATGCACCGCCTCCACGTCGTCCTCGAGTGCGCGCGCGATGCGCCGGTCGCCCAGGCGCGCCGGAAATGTCAGCGCCGGGTCGTGCTGCACGCCACGCCAGTCGCAACGCTCCATCAGCCCCAGCGCGTCAAGCCGCACGCTGAGCGCATAGCTGAACGGGCAGTTGAGGTCGGCGTAGAGGGTGACGGAGATCATCGGCGGGGCGGCTGGGGGGCTCCCCAATCCTAAGGCCTGCCGCGAGCCCGGACTAGTTCGAGGGCAAGGCAATTCCGATTTCCCCCCGTCGGGCCCATCTTTAGCGCATGATTATTCCCCCGCTCGTCGGCGTCATCATGGGAAGCGCCAACGACTACGAGACCCTCGAACCGGCCTGCGAGATGCTCGAGCGCTTTGGCGTGCCGTTCGAGAAGGCCATCGTCTCGGCCCATCGCACGCCGGACTGGATGTTTGAGTATGCCTCCACCGCCGAGTCGCGAGGGCTGATGGTGATCATCGCGGCGGCGGGCGGCGCGGCGCATCTCCCGGGGATGGTCGCAGCCAAGACCCTCGTGCCGGTGCTCGGCGTCCCGGTCCCGGCCACCGCGCTCAATGGCGTCGACGCCCTGCTCTCCATCGTGCAGATGCCAGCGGGCATTCCCGTCGGAACGCTGGCGATCGGCAAGCCGGGCGCCTCGAACGCGGGCATCCTCGCCGCCGAGATCGTCGGCACCCACCTTCCGGAAGTCCGCGAGCGCATTCGCGCCTGGCGTGCGCAGCGCGCCGCGGACGTTCGCCAGCAGCAGCTCCCGTGAGCATTGTGCTGCCGGGTTCCACCATCGGGTTCCTCGGTGGCGGACAGCTGGGCCGGATGGCCGCGATGGCGGCGCGCACGATGGGCTACGATGTCCACGTGCTGGACCCCGAGGCGCAGTGCCCCGCCCGCCCGCTCGCGTCGCAGGTGATCACCGCGCCGTGGGGCGATGCCGCGGCCGCCGCGCGCCTCGCTGAGGGTGTGGACGTAGTCACCATCGAGATCGAACAGATCCCATTGCCGTCGCTCGAAGCGGCGGAACGGTTCGCGCCGCTGCGCCCGGGACCGCAGGTGCTGTGGATCGTGCAGGATCGGGCGCGCCAAAAAGAATGGCTGCGTGACCACGGTTTCCCGTTGGGGCCGTTCGCGGTGGTCCGCACCGCCGACGAAGCGACCACCGCCGCGCGCGCACTCGGCCCCTGCATCCTGAAGGCCACGACGGGCGGCTATGACGGTCGCGGCCAGGCGCGCGTGACCGCGGTGGACGCCGCCGGCCCGGCATTCAGCGGCATCGGCGCGCCGGTCTGCGTGGCGGAGCAGTTCCTCTCGCTCACCGCCGAGTTGAGCGTGATGGTCGCGCGGTCGCCCAGCGGCGAGATGCGCGCGTATCCGCCGTCGCGGAACCATCACACGCAGGGCGTCCTCACCTGGTCGGTCATCCCCGGGGGCTTTGAGGATGCCGTTGTCCAGCGCGCCACCGAGATCGCGTGCGGCATTGCGGAGCAGTTGGCGGTCGTCGGACTCATCGCCGTCGAACTCTTCCTGCTTGAAGACGGCTCCCTGTGCGTCAACGAGCTCGCGCCGCGCCCGCACAACACGTATCACCACTCCGAGCGCGCCTGCATCACGAGTCAGTTCGAGCAGCTCGTGCGCGCCGTCTGCGGGCTACCGCTCGGCGACACCGAGGTGGTGCGTCCCGCCGCGATCTACAACCTGCTCGGCGAACTCTGGACGGGCGCGCAGGCGCCCGACCTGGCCGGCGTGCTCGGACTTCCCGGCGTGCGGCTCCACCTGTACGGAAAGAAGGAAGCGCGCGTTGGCCGCAAGATGGGCCACCTGTCGGCCTGCGGCGACAGCAGCGACGTGGCGCTCGAACGCGTGGTCGACGCCTATCGGCGACTCTCCATCAGCACCGCGGAGGTGTGATCGTGCATACCGCACCGCCGGCCTTTCGACAGCTCGACCCGTTCGAGTGCGCCGCCCTGATGGGGATGCAGAACGTGGGACGGCTCGCGTACGTGCACCAGCATCGCGTGGACATCGTGCCCATCCACTACGTCTGGTCCAGCGGCTGGATTTACGGACGCACCGGGGACGGCCAGAAGCTACGCGCGCTGGTGCACAACCCGTGGGTCGCCTTTGAGATCGACGAGATCCACGCGCTCTTCAGCTGGCGCAGCGTCGTCGTGCGCGGCACGCTCACCCTGCTCTCACCTGCGGATGACGGCCCCATGCACGGCGAGTGGGATCACGCGGTCGAGTTGCTCCGCAAGATCGTCCCCGAGGCCTTCACCGCCGACGACCCCACACCGGATCGCTCCGTGGTCTTCCGCATTCGGGCCGATCAGGTCACGGGGCGCGCCGCGACGTCGTAGCGTCGCGCCCGTAGCGCGCGAGCACCTCCCGCACCTTGTCGAGCGGGATCGCCTCCACCGTGCGCCCGTTGCCCGTCACATTCGTCGCCTGAAAGAGCGAGTTGTAGATCGCCTCTTCCGTCGCCTCGACGACCGCCTCGAACAGGCCCGACACGTCCTCGTTCCCCAGCTCTGCCGTCTCCAGCTTGGGCGCGCCAAACGGGCGTCGCACGCGCGTGGCCGTCGAGAAGGCAATCACATAGTCGCCGCTCCCGTTCGATGCCGACGAGCCGGTGCGACCAAGCCCGAGCATCGCCCGCGACGCCACGCGCTTGAGATTGCGGTCGCTCAACGGCGCATCGGTGGCCACCACCATGATGATGGAGCCATCGCCGCCGTCCTTTGACTGCGCATCGCGGAACGCGTAGCGCCCCAGCTCCTGCCCCACGGGCGCCCCCGCCACCTGCAACACGCCCCCGAAGTTGGACTGCACCAGCACGCCGAGCGTGTATCCACCCAGTGACGCGGGAAGCACACGCGACGACGTGCCGATCCCTCCTTTCCATCCAAACGCGACCGTCCCGTGCCCCGCCCCAACGCTCCCCTCTGGCACTGGGCCGCCCGCCGCTCGCTCCAGCGCCTCCCGCACCTGCGCCGCCGTTATGGCGCGCGCGCGGATGTCGTTGAGGCCGCCGTCGTTCGTCTCACCGACCAGCGGATTGATCGACCGCACGCGTTCCATCCCGGGCTTCTCGAGCATCCAGGCGGCCATCGCATCGGCAACCTTCCACACGCAGAGCGTGCACGTCAGCAGAATCGGCGTCTCCAACTCGCCGAGTTCATTGGCCTGCGTCGATCCCACCAGCTTGCCGAAGCCATTGCCGACCCAGACCGCCGCCGGCACCCGGTCGAGGTACGCGTTGCCCTCGTGCGGCAGAATGGCCGTCACACCGGTGCGCACGCCATCACCCTCCGACACGGTGACATGGCCGACGCGCACACCGGCAACATCGGTGATGGCGTTCAGGGCGCCGGGCGGAAAGACGCCGGGTGCGACGCCAAGATCGCGCGCGCGGGCGCGCTGGGCGGTAAGCGAAGTCGACATGGCAGCGAGGGCGAGGGCCAGAAGCAGCGGGCGCATAGGTATCACGGGCAGGAGTGCGCGCGCACGCGGCGCGCTCAGGGTCGGCCGACGGGCCAATTGCAAGCCCGCCAATCCACGGTATGAAGCTGGTGCAAGAATGCCCAAGCGTCTATCGTCAGTAGGAGCCGGGCGAGTCCCGCGCGGCGTCCCTTCCATCGGTCCTGCCCCCCGTGCCCGGCACGACGGCGGACCCGGCACGTTACCCCAAGCAGACACGGTGTCCCTCCTCCCACTCATCGGCCACGAGGCCGTTCGCGAACGTCTGTCGGCGCAGTTCCGCGCCGGCCGGCTCCCCGCGTCCATCCTCCTGCACGGCCCCGAGGGTGTGGGCAAGCAGCGGCTCGCGCTCTGGCTCGGGCAGATGCTGCTCTGTACGGGCGAATCCAAGCCGTGCGGCGAGTGCCAGGGGTGCCGATATGCCACCGACGGACAGCACCCGGATCTGCACTGGATCTTCCCCCGCCCGCGACTGAAGGACGACCCGGGCCCGGATGAGGCGAAGGAGGATCTCGAGCAGGCCATCGCCGACCGCGTAAAGGAGCACGGCCTCTACAAGCGGCCGGGCGGTACGGAGGGGATGTACGTCTACATCGGCCGACTGCTGGTGCAACAGGCCGCGCTCACGCCCGCTATCGCGCGACGCAAGGTCTTCGTCATCGGCGATGCGGAGCGGATGGTGCCTCAGGCATCGAGCCCCGAGGCGGCCAACGCCTTCCTGAAGCTGCTCGAAGAGCCGCCGGCGAGCACGACGTTTATCCTGACCTCGAGCGAGCCCACGCTGCTCCTCCCCACCATCCGTTCGCGTGTGGTCGCCTTCCGCGTCCCGCGGCTTGCCGAGTCGGAGGTGCGGCGTTTCCTCGCTCAGCCGCCGGTGCGTGAACGGCTCGGCGCGGGCGGCACCGACGACGAGCGCGTGCGGATGTGCGACGGCGCGCCGGGCCGTCTGCTCGGTCACGAGGAGCAGGCGGCGGTCTTCGCGCGGGCGAGGGCCTTCATCGAGGCATCGCAGGGCGGGCGCGATCGCTGGCTGCGCGCGGCATTTGGACAGGGAGGCAAGGGCGCGCGCGGCGCCTTCTCCGACGTGCTCGACGCCGTCAGCGTCCTGCTGCACGAACGGTCGCGCACCGCTGCCGACCTCGGTCAGGATCAGAAGGCGCTGGCGGCCGCGCGCGCGATGCGCGCCGTAGAAGAAGCCAAGGCGGCCACGCAGCAAAACGTGTCGCCGCAACTCCTCAGCGCACGCCTGCTGCGCGAACTCTCGACGCTGGGACTATGAGCGAACTCTCGCACGTCAATCGCGCCGGGGAAGCGTCGATGGTGGACGTCTCCGCCAAACCGGCCACCGCCCGCGCCGCCCGCGCGGAAGGACAGATCCGGATGTCGGCCGACGCCCTGCGCGCCGTGCGCGACAATACGCTCGCCAAGGGCGACGTGCTCGCAGTGGCACGCATCGCCGGCATTCAGGCGGCCAAACGCACGGCGGAACTCGTCCCGCTCTGTCATCCGCTGCCGCTCGCCGATGTGCAGGTGCGCTTCTCGATCGACGAGACCCTTCCTGGCGTACGCTGCGAGGCGGAGGCACGCACCGTCGCTGGCACCGGCGTCGAAATGGAGGCCATCACTGCCGTCTCCATCGCACTCGTCACCGTCTACGATATGGTGAAGAGCGTCGACAAGGGGATGATCATCGACGGCATCCGCCTGCTCGAGAAGAGCGGCGGCAAGTCGGGGCTCTGGCGCGCCGAAGGGCGTTAGCCCGCGGACTTTGCGCGCTTGCCTGCGCTCGCCGCCGCGGGCGCCGTGCCGGGTTTCTTCGCCGTCGATTTTTTCACCGTTGCCTTCTTCGCCGTCGACTGCTTCGCCGTTGCCTTCGACGACTTCGTCGCCGACGCCTTGGCTGTCGCGGACTTCGTGCGTGCCGTCGACGACGCGCGCCCCGACACCACGAGCGACTGACCAGGCCGCAGCGTCTCGCTCTTCAGGCCATTCAGCTTCATCAAGGTGGGCACGCTGACGCCGTACTTCTTGGCAATCGTCGACAGCGTCTGACCACTCGCCACCTTGTGGCGGCGCACGCTGCTGCTGGCGCGCCGCGGGTAGCGCTCAACCGATGGGTTCGGAACGTCTCGCGCCAGCAAGACGACATCCCGGCGCGGCACCAGAATCAGCTGCCCGGTCCGCAGCGCACCACTCTTCAGCTTGGCCACCTTGGGGTTGTACCAGGCCAGCTGCTTGGACGTGATGCCGTGCGCCTTGGCGATCGAGACCATCGTTTGCCCTTTGCGGCTCTCCGTGCGCGTGAGCGCCTGCCGTTCCTCCGGCTCGAGCGCGCTGAAGCGTTCCTCAAACCCTTCGGCGCGCCCCTGTGGCACACGCACCCACATTGAATCGGCGGGCGGCGTCATTCCGCGCAACAGGTGCGGATTGAACTCCGACAGCTCGGCGTTCTGGAGTCCGAGCGCGTTCGCCACCGCCGCGAGGGGCGTCCCTCCGGGCGCGCGCACCGAGTCGTAGGTATACGGCGGCAGCGACTCCACCCGCACGCCATAGCGCGCGGGCTCCTCACCGACCAACGCC
>JARIEY010000116.1 GCA_031127085.1 Gemmatimonadota bacterium | reverse complement strand
ATCAAGAAGAAATGGCAGACCTTGTGCACCAACCGCCCGCGGAAGCGAAACTGCCAGTCGATCACATCGATCGGCGCCTGCAGCGTGAGCCCGTCCAGGCCGGTCTCCTCTTCGACCTCGCGCACCGCCGCGACATCCGGAGACTCCCCCGCTTCGAGGTGGCCCTTGGGGAAGCCCCAGTTCTGGTACGAATCGCGGATCAGGAGCACACGCAACCCCTCAGGCGACCGCCGAAAGACGATACCGCCGGCTGACACTTCCTCGCGCGCCTTGCGGGGATGCGCCGTCACGACGCCTCCTGGAGCGCGGTGGGGAGGCGTCCTTCCACGAAGCCGCGGACCACCGGATCGGCCGACTGCCGGATCTCGGCCACCGTCCCTTCCTGGCGCACCACGCCCTCGTCGAGCATGGCAATGCGTGTCGCGACCGTGTAGGCCGAGTGCATGTCGTGCGTGACCAGCAGGGAGGTGACCCCCAGCGTGCGCTGCATACGCAGGATCAGCTCGTTGATGACGGCGCTCGTCACCGGATCGAGGCCTGTGGTCGGTTCGTCGTAGAGCAGATACTTCGGCCGCAACGCGATGGCACGGGCGATACCGACCCGCTTGCGCATGCCGCCCGAGAGTTCGCTGGGCATCGCATCGGCGGCATCAGGCAGGTCGACCAGCGCCAGCGCTTCACTCACACGGGCCTTCAGCTCCGGCGCGCTCAGCGTGCCCTGCCGGTGCAGCCCCATCGCGACATTCTCGCCCACCGTGAGCGAGTCAAACAGCGCGGCGAACTGGAAAACAAAGCCGATCGTCGTGCGCAGCTGGTTCAGTTCGGCGCGGCTCAGCGAGGGCACATCGACACCATCCACGATCACGCGGCCGCGGTCGGGGAGCAACAGCCCAACGATGTGCTTGATGGCCACGGACTTCCCGGTCCCCGAATAGCCAATGATGGCCACCGTCTCCCCGTCGGGCACCTGCAGGGAAAAACCCTGAAGGACCCGGCGTGGGCCAAATGCTTTGTGCACGGTGTCGAGGATGATCACAAATTGAGCGGCGCGGGAGGAACCGACTCCGACAATATGTGATGTCGACACGACGAGGGCGAGCGCGGGGCCACGTGCCGTCTGGTGAAGCGCGGCGGCGGCACCCAGATTGAATGGAGCCATGCACGCCTACGCCCGATTCCTGCTGGTCCTCGTCGCGACGCCAGCGCTCGCGCAGGGGACGCTGACTGGGCACGTGCGGGGTCCCGGCGGCCTGGGCATCGGCGGTGTGGAGGTGCGTGCGGTGGGCGGCGCCGAACCGCGCGCGGCGGGCGGAGTCGTGATCGCCGTGACCGACGACGAGGGGGCGTTTCGACTCGTGGGCCTGCCTCTGGGTGGGGTGCAGCTGTCGGCCCGGCGGATCGGTTTTCGACCCACGGCGATGGAACTCGTCGTCGCCGGCACCGAAACGCGCATCGTTGCCCTGCAGCTGGAACCGGCGGCCATTCTCCTGGCGCCAGTCACCGTGAACGCCCGGCGTGAACCGTACAGCGCACGGCTGGCGGGCTTTCAGCAGCGCAGCCAGAAGCGCATCGGCACGTTCATCACCCGCGAACGCATCGAGGCCTCCGCGTCGTCGTCATTCAGTGACTTGTTGCGCGGCATTCCGGGCGTGCGCATGGCACCGTCTCGCAACGGCATCTCCAACTCGTTGCGCTTTCGCGGCTCCAACTGCCCGCCACTGGTCTTCATAGACGGTGCTCCGGCGTCGGCCGACGAGTTCGACGTGGACATTATCGACCCCGCGACGGTGGAGGGGGTCGAGATCTACATGAGCATGCTCACGGTCCCCCCTGAGTTGCACGCGCCGCGCGGCCTGGAGCATTGTGGGGTCATCGCCGTCTGGTCGCGCCCCTTCCGTCCGCGCACACGGCGCGCCGAGACGCCGGCGCCGGTGGCGCTGCGCCAGTTGCTGGATGCGGCGGCCGTCTTCGTTGCCGAAACGGTGGATCAGCGCGTCCGCCTTGAGCCCGGCACCTTTCAGCCGATCTATCCCGACTCGCTCTGGCGCGCCGCGACGAGCGGCGATGTGCTGGTGGAGTTCGTCATCGACGCCTTTGGCCGCCTCGAGCCGGAGTTTTTCAGCGTGGTCTCGGCGACGCACCCCGCCTTCGGCGAGAGCGTGCGCGAAGCGCTCTTGCGTGCCCGGTTCGAGCCGGCGATGAAGCGCGGCCGGCGCGTGCGGCAGTTGGTGTATCTCCCCACGCACTTTGAACGTAGGGTACCGTAAGACCGGCGCTCGATGGGCGCCGCGGTCGGATTGTCACTGCAGGTTGACCAGCATTACTCAGGAGTGCAGACGTGGCACGGCGAGCAGGCGGGTTCGTAGCGGGAGTGGTGGTGGCGGTGGCTGGCGCATGCGCGTCGTCCGGAGCGGCAGGCAGCGCGGCTGCCCCCTCTGGCCCGACGGTGAGCACGGCGATCACCCTCAAAGGCAGCTTTTCATCGGTGCTGCAGAGCACCGCGTCGCTGGGGATGGCGAACAAGATTCGCGTCGATGGGTCAGTCACGCTGGTTTCGGCGGGCGCGGGCAACGCCAAGACGCGCGTGCGCCTGATGATCAACTTCCCCGTGAGCAATGAACAACTCCCGTGGGCGATCGTGCCCGGGAACTGCGGCAACGGTGCAATCGCCGTGATGGCGGTCAGCAAGTTCGGCGCGATTGACGTGGGCCCCTCGGGGCGCGGCACGCTCGAGGCCGACCTGGCCATCGCACTGACCCCCGGCGAGCCGTACCACGTGGAAGTGTACCGCTCGGGGCAGGCGCTCTCCGACGTGATCGCCTGTACCAATCTCAGGAAAGGCGACTAGCGCGGGCGGCCCACGAGGGTGAGGAGCGAAAAAGAGCCGGGGGTGTGCGCTTGCACACCCCCGGCTCTTCCCTGGGCGTCCGGTTTGGACGCCCGGTCGAACGCCTGCTTAGTGCGTCTTACTTGCCGCCCGGATTCTGCGTCGCGCCACCGAACGTGTAGATCGGCAGTCCGAGCGTTTCCAGTTCCTTCGCGGGGACCGGCAGGTGCCGGGGCGTCCCGATCTGCAGGGCGTCGAGGCGACGGCGCTGATACAGACCGTTCAGCGTCGAATACAGCTCGATGTCCTGCTCGTACGCGATGTACTGCAGCAGCTTGGTCGCCCCGTCTCCAGCGGTCGCGGGGGCCAACTGGCCACGACCGACGCGCGTCTTGTTCACGAGCGTCGCCGCACGGCCCAGATCACCACCGGTCCGGCACAGCGCTTCGGCGATGAGGAGGTCGTTCTCGGCCGCCAGCGTGTAGGGCTGCGGGCCCTCGGCGCCGGGCGAGTTGTTCCAGCCGTAGTTCTCGTAGCGGTTGTACCAGTACGGGCTCTGCTTCCAGATGCCGCGCGCCACCTGCCCAACCACGTAGCCTTCGAACGAGAAGTCAGCGCTTCCCGGAATGAACAGGCCGTCGTCGTCATAGGCGCTGGTCGCCGAGAGACGCGCATCACGCACGGCGCCCGGGGCCACGATCGCACCGGTGAACTTCGCCGGCACGTTGGGCGACATCATGTTGATGACCTGCACGTCGACCGGAACGCCCCAGAGCGAGTTTTCGGCGCCCGGAAAATCGGCGTACCAATTCACATATCCGTCACCAATAATGGAGATGTCGAACGAGGCACCGGCGTTCCCGCTGATGCCCTTGTCCGCGTAGCCAAGGATGCGGCTCCAGCTGAGTGCGTCCGTCTCCGCCTTGGTGCGGGCCGAGTAGGCCAGCGTCCGCGCGGCGAAGGTGTTGGCAATGCGGTTCAGCGTGGATCCGTTGAACTTCACCTTGTCGAGCGGGAAGACCGAACTCGGGAACTCGTACGTCTTGCCCGTGGAGGCCGCGATCACGGCATCCCACTTGGTCATGGCCGCCGTGATGACGTCCTTGTAGGGCGAGAGCTTCGGAATGCCATTGGAGGTCTCGTCGACCACGAAGGCCTGATCGAAGATCAGTCCGAGTTCCGTGAGGGCCGCCGCCTGGGCGAAGCGCGCCAGCGTCTTATACTGGTCGGTCTCGGCATCGGTGGAGAGCTTCACGCCCGCGCTGAACGCCCGCAGGGCGTCATTGGCGGCGCCGAGCGCGCCGTACTGGCCGTTCCACGGCGTTTCCGCCACGCCGCGGTCAGAGCCCGACGAGCTGTTGCCGTACGGGATACGCGGCTCTTCGTTGTTGAAGCGCATGCCGAAGTTGCCATAGTTGGCCGTGGCATGGTCGGCGGTGACGTCGAACATCAGGTACGGCTCCACCGTGGTGGCGTTGACGTACCACGTGTTCAGCGACGAGGCCGCGACGTTCTTCACGTCCGACGGGGTCGCCAGGGCGCGCAGGACGTCCGGCGCGTCGTTGTTCTTGACATCCAGCAGCGGAGCGCAGGCGCTCAACAGGAGCAGCGCCGCCGCAGCAATTCGAGTGTTTCGCATCATGGGATTCTGGCTCCTCATCGGTCAGAAGGTGAGTTCGAACTGGCCGGTGATCTTGCGGAAGTTGGGATACTTGAAGCCGTCGATCCGGAAGTTGAAGTCGTTGCCCGACGAGACTTCGGGGTCGAAGCCCGTGTAGTTGGTCCACGTCTTCAGGTTGCGGCCGATCAGCGCGATCTTGGCGCCCTTGATGACGCGGTTGAGCTGGAGCGTCTCCAGCAAGCGCGGGGTGAGGGTGTAGCTCACCGAGAGCTCACGCAGCTTCACGTACGAGCCGTCTTCCACATACACGTCATTGGCGTTCAGCGCGTTGTACAGCTGCTGATAGAAGCCCGAGGGCCGGCGATCGGCGGCGGGGCGGTCGCCCTGATCCTGCATCGCCGTACGTTCGTCCTGCGTCATCCACTGCTTGGTGAAGTTGTAGATGTCGCCGCCCTGCACGCCGTTGAACAGCGCGTACACCGCGATGCCCTTGTAGCGGAACGTGTTCGAGACGCCGAACGAGATGTCCGGGTTCACGTCGCCGATCACGAAGTTGTCGTTGCCCGTCGCATCGATGTACTTGATGGGCGCCTCGGACATCTTGCCGAGATTCGCCTTGAGGACCACGAAGCCGTCGCTGTTGACGGTGTAGTTGTCCAGCGAGAAGGCCGTGTTGGCCTTGTTGACCGGGTTGTCGAGCAGCTGCTGCGGGTTGCGCACCCACTTCTGCCCGTAGATGATGCCGAGGGGTTCGCCTTCGCGGTAGAAGAAGACGTCCTGCCCCTGCGAGCCGTCGGCGTTCACGCGGAAGGCCGAGCGACCCAGCTTTTCGATCTTCTGGGTGGTCTGGTCGGCGGTGATGCCCATCGACCACTTGAAGTTCGCCTTATCGAGTACGTTGGCCTGCAGCGAGTATTCCATCGTCTTCGCCGCGACCGTCGCCGCATTCTGCACCTGATTGCGGAAGCCACCGGACGCCGCCAGCGAGAGCGGAACGGCCAGGAAGGCGCCCACCGTGCGGCGGTCAGCCTTCACCACTTCGAGGTCGAAGCGGTTGAGGAACTGCATGTTCAGGCCGAATTCCTTTTCGGTCTGCACGGCCGGCTTCAGCATCTTGTTGCCGAGCTGGTTCTTGGAGTACTGGCCGTTGGCAAGCGAGTAGGTCTCGTACTGGTCCGAGAACGACGGACGCAGGCCCGCCGTGCCCTGCGCGGCGCGGATGCGCAGCTCCTGCACGTTGGGGATCTGGAAGTCTTCCGTGACGCGGTACGTCGTCGCGACGCGATAGAAATCCGCCCAGCGCGCATCCGGTCCGAACAGCGACGAGCCGTCCTTGCGGTAGAGCGCGTCCAACACGTAGCGGTCCTTGTAGTCGAACGCCTGCGAGATCATGTAGTTGACGCTGTTCATCATGCGGTTGTACGACGACACGTTCAGCAGCGACGGATCGAGGGCCGACATATCCGGCACCTGCGACACGTTCAGCTTGGAACCACCGGCGTACGAATAGACCTCATGGAACTTTTCAATCAGGTAGCTCGCGCGCGTCGTCGTGTTGAAGTTGCCGAACCAGAGCTTCGACGCGATCGCGTTCATCTGCATGTTTTCGGCGACGTCGTTGGAGGCGCTGTTCGACAGCGCGCCGTCGGTCGCCTGCGCATTGGCCGTGAGGCTGCCGCGCGGGGTGTAGTTGTTGCTGCGGCGGTTCGAGCGGTCGGTGCCGTACGAGGCATCGAGTTTGAGCCACTCGAAGGGGCGATAGCGCACGGAGGCGGAGCCCAGGAAGCGCTCGCGATTGAAGTCCGTGGACGCGACCGAGAGGTTGTAGAGCGGATTCTCACGGAGCGCGCCACCCTTGCTGACCGGCAGCTTGGGGAAGAACGGAATGGTCGTCTGCTTGGCGTCGGGCCACTTGAGGTCGAGATCGGGCGGCGCCTGCAGGAGCGGGAACCAGGCCCCCGTGCTTCCCTGCGGCAGGTCGTACTTGCTGGTGCCGTAGGTGACGCTCATCGACAGGTCCATCTTCGGGTTGACGGCCTGATCGACATTCAGGCGGGCCGTCTGGCGGAAGAACCCGTCACGCATGGGCATGATGCCCTGGTCGTGGTCGGACGTGAACGACGACGCGAAGTTCGTGCTGCCGCGCTTCATCGACAGCTGGACGTTGTTCGAATAGAACGAGCCGTTCTCGAGCCACGTCTTCAGCTGGTCGCGCCACATATCGGCGCCCGTGGCCGGGTACTTATTGTCCATGATGCCGTCGGCTTCCATCGTGCGGCCGCCGGTGGCATCGGTCTTGAACGAACCGTCGGCGTTGAGCACCCAATAGTGGTGCTTGTTCGTCGGGACGTAGTGCTCGATGTCCGAGGTGCCGAACTCGCTGCGGGTGCGGATCTGCATCTCGCCTTCCGCGCCGTCCTTGCCGCGCTTGGTCGTGATGTTCAGCACGCCGTTGGCAGCGTCGGAGCCGTAGAACGAGGCGGCCGCGGCGCCCTTGAGGACTTCGATGTTCTCGACGTCCGAGGCATCGATGTCGGCCATCGAGAACTTGGTGATGACACCGTCGATCAGGATGAGCGGCGTGCTGCCGCCCACGCCCAGGTTGGTGGCGCCACGCAGGCGGATGGTCGGGGCCGCGCCCGGATCGCCGCTCGCCAGTTCGATGCGCGTGCCGGAGACCTTACCGGCCAGCGCCGCGACCGGGGAGCTCGCCGGCACTTCCTTCATCTGCTGCGCGTCGACCTTGGCGATCGAGAAGGGGACCTTGTTGAGCGACGTTTCCGTCGCCACGCCCGTGATGACCAGTTCCGAGAGGCGGAACGGATCGGCCTTGAGGGCAAAGTCTGCCGTCACCGAGGAGCCGGTGAGCGTGATCGTCTTCTTGATCGGGGCGAACCCGAAGAAGCGCGCGGTGATCGTGGTCGTCTGTCCGTTGGCGACGCTGGACGGCACCGTGAAGCTGTACTGGCCGCGGTCCTTGGCCACGCTACCATAGAACTGCCCCTGCAGCGAGACCGAGACATTGGCGCCGACGATCGGCTGGCCGGCCTCCGATGTGACCTTGCCAGAAATCGTCACGGACTGAGCGCCCGCAACGCCGGCGCTCAGCAGAGCGAGCGCCGAAACCCGCGCCGCGGCAGCCAACCACCGCGACCACGCTCGAATCGTGTGTTGAACCATCGTGTCCCTCGTGAACCTAGGGTGGGAGAAATAACGCGACCACACGCAACGGCCGAACGCATCCAGCCGTGGAGCCAGCGGAAAGCCTGCTCCGCCGTGCAGCGTCCGGGAACGCCCGCTTGGCGCCGTGGAATCCGGCGCCTGTAACAGCGAAAAATGCCCCCCTCTTCCAACGGCAAACATCGGGTTATCCACCCCTCGTCTGTGAGGCAAACCCTCAGGACGGCGTGCGACCCAGGGTCGGGCGCGCTGGTCGGAACTGCGTCGCAGGCGGTGGTTCGAACAGGGGGTTCCGCCCATTCTCGCGGCGGGTTGTGACACGCGGCGCACTCAGCGAGTAGAGGTTACTAGGCCTGTCGCACCCGTCAGGGTTTCTGGTAGAAATACAAATGTCTTGTGCGGCAGGGCCTTTCGTGTCAGTAGGGGTTGACACCTGTCCCATCCAATTGCCTTGTTGGAGGGTCCGGTTCCTCACACGGTCCGCGTCGGCGGTGCCATGACATGCCGGCGGGGCGGGAAAGCGGCCGAAAGGCCGCCCCCTGGCCGTGACGTTGGTGTGCTGTTCGTAGCAGGCAGTTAGACCACTTTCTTTAGGAGGTCACGTGGGTAAGAGGATTCTCATCGCGGCGACGGCTGCCGCGCTGCTCCTCGCCGTGGGCGGCCAGTCCGCCCAGGCGCAGGGCGCGCGGGAGGTCTCCGGCAAGGTCACGCAGGCGGGCGGCGCTGCGCTGCAGGACGCCAGCGTTTCCGTGCTCGGCCAGGCCATCGGCGTCCGGACGAACGAGCGGGGCGAGTATCGCCTGCGCATCCCGGCGGGTGAAGTCACCCTGCAGGCGCGCGCCATCGGCTTCAAGCGCACGACGGCGCGTCTCGCCGCCGGCCAGACGAAGGCCGACTTCTCGCTCGACAAGGACGTGCTGCAGCTTGAAGGCGTGACGGTCACGGGCGTGGCCTCCACCATTGAGAAGCGTATCGCCGCGACCGCCGTGTCGTCGGTGAACGCGCAGCAGCTGAACGCGGTGCCGTCCGTTTCCCTCGAGAACTCGCTCCAGGGCAAGGTGGTGGGCGCGACGATCAGCATGAACAACGGCGCCCCGGGCGGCGGCGGTCAGGTGCAGATCCGCGGCGCCTCGTCGCTGATCGGCAAGATTGACCCGCTGTACGTGATTGACGGCGTCATCATCTCCAATGCCGTGCGCGGCAACCGCCTCTCGGTGGTGACCGGCTCGCTCAACTCGGGCGAAGAAAACGGCACGAACCGTCTGGCCGACATCAACCCGGCCGACATCGAGAACGTCGAAGTCCTCAAGGGCGCGGCCGCGTCGGCCATTTACGGCTCGCAGGCGACCAACGGCGTCATCGTCATCACGACCAAGAAGGGTGCCACCGGCGCGCCGAAGTTCAACTTCACGCAGCGCATCGGCACGTACCAGTTGATCCGCAAGAAGGGCTCGCGGCACTTCACGCCGACGACCATCAAGGACGTAATCGGCAACGCGGACCAGCAGGCGCTCGTCAATGCCAACTGCACGGCGTCGGCCTGCCCGTACTACGACTATCAGCAGATGATGTATGGCCGCACCGACCCGTCGACCGAGACGCTGCTCTCGCTGTCGGGCGGCGCCAACAACACGCGCTATTTCGTGTCGGCGCAGGACAAGCAGGATGCCGGCATCGCCATCAACACGGGGGCCCGCCGCCAGTCGGTGCGCGCCAACCTCGACCAGGCGATCGGCAGCAAGATCTCGATCAACGTCGGCTCGAACGTGATGCACTCGTTCTCGCAGCGCGGCATCTCGAACAACGACAACGCGCTGTCGTCACCGATCTACAACTTCGGCTACACGCCGGCGATCGCGAACATGAACCAGCGGGATGCCGCCGGGAACTTCCCGGTCAATCCGTTCCCGTATGGCGCGTCGGGCTCGTCGAATCCGTTCCAGACGTTCAACCTCATGAAGAACAACGAGGACGTCTACCGCATGATCATCAGCGGGCGCTTGAACTACAGCGCGTTCTCTGACGAGCACAACAACATCAACTTCTCCGCCTCGGGCGGCGCCGACCGCTTCTCGAGCGAGAACTACATCGTGGCCCCGGCCTCGCTGCAGCTCCAGAAGTTCGGCTCCACGCAGGGCGGCATTTACCCCGGCACGGTCATTCAGGGCGACGGCACTTCCCTGCAGACCAACATGACGGTGGGCGGCACGTGGGCGTTCACGGGCTCGGGCTGGAACTCCACGTTCCAGGGCGGCCTGCAGCTCGAAGAACGCCGCGCCAACGACTTCAACATCGTGGGCCGTGGCCTC
>JARIEY010000004.1 GCA_031127085.1 Gemmatimonadota bacterium | reverse complement strand
CCGGCAGGCGCGGCGGTCGCTGGAGCGTCGGCGAGGGAGCTGGTCACGAACTATTCCTGATCGGGAAGTGTCCCACAGAATGCCACGGGTGATTGGCGGGCGCCAGCCGATAATGAATGTGACGCCAGACGGCCACGGCGGGTATGTGCAAGTGTAGCCGATCCGGATGAGGACGATGTGTCCGGGGTAGTGGCAGATGTCTAAAGTGTTTATTGGCAATGGCTTGAAAGTAGATGCGGATCGCCATGTCGGTGTGGCAGTCCGAGGCGTGGAGGGAAGGGTAGGGTGGTCTCTCTCGGCGGAGTCTGATGGCATCGCGCGCACGGCGGGTGGGGACGGTAGCGAGGGAGGAGGCGCACGGGGTATTGTGGGCTATCCAACCCGCCGATCCGATTCCCGTGCGACCGAGTACCGACATCGATCCCGCCATTCCGTTGCGCGCGCGCAACGGGGACGTTGCGGCGTTTGCGGAACTCGTGGAGTTCTTCCACGGGCGCTGTTTGCGGTATGCGCGGTACATGCTGGGCGAGGAGGAGGATGCGGAGGAGGCGGTGCAAGACACGTTCGTGCGTGTCTACGACCACCTGGGGCAGTTCCGGCCGGATGCGCGGTTCGAACCCTGGCTGTTCCGCATTTTGGCGAATCGGTGCCGCACGGCGCGGGAGCGTCGGCGTCGGCGGGAATCGCTGGTGGTCACGGGCGAGCTGCCCGCCGTGGCGGCGGAGTCGCCCGACTCCTCGCGGGATTTTATGGAAGCGGTCGAGGCGGCGCTCGAGGAGCTGCCGTCGGAGCAGCGAGAAGCGTTCCTCCTGCGGCACGTGGAGGATTTGTCGTACGAGGATATGGCGGTCATCACCGGAGTGCGGTTGTCGGCACTTCGTATGCGGGTCAAGCGCGCGTGTGATGCGCTGCGCACCCGCCTGGAACAGGAGATGTGACGTGATTGAAGCACATGACGAACTGATTGAGCGGGCGGCGGACGCGCTGCGGCGGCGCGCGGGGAACAACCCGCGGCTCGTCTCGCGCATTCTCAGTACGGTTGAAGGGCGCCCGCGCCGGTGGTGGCGCGGTGTCACGTGGCCCTCCGCGCCGTTCTCACTGACGGCCACGGCGACGCTGGCCGCCGCTGGACTGTTGCTCGGCTTCGTGGCGCGGCAGGCCACGACGGTCGACGAGCGAGCGCCGCAGCTGGCCGGGGCGCCCGCGGCCCAGGCGCTCCCCGTCGTTCCAGCGTCGCGCAATGGCGAGCCGATGCCCGTCCCCGTGCAGTTCACCCTGCGTGACGTACGGGCGGCGCAGGTGGCGCTGGTAGGCGACTTCAACGGCTGGTCCCAGAGCGCGACGCTGTTGGAGCCCGGTCGCGAGGCGGGGACGTGGAGCGTTACGGTCCCGCTGTCGGCGGGGCGCCATGTGTATGCGTTCGTCGTGGATGGCACCACCTGGATGACCGATCCGCGCGCCCAGCGCTCGCGTGATCTGGACTTCGGGCGTGAAAACTCCGTACTTATCGTGCAGGCACCGTAATGACAATTCGTCGACTGACCCTTCTCTCGCTTGCCTCGTTCACCGCGGTCTCCGCGGCGTCGGCGCAAGCGGCGCGCCTCGATGCGACGGCGGACGCTGGTGTCCGACGTGCCGTCGAGCGTGAGCTCGTGACTGCGCGAGCGATTGGGCTTCCCGAGGGCCTCTTGATCGCCAAGGCCAACGAGGGGATCGCCAAGCGGGCAACGCCGAAGCGCATTACGGACGCCGTCGCCGCCCTTGGAAAGCGGCTGCAGGTTGCGCGCGATCAGCTCGCGCCCAACCCAAGCGAGGACGAGATTGCTGCCGGCGCCGACGCGCTCTATGTCGGCGTTCCCGCGCCCATTCTGAAGAAGATGCGCGCGGCCTGGCCCAGCCGGTCACTGGCCCTTCCGCTCGGCGTGCTCACTGAGCTCGTCGCGAAGGGGCTGCCGCCGGCACGCGCTGCCCAGACGGTTACTGACCTGATGGCGCGCGGGGCCACGAACGTGCAGCTCTACGCTCTTGCGCAGTCGGTCCAAGGCGACGTCGCCGCCGGCTGGGCGCCGGAAGCTGCACTCGATCTGCGCGCCCGCGGGGTGATGTCGCTCCTGCCACCCGCCCCCGCTGCGTCCGCGTTCACCAATCCGCGGAGGCCGTGACGTCCATGCGATGAGGGGTCCCGTTGCCGCCTGCTTGCTGATCGCCGCGTTCCGCACCGCGGCGGCGCAGGCCCCTGATGAGATTCGCGTGGAAGCGGGCGTCGCCGAGGTTCGGCAGGCCGGTACGCGGTCGCGCAATGCCGCCCTGTTGGGACTGACATGGCGCAGGACGCACGAACGGGTCGTCACCACGGCGAGCGGGTCAATGACCGCCGCCCGCGACTCTATCGACACGGCGCAGGGACTGCTCGCGATCCGTTATCAGTTTGCGCGGCAGCCGCATTGGCGTGTGGAGTCGGGCATCGCTGGCGCGCTCTTTGGATTGAACTCGCTGTCGAGCGGCGGCAATGGCGCCACGTTTCTCCGGGTACAACACGCCTACGGGCCGCGCGGCGTCTGGGCTGGCACCGCGGCGGGCGTGACCAACCGCACGGGGACCAACCTGCAGTCGTCGGCCTACGATGTTGGGGCGTGGGGTGAGTACGGGCGGACCTCTGGCACGGTGGCCGGTGTTGTCACCCGCTCGCGCGACACCGACCTGCTCGCCGCGAGCAGTCTGCCGTCACGACGCCCGGTTGGGCCGTATATCGTGCGCGATGCCACCGTCACGGTGCAGCAGAGCTTTGCGGCCCTGGATCTGGCTGCCGTCGGTACGCTGCGTCGCGGCGAAGGGGTGGCCACCAAGGTCAACGACCGCGCGATGATGCTTGCCGCGGCCTTCTATCTGTCGCCGGTCATCGCGCTCACGGTTTCGGGGGGGCGTCAGCTGGCCGATCCCCTGCGAGCGTTGCCTGACGCGAAGTTCCTCTCGGCATCAGTGCGCGTGCTCTTTCTGCGGCGCGATCCGGCCGTGCTGCAAATCGACCGCTACGGCGCCATCGTGTTGATGCGGGGCGATCCCGACGGCGGCGCGACGATGACCATCCGCGTGCTGGCCAACGCGTCGGCGCGTGTGGAGGCGTACGGGAGCTTCAGCGCCTGGCAGCCGGTGCGCATGCAGTGGGTGCTCGATGCGTGGGAACTGCAGGTCCACGTGCCCCCCGGCCCGCAGCGTGTGGCGGTTCGCATCAACGGCAGCGAGTGGCGTGCGCCGGCCAACCTCACCAAGGTGACGGACGAATTTGGGGGCGAGGCCGGGTTGGTTGTAGTGCCGTAACGGCAGACTGGAGATGGGAGAGGGGAGATAGAAGAGAGCAAGGGAAAGGGGCGTCGGCTGGCGCATCGCCCGTGAGTCCGCATATTAGCCGCAGCTGACGCGTGTGAAGCGTCGCCCCCTGAGTCCGTCCTCGCTCGTACACCGTCCACCGTCTCTCACTCCCATGGACCGTCGCAACTTCCTTGCGGGCCTCACGGCTGCCGGCGTCACGCTTCCCGCGTTTCGCGCCAATGCCATGGAACAGCTCTTCAAGGCCAACGTGATCGCGGGCGACCGCGCCCCGGCGGCGCTCGCCGACGACGAGCTGTATTGGGCGCAGATCCAGCGCGCCTTCGACGCCGATCGCACGATGATCAACCTCAATAACGGGGGGATTTCGCCGACGCCGTCGCACGTGCTCGAGCAGATGATCCGCGACCTCAAGTTCACCAACGAACTGCCGGTCGAGCATATGTGGCGCGTGCTCGAGCCGCGGATGGAGAGCACGCGGCGCGACCTGGCCCGCGACTTCGGCTGCGATCCGGAGGAAATGGCGGTCGTGCGCAACGCCTCCGAAGCCAATGAGATCATGATCTTCGGCATCGATCTCAAACGCGGCGATGAGGTGCTGCTGACCAACCAGAACTACCCGCGCATGATCACGTCGTGGCAGCAGCGCGTGAAGCGCGAGGGGATCGTGCTGAACCAGATCTCCTTCAAGGTGCCGCCGCCGTCGGACGAGTACATCGTGGAGCAGTTCCGGAAGGCGATCACGCCGCGCACCAAGGTGATCGAGGTCACGCACATCACCAACCTGACGGGGCAGATCCTCCCCGTGCGGCAGATCGTGCAGATGGCCCGCCCGCTCGGCATCGAGGTCTTTGTCGACGGCGCGCACGCGTTCAACCATTTCCCGTTCACGCGCGACCAGCTGGACTGCGACTATTACGGCACGTCGCTCCACAAGTGGACGCACGCCCCCATCGGCACCGGATTCCTGTATGTGCGCAAGGCCAAGATTCCGCAGCTCTGGTCGCTGATGGGCTCCACCGAGGGCAATGCCGCGAACATCC
The DNA here is from genome assembly GCA_031127085.1 of Gemmatimonadota bacterium. Classification (GTDB taxonomy): domain Bacteria; phylum Gemmatimonadota; class Gemmatimonadetes; order Gemmatimonadales; family Gemmatimonadaceae; genus PNKL01. The sequence goes on along the minus strand of JARIEY010000004.1, from coordinate 43,315 downwards.
GGAAGTACGAGGAGATCGGCACGCACCCCCAGGCGAACTTCAACGCCGTTTCCGCCGCGCTCGCGTTCAGTCGCGGCATCGGCCCCGAGCGCAAGATCGCGCGGCTCCGCTATCTGCGCGACCGGTGGGCCAAGCGCCTGCTTGCCGCGAGTGACAGGGTGAAGGTGCTGACGCCGCTCGACAACGATCGCGCCGGCGCCATCTGCATGTTCAGCGTCGACGGCATCGAACCCGGCAAGCTGGGCGGGTGGCTGCTGGACAAGCACAAGATCGTCACCACGCCGATTGGCCATCCGGAGTTCAGCGGCATTCGCATCACCCCCAGCGTCTACACGAGCGTCGACGAGATCGACACGTTCGGCGACGCCGTGCTGAAGGCCATCGCCAAGGGTATCGCGTAGCGCATTGGCCGCCGCTGCGCGGCCTGCGTGAGTTCTGCCGCCGTCCTCCGCGTGCGCGGGGGGCGGCGGTTGCCACGTCGGGGCCCGGGGCGCGCGGGATGCCACGTCGGCGTGCGCGGGGGAGGGACAATTCGTCCATCCGGTGGCGGGGCATTCTGGCCGCGCGGAGGGAGACGGAATGCCCCGTGCACGGCGCAGCGGCCTTCGCGCGCGCCCGTTTCGTGGGGTTTCGGGGAGCGTTGCCGTCACGGTGGGAGTAGCGGCCGTCACATCACGCCGTTGCCGCTGCTGCCGCCGGGACGGCACTCAACGTGCAATGCAGGGTGAGCACAGGTCTGACTCACTGGCTCATCATCACCACGGGGAAGCCGATCATGGCAGTCGCTGCCCAGGCGCTCGAAGTGCGCCACGCCCGCATTCTATGTGTTGAACCCGATCCGCAAATGCGCGCCGTTCTTGAGAACATCGTGCGTCACAGCGGCTATGACACCTGCAGCGCGGCGTCGGTGCATGATGCCCTCGCCGTGCTGTATCACGAGACGGTCGACGTGGTCGTGACGCGGCATCCGGTGCCGACGCAGCATGGCGTCGAACTCACAGGCCTGCTGCGCGCCGAAGGGCTGGAGACGCCGGTGCTCGTGCTCTCGACAACAGCCGGGACCACCGACGTGGTGGCGCTGGCCGATGGGGCGCCGCGGCAGTACCTGCTGCAGCCCGTCGATCCGCGCGTGGTGCGCAGTGCGATCCACCGTGTGATGGCCGACGCGGGTGGGGCGACGGCCGACGAGACGGTCACGGCGCTGCCGGGCAACGTTCGTGGGAGCGCGCCGGTGGTGCCAGCCGTCGTTGTGCTGGAGGACCTGAATGTGACGCAGGCGGAAGAGCGTCTCATCGCCGTGGCGCTTGAGCGCACGGGGTATAATCGCACGGTGGCCGCGGCGATGCTGGGAATGCATGTGCGCACGCTGCGCCGCAAACTCAAGGCAATGCGCGGGCGGCTGCCGCTGTCGGCCGCCGCGACGGTGGCGTTCGTGGAGGCCTGATGGCACCGATGAACGGTGCGGGCGTGCCGTTCGCCGCGCTGGTCGGCCAGGCGTCGCGCGAGGCGTTGACGGATGCGTTGCTCGACGACGCACTGGCGGCGAGCGCGGCGGATGCCCTGCCGGATCCGCTCCGCGCCGAGCGCGATCCGCTGGCGGCGCTCTGGGAGCAGTACGATGCGATCGCACGATCCATCGAAGACGCCCAGCTGGGCATCGAGAATGCGGATGTGCTGGTGGTCACGCTGCCGGAGTTCGCCGACCTGCTGTTCACCTTTCTGCGCGCCGATCCCTACGGACGGCTGATCACTGCTTATGAAACACGTCCGCCAGATGGCCGCTGCCAGCCCCTCTCGGCGCGCAACGATGCCCTGATCCAGCGCGCCGTGGAATCGCGGGCGCTGGTGGCGCACGACGAGTGGGCGATGGGGGCCAGCGACGCGCTGATGCTCCCCGTGCCGGAAGGACCGTGCGCGGCCTGTCCGGCGCGGCCGCGCGGCTACACGCTGGTGATGCCGGTGCTGTGGCGTGGCGAGGTGCTGGGCGTCTGCCACGTGGTGCGCTGCGGGGACGGCGCTCAACTGCGCGCCGCCGAGGCCTACTGCCTGGCGCGGCTGTCCGAGACGCTGGCGGCGACCGAGAAGTACCGTGCGCTGCGCCTGCTCCGGATGCGTGAGATGCGGGAAGTCGCGCGCAAAGAGCACGAACTCTACCGGCTGGCGCGCCGGCTGCGCCTCTCCACGAGCGTCGCGTGCGATGTGGCCTATGCGATCGACCTTTCCACGGGGCGATTCGACGCCGAGCGCACCGGCACGGAGCTGCCGGTGGGCGAGATGCCGCCGTCGGCTGACCCGGTGGAATGGTGGCTCGCGCGGGTGCATCCCGAGGACCTGCCGCGGGTGCGCGCCGAGCTTGCCAGGGCACAGGCGAACGCCGGCGTGACGTGCGGCACGGAATACCGCGTGGTGACGGTGGGTGGCACCTGGCGCCACGTGCGCCACCAGTTGATGATTGACCCCGGCGGCCACGGGGAGCCTCCAATGCACGCCGGCGCGCTGAAGGACATCTCGGGCTTCGTCGAGGCGCGGCGCATCCTCGCCGGCGAGCGCGCACAGCTCGAGCATCTGGTAGAGGAACGCACCGCCGACCTGACCGACGTGAACGCGGACCTCGAGCGGGCGGCCCGTGCGAAGGACGAGTTCCTCGCCGCGATGAGCCACGAACTGCGCACGCCGCTGAACGCGATTCTCGGAATGACCGAGGCGACGCGCGAAGGGGTGTGGGGGCCACTCACCGACAGCCAGGACGAGAAGCTGGCCCTGGTGGAGGAGAGCGGGCAGCACCTGCTGTCGCTGATCAACGATATTCTGGATCTGGCCAAGATCGGCGCGGGCAAGCTCAAGCCGGAGTTCGCGGCGCAAGACGTCGTGGGTCAGGCCGAGGCGGCGCTGCGCCTGGTGGAGCAGCTGGCGCGTGAGCGCTCGATTCGGATCGAGCGCGACCTTCCAGCCGAGGCCGTGACCATCGAGACGGATGGACGTATGGTCCGTCAGATCCTGCTCAACCTGCTGAACAACGCGGTGAAGTTCACCGACGCGGGTGGGCGCGTGCGATGTGAGGTGGGAGTCGATACCGCGCGCGAGGCGGTGGTGATCCGCGTCTCCGATACCGGCATCGGAATGACCGCCGAGGAGATGACGCGCATCTTCCGCCCGTTCGAGCAGGTGCATCAGGGATTGGCGCGCCCATACGGGGGAACCGGTCTCGGGCTTGCGCTTGTCGCGAAACTCGCCGAGGTGCTGGGCGGCGCCGTCGATGTGGAAAGTGTGCGCGGCGTGGGCAGCACCTTCACGGTGCGCCTGCCGCGCCGTATCGCGTCGCCCGGCGCCTCCAGCGCGCCGGACATCGCGCCGGCGATGATGGGGCGCCGCTCTGGCGGGAGCCCGCTGACGGTGCTGCTCGCCGAAGACGATGGCGGCAACGTGAAGACGTTCCTCGCCTACCTGACGGCGAAGGGTTTTCGTGTGGAAGTGGCGCGCGACGGCGAAGAGGCTTTGGAGAAGGCGCGCGCGCTGCACCCGGCACTGATCCTGATGGACATTCAGATGCCGCGCCTCGACGGGGTGGCCGCGATCCGGCAACTTCGAACCGAGCCCCAGTTTTCCGATACTCCAATTATTGCGCTCACCGCGCACGCCATGTCCGGGGATCGCGAGCGGATCCTCCGGGTAGGTGCCACGGACTATGTCACCAAGCCGATCGCCCTGCGCGCGCTGCGCGACCGGATTGCCGGTTACATCGGCATGCCAGAAGGGGGAGTACCCGCGTGATTCTCAACAAGACCGCACCGCGACAGAGCCGCCTGCTGGTGGTGGACGACACCGCCTCTGGGCGCGCCACGGTGGAGGCGGCGCTCGCCAGGGAGGGCTACGAGATCGCTCAGGCGGCGTCGGGGCCCGAGTGCCTGCAGAAGGTGCAGACGTTCGATCCGGACCTGATTCTGCTGGACGTGATGATGCCGGGCATGGACGGCTTCGAAGTCTGTCGTCGGCTGCGTGAGCAGCCGCGCCAGCGGAGCATTCCCATCGTGATGGTCACCGCCCTGGCCGACACCGACTCGATGGTGCGCGGCCTGGAGGCAGGGGCGGACGACTTTCTTGGCAAGCCGTTCAACAAATGGGAACTGCGCGCGCGGGTGTCGGCGCTGGTGCGGCTCGGGGTGCAGCAGCGGGCGAACGCGGAGCACGACCGGTTCTTCTGGGCCGTGGAGCACGCGAACGATGGGTTCGTGCTGCTCGACCGGATGGACCGGGTGCTCCACTGCAATGCGGCGGCGCGTCGGTATCTCGGTTTCGGCGGGGATGACCCGATCGGCGGGCCGTTCATCGAGCGCCTGGCGCGCGAGAGCGTGCCGGAGCCGTCCGATGCGTGGGAACGTTGGGGCAGCAACGAAGGGCGCGGACTGCCATTCCACCTGGTCCGCACGGTGCCCGGAGGGCACTTCCGTGAGTGGGTGCTCGTGACGCCGCACCAGCATCCCGACGATCCCGACGGTCTGGTGATCGTGAGTCTGCGCGACGTGACGCACGAGGTGGAGCGGCAGATGCGGCAGTTTGAGTTCCACGAACTGGTGTCGCACAAGCTGCGCACGCCGTTGACGGGAATCGTCGGCGCCGTGGACCGGCTCGCCAGCGTGCGCGCGCAGCTGCCCGGAGAGCGTGAACGCCAAATGCTCGATATCGTGGTGAACTCCACGAACCGGCTGAACGAGGCGGTGCAGGACGTGCTTGGGTTCGTGGAGGATGGCGCGTCGCGCGAGGTGCCGATGTCGCTCAGCCGGCTGGTGCTCCTCGTTCGTGACGCCGCGGCGGCGCAGAACGTGGACGCCATTGCTATGCAGGTGGCGCCCGGGATGCCCGACACGAAGATCCCGCTGGGGGAAGTCTCGATGCAGGTGATCCTGCGGGAGCTGATGCAGAACGCCCGGCGTTTTCACCCCAAGGGACGTCCGTCGGTGACGGTGCGGCTCGCCATGACGGGGAGCGACGGCGTGCGCATTGAGGTCGAGGATGACGGGCTGCACCTCACGCCGCGCCAGTTGCAGCGTGCGCTAGAACCGTATGTGCAGGGCGACCCGGCGCTTACCGGCGAGGTGCCGGGAATGGGGCTGGGTCTCTCGCTCGTGGCGCTGCGCGTGCGTGGCGTCGGTGGGCGCTGCCGCATTGAGAACCGTCAGGATCAGCCGGGCGTCTGCGTGCGGCTCGATCTTCCGCTGGGCGAGAAGTAGCAGCCGGCGACGATCGCGGCTGGAGGGGCGAAGGGCCGCCGCGCACAGTAGCTTGTCGCGACGGCCCTTTTCATTTTTCAGTCCGCCATGCCTGCCAAGAAGACCCGTGCCGCCACGGCGGCGAAAGAGTTCGCAACGACTGCCGCGCCCGCGACCTCCGGCCCGTGGGCGGCGGTCTTTGCGCCGCGCGCGCGCGGTGAGCGGCGCTTCTGGCTCGTGAAGTCGGAGCCTGATGTGTTCTCGTGGGACGACCTGATGGCCGCGCGTGGCCGCACCACGCACTGGAATGGCGTGCGCAACCACGCGGCGCGCAACTTCATGCGAGACGGAATGCGCACCGGCGATCTGGTCTTCTTTTACCACTCCAACGCCGAGCCATCGGCGGTGGTGGGCATCTGCGAAGTGGTGCGCGAAGCGTATCCCGACGCCACGGCCTTTGACCGCTCGCACGACGGGTACGATGCGAAGTCATCGCCTGACGCGCCGGCGTGGGTCATGGTCGACCTGCGCGCCGTGGAGCGGCTGCCGCGCGCCGTCACGCTGCCGATGATCAAGGCGGCCAAGCCGCTGGCGCAGATGGCGCTGCTCCGCGTGGGCCGCCTCTCCGTGACGCCGGTCACGGCCGCCGAGTGGGCCATCATCGTGGCGATGGGACGTGCGTAGCGTTCTCGCGGCGGGGCTCGCGTTGGTCGTGGGATTCGGCGGGCCGGCCCCTCACGGGCCGGCCCCTCACGGGCCGGCCCCTCACGGGCCGGCCCCTCACGGGCCGGCCCCTCGCCAGGATCCACGGCCGTGGATGAACGCCGCGCTGTCGGCGGAGCGGCGCGCGCAGCTGCTGTTGGCGCGAATGACGCTCGAGGAAAAGTTCTGGCAGCTGTATATGGCGCCCGGCGATCTGGCCCGCGACGGCGCGCGGCTTCGGCACGGCGCGTTCGGCATACAGTTGACCGATACGCTCGGTGGCGCGTCGCGAGCGGAGGCGGCCAGGCGGGGCGTGGAGCGGTCGAACACCGTGCAGCGGTTCTTCGTGGAGCAGACGCGGCTGGGCATTCCCGCGATCCTGTTCGAGGAAGGATTGCACGGTGTGCTGCAGGACGGCGCGCCCATTTACCCGCAGGCGATCGGGCTGGCCGCCACGTTCGATACCTCGTTGATGCGCCGTACGGCAGGGGAGATTGGCGCGGAGGCGCGTGCGCGCGGCCTTCGCCTGTTGCTCTCGCCGGTCGTCAACTTGGCGCGCGACCCGCGTTGGGGACGTGTGGAAGAGACGTACGGAGAGGACAGCTGGCTCAGCGCGGCAATGGGAAGCGCATACGTGCGCGCCATCGAGGGGGCGGGTGTGATTGCCACGCCCAAGCACTTCGCCATCAACCACGGCGATGGGGGGCGCGATTCCTGGCCGGTGGGCGTGGACGACGCGACGTTGCACGACCTGCACCTGTCGCCCTTCCGCGCCACCGTCGTCGACGCCGGAGCGCGCGCCGTGATGGCGTCATACAACAGCGTCAACGGGCTTCCCGCCACGGCCAATCCGATGCTGCTGCGCGATGTGCTGCGGCGGCAGTGGGGCTTTGCCGGCGTGGCGATTGCCGATGCGGGGGCCGTGGGTGGCGCGAACGTGCTGCACCGCACAACCGCCGATTACGCGGTGTCGACCGCGCGCGCGATGCGTGCCGGACTCGATGTGATCTTCCAGGGAGGCTTCGACAGCGCGCCGCTCTTCTGGGACGCCTTTCGTCGCGGCTTGATCCCGGCCGCCGTCATCGACACCGCCGTGGTGCGCGTCCTTCGGCTCAAGTTCGCGTTGGGGCTCTTTGAGGCGCCGTACGCGACTGACGCCGGCCGCGCGGCGGCCGATGCGTCGCTGTCGGCCCGCGTCGCGCAGGCCTCGCTCGTGCTGCTGCACAATCCGCGTGGGGTGCTCCCGCTCCCGTCCACCACTCGGCGCGTCGCCGTCATCGGCGACGCTGCGACGGCGCTCCCCGCCGGCGGCTACAGCGCGCGGCGTCTGGTGCCGAGTTCGCTCGTCGGCGCGTTGCGTGAGCGGCTCCCCGCGGGCGCCGAGTTGCGCCTGGCGTCCGGTGTCGACGCTCGCACGACGGCGTGGCGGGCGATCGACAGCGCCGCGTTCGGTTCGGGTATGCGCGCGGAGTATTTCGCGAATCCGTCGCTGGAGGGCGCTCCCGCGCACGTGCGCCGCGAGCACCGCGTGGACTACACGTGGACCTTTCTGCCACCAGCGCCAGGGCTGGGCACCGCGTGGTACTCGGTGCGCTGGACTGGTGCGCTGCAGGGCCCGTCGGAACCCGGCGTCTCACTCGAGGTTGAGGGTGACGACGGATACCGGCTGTGGATAGACGACTCGCTGGCCGTGGATGCGTGGGACAAGATCTCGTACGGGGTGCGTTCGTCGCGCGTAGCGTTGCGCGTCGGCGCGTCGCACGCGCTGCGGCTCGAATACCGCCAAACGGCGGGGCCGGGGCGCATCCGCCTGCTCTGGCGTCGTGCGCGCGAGGCCACGGTGGAACGGCAGATGGCCGAGGCGGCTGACGCCGCGCGCGGAGCAGAGGTCGCGGTGATCGTGGCGACCATCGACGAAGGGGAGTTTCGCGATCGCTCGTCGCTGCGCCTTCCGGGAGAACAGGAGGCGCTCATCGCGCGCGTGGCTGCAACCGGAACGCCGGTCGTGGTGGTGCTGGTCGCCGGCGGGGCCGTCATTACCACGCCGTGGATGCACGAGACCGCGGCCGTTCTCTGGGCGCCGTATCCGGGCGACGATGGCGCGGCGGCGATCGCTCGCACGCTGCTGGGTGAGTCGCCGGCCGGACGGCTTCCGTTCACAGTGCCGCGCAGCGAGGGGCAGCTGCCGTTGACGTACGATCATCTCCCCACCGGGCGCGGCGATGATTACGCGGACCTCACGGGGCAACCGCTCTTTCCCTTCGGCTATGGCTTGGGCTACTCGACGTTCGAGTACGCAGCGCTCCACTTGCCGCAGCAGGCACAGTCGGCGCGCGATACCGTGCTGGTGCGCTTCGTGCTTCGCAACACCGGCCGCGTGGTGTCGGACGAGGTGCCGCAACTGTACATACGACACGACGGCGCTCCGACGGCCCAACCCGTGCTGGCGCTTCGGGGCGTGGCGCGCGTGACGCTGGTGCCGGGCGAGTCACGCGACATCGTGTGGCGACTCCCCGTGGCCGAGCTCGCGGTGCGAGATCTCGATGGGCGCCGGCGCGTGCTGCCCGAGCAGCTCACGCTCTTCGTTGGCGCCTCCTCGCGCGACCTGCGTCTGCGCGGTACCCTACAGCTCAAATGACATCACGTCGCGACTTCCTGCGTGCCGCGGCCGCCGCGTCGGCTGCCGCCGCGTTGTCTCCCGCCGCCGCGGCGTCTGCCGGCGAGCCGTCCACCGCAGCGCGACTGCCGCGTCGCGCGCGCCCTCGTCCCACCGCCGCCCAGCTGGCCTGGCAGCGCGACGAGTTTGCGCTCTTTCTGCACTTCGGCGTCAACACCTTTACCGACCGCGAGTGGGGCGACGGCACGGAAGATCCGCGCATATTCAACCCGCAGTCGCTCGATGCGAGACAGTGGGCCCGCACCGCGCGCGAGGCGGGGGCGAAGGCGGTCATACTCACCGCCAAGCATCACGACGGCTTCTGCCTGTGGCCCACCAGGACCACCACACACTCCGTGGCGTCGAGCCCGTGGCGCGACGGCCGCGGCGATGTCGTGCGCGAGTTCGTGGACGCTGCGCGCGCCGAGAAGCTGCGGGTGGGGCTCTACTGCTCGCCGTGGGACCGCAACTCGCCGGTCTACGGCGATTCGCCCAAGTACAACGACCTCTACATCGCCCAGCTGACCGAACTGCTCACGCAGTACGGCGACATCGCCGAGGTCTGGTTTGACGGCGCCAATGGTGAAGGCCCCAACGGGCGCAAGCAGACCTATGACTGGCCTCGGATTTGGGGGACGGTGCGTCGACTGCAGCCCAACGCGGTGATGTTCTCCGATGCCGGCCCGGACGTGCGCTGGATCGGCAACGAGCGCGGCTCGGCGGGCGATCCCAACTGGTCGACCGTCAATCCGGCCATTGTCACCGCCCCTGGCGTGGATGGTCCGGAGATCATTCGCTCGCTGCAGCACGGCGATCGCGACGGGTCGGTCTGGCGCCCCGGTGAAACCGATGTGTCGATCCGCCCGGGGTGGTTCTATCACGCCGCCGAGGATGCCAAGGTCAAGTCGGTCGATGACCTGGTGGGCATCTGGTTCTCGTCCGTTGGGCGCAACAGCAAGCTGCTGCTGAATGTCCCGCCCAATCGTGACGGGCTGCTCGCGGCGGCCGATGTTGCGCGGCTGCGCGGGTTCAAGCAGGCGCGCGACCGGCTGTTTGCCAAGGAACTGCCGCGTCTGGGGTGGGGATGGAAGATCGGTCCCGGCAAGCGCATCGAGGGAATGGCCGCGCTCCCGCAGCCGACGGCGCTGGGCGTTTTGCGCCTCGCCGAGCGCATCGACGAGGGGCAGCAGGTCGCCCGCTATCGTGTCGACGCCGATATGGGCGACGGCGCCTGGCGGCCGCTCGTGCGCGGCGAGACCATTGGGTACTGCAAACTCGACCGAGTCGCCACGTCCGGCCGGGTGGCGCGGCTGCGGATTGTCATCGATGATTTTGCCGAGACGATCACGACCATTCAGATGCGGCTCTTTGCCGCGCGTGCCTAGCGTTACAACATCACCGCCCCCTGTCGCGTAGCATCCGTAGTCCGCGCGCGCGCGTGCGCCGCGGGAATCACCCGAACCGGGTTCTCGTCATGAATCTTCGATCTCTTGGAGCGCTCGCGGTCCTGTGCGCAGCCGCGGCGTCCACTGCCGGCGCCCAGCGCGGCGGCTTTCGCAACGAAGGACCCTCCGGTCCGCCGAAGGTCCTCATCGTCCCAGGCCAGCGCGCCGGCACGAGCGCGTTTCCGCTGGTGAACTACGAGCAGGTGAAGCCGCTCGTGGCCGGACAGATGGACTTCAAGCACTACCACACCAGCGTCGAGATCGAAGAGTGGATGCGCAAGTGGGCCAAGGAGCACCCCGACTTCGTGGAACTCACGTCGGTCGGCAAGAGCTTCGGCGGGCGCGACATCTGGCAACTGACGCTCACCGAGAAGAAGAGCGGCAAGGATACCGACAAGCCCGCGGCCTTCTTTGAGGGAGGCCGGCACTCGGGCGAAATCACTGCCACGGAGAGCGCGCTGTACCTCGCCTGGTATCTCGTGGAGAACTACGGCAAGGATGCCGCGGTCACGCAGCTGCTCAAGACCAAGACGGTCTACATCAAGCCGATGAACAATCCGGACGGGTCGGATATGTACCGGCTCACGGCGCAGGCGAACCGCAGCACGGTCCGTCCGTACGACGACGACGGCGACGGGCTGCTCGATGAGGATCCGCCCGAGGATCTCGACGGCGATGGCTTCATCACGCAGCTGCGCAAGTACGTCGGACCGGGCAAGGGTGACGCGGTCATCGACACGGTGGACAAGAAGGGACGCCTGATGCGCCGCGTCGGCCCCGGCAAGGGCGATTACCTGATGATGCCCGAGGGCGTCGACAACGACGGCGACGGGCGCGTCAACGAGGACGGCATTGGCGGCCTCGACCTGCACCGCAACTACCCGGAGAACTGGCGTCCGATGCGCGAAGCCACGGGACGCGGCTGGACGCAGGGCGGCGCCGGAGAATATCCGCTCTCGGAGCCCGAAACGCGCGCCGTGGTGCTCTTCCTGATGTCGCACGCGAACGTCGGCGTCGTGAACTCGATGGACACCGCGGTGCCGATGATGCTGCGCCCGCCGTCAACCTGCGAGGAGACGGAGTGCATGTATCCCGCCGACCTCAAGCTGTATCAGCACTTTGACTCGGTGGGCATTGCCAAGACGGGCTATCCGTGGGCGGGCGACGTGTATCGCACGTACAACACCCGCATTGCGGTGAACCCCTTCACCGGCGACTCGGCGCGTCCCTCGCCGCTCTTTGGGCACGGCCCGGACTTTGGCTACTTCCAGTATGGGTCCATCTGGTACGGCGACGAGCTGTGGAATGGCGGCCGCGAGAAGGACTACAACAACGACGGGCGCATCGAGGAGTGGGAAGTGCTCCGCTTCTGCGACGAAGACTATGGTGGCAAGTGCTTCAAACCGTGGACGAAGTTCACGGGGCCCGGCACGATGGGCGAGGTGGAAGCCGGCGGATTCAACCCCAAGTTCTGGCAGCAGAATGCGCCGCCCGAATGGCTGGAGAAGTGGGCCAAGAACCAGGCGATGTTCAACCTCTACATGGCGCAGTCGCTGCCATCGGTGGAGATCGTCAGCGTTACGTCGTCGCTGGTGAAGCCCTCCAAGCCGGCGAAGGGAGCCAAGGTCGTTGCCGACTCGGCGACGCACGAAGTAAAGGTCACGCTGCGCAATGCCGGGCGGCTCCCGACGGCGCTCGACATGGCGAAGCGAGTAAAGATCGTGCGGCCCGATATGGTGACCGTGCGCGCGGAGTCCGCGAACACGCGCACGATTGGCCGGCCCGAGGAGTTCTGGCTGAACGGTGGGGAAACGAAGGTGATCACCATTCGCGTGAAGGCGGGCGCCGAGGCCGCCGACCGCAAGCTCAACGTGCGCTACACCAGCACGCGTGGCGGCGTTGTGGACATGGGGCACCAGATCGCGCCGTAGGCGACAGGCGGCCGCGCATGGCGGCCGAGCGCACGGCGGACGTACAGCGAGAGGGCGTGGCACCCGAGGCACGGTGCCACGCCCGCCGTTTGTATCGTGGGAAGCGCCGCCACCGATCAGCGCGCTGCCCGCATCTCCTGTTCGATGGCGTGCGCCAGCGGTGCAATCCCGTCTGCAAACCGCTCGAGATCGGCCCACCGCGTGCGATGGTTCGTGATGCAGGTGCGAATCACGTATCGACCGCGGACCTGTGAGCCGCTGGGGACGGCCAGGCCGCTCTCCTGAATGCGCAGGAGCAGTTCGCGGTTCAGGGCATCGTGCTGCTCCTCCGTGAAGCCGTCGGCCACCCAGCGCCACACCGCAATATTCAGCGCGACCGGCGCGCACAGCTCGATCCCCGGCACCTGCGCAATGCGCTCGGCGAAGGCGCGCGCCTGCATCACGTTCTGTTCCACGATGGCGCCAATGGCGTCGACGCCGTGGGCCTTGAACGACATCCACACCTTCAGCGCCTTGAAGCCGCGCGTGAGCTCCGGGCCGCGTTCAGCAAAGGTTAACCCGCCGGCAATCACCCCGCGCCCCTCGTCCCGCAGGTAGCTGGGGGTCAGCGAGAAGGCCGCGCGCTGCGCCTCGGCATCGCGCACCAGCACGCAGGCGATCTCGAAGGGAAGAAAGCCCCACTTGTGCAGGTCGAGCGCCAACGAGTCGGCGCGTTCGATGCCGCGCGCGAGCGGGGCGAGGGCAGGGGAGAGCCGCGCGAGCGCGCCGAACGCGCCATCCACGTGGAACCAGAGCTGCTCCGCCGCCGCGAGATCGGCCAGCGCTTCGAGGTCGTCAGTCGCGCCGCTGTTCACCGTCCCGGCGGTGCCAATCACACAGATGGGACGCAGGCCCGCGGCGCGGTCCGCGTGAATCAGCGCGCGCATGGCGTCGACGTTCACGCGGAAGGCGTCGTCCACCGGCACTTTGCGCAACGACGCGCTGCCCATCCCAAGCAGCTCGAGGCACTTCTGCGCCCAGCTGTGCACTTCGGCCGAAGCGTACAGCATCAGGCGCGGGCCGCCGGAAGTTCCATCGAGGCGCACGTCGTAGCCAGCGCGCGCGTGCCGAGCGACGGCGAGGCCCAGGTAGTTCGCCATCGTGCCGCCGCTCATCAGCAACCCGCCGCTCCCTGCCGGCAGCCCCATCAGTTCTGCGAGCCACGCAATGACGCGCTCCTCGACGAGTCGTGGGGCGTCGTTGAACCCCGCCATGTGCGCATTCATACCCGAGGCCAGCATATCGGCCATCATCCCGTACGGCGTGCCGTTGCCTTGGACCCACCCAAAGAAGCGGGGGCTGCGTGACCCGTTGGTGTAGGGCAGGACGCGCGCGAGGAACTCGTCGTAGACTGCTGCTTCGCCCTGCGCAGCGTGCGGGACGCCCTCCTCGCTGAGTGCAGCGCGCACCTCGCCGGGGAGCGGTACCCAAGCGGGGCGGTCGCGCAGGGCACGCAAGAAGTCGATGGAGTCATCGACCATGCGATGTGAGAGCGCGCGGAACGCGTCCCAGTCTGCAGGGTCGAGCGTGGCGTCGGTTTGGGCGGAGGCGGGCGGGTTCGGCATGCGGGGAGATTAACAGTCCGGCGCCGCGGCGGCAGGGCGTCCCCCTAGCCACCCCGCCGCGTCCGCACGAAGCTTGATGGGTTCGCCCTGCCGCACGGTTGCAGGGCGCCTCACCCCAGCCTTCTCGACGATGCCTCGTTTCCGTTCGCTGGTCCTCCTCGCGAGTCTCTGCGTCGCCCCCGCGCTCCCCGCGCAGACCCGGATGCTTCGTTCGCCGTCGGTCAGCGCCAAGCACATTGCGTTTGCGTACGCCCAGAACATCTGGGTCGTGGACCGCGCCGGCGGCGCCGCACGCCGCCTGACGAGCTTCCAGGGCGAAACGCAGAATCCCAAGCTCTCGCCAGATGGCGCCCTGGTCGCCTTCAGCGCCGAGTACGGCGGCAACACCGACGTCTATGTGGTGAGCGTCGATGGTGGCACGCCGCGGCGGCTGACGTGGAATTCCGCGACGGACCTCGTGCAAGGATGGACGCCCGATGGCAAGGAGATCCTCTTCTCCTCGGTGCGCGAGACCTTTGGGCCGTCGCCGGCGCCCAAGTTCTTCACCGTACCGGTGGACGGCGGCCCCGAGTCATATCTGCGAATCAATCGTGGCTTTCAGGGACGCATCGCCCCGGACGGCAAGCGCATCGCGTATCGCATGAACAACAGCTGGGACGAGGAGCGCCGCAACTATCGTGGCGGCCAGAACCGTCCCATCTGGATCGCTGATCTGAAGACGCTCGAGGTGGAAACGCCGCCGTGGACGGACTCCAAGGATATGGAACCCGCCTGGCTCGGCGATGTCGTCTACTTCATTTCGGACCGCGACGGCGTGGCCAACGTGTGGGCGTACGACACCAAGTCGAAGAAGCTCACGCAGGCCACCGACTTTGCGGACTTCGATGTGAAGACTCTTGATGCCGGGGCCGGCGTGGTGGTTTTCGAGCAGGGCGGTTACATCCACGAGCTCGATGCCAAGACGGGCAAGTCGCACCGCGTCGCCATTACTGCGAGCGGCGACTTTCCGTGGATGATGCCCGCGTGGAAAGACGTCGGCGTGCGCATTGCGGGCCTGGCGCTGAGTCCCACGGGCAAGCGTGCCGCGGTGGAGGCGCGTGGCGAGATCTTTACGATTCCCGCCGAAAAGGGCGATGTGCGCAACATCGCGCCGGCGAGTGGTTCCGCCGAGCGCGATCCCGCGTGGAGTCCGGACGGCAAGTCGCTCTCGTATTTCAGTGACCGAAGCGGCGAATACCGGCTCTACATCGCGTCTGCGGACGGTCTTGCACCGCCCCGTGAAATCGCGCTCCCCAATCACAAGCACTATTACACGCCCGCGTGGTCGCCCGACGGCAAGCGCATCCTGTATACCGACACCGACCTCAAGCTCTGGGTGCTCGACGTCGCGACGGGGCAGGCGAAGGTGATGGGTGAAGATCCATGGATGGTGCCCACGCGTACGATGAATCCGGTGTGGAGCCCAGACTCCAAGTGGATTGCCTATGTGCGGCATCTCAACTCGCTGTACAAGCAGCTGGTGGCGGTGAACGTCGAGACGGGGGTGTCCAAGCCCGTCACCGATGGCCTCTCGGACGCCTCGTGGCCCGCGTGGGACGCCAGCGGCAAGTACCTCTGGTTCCTCGCCTCTACGGACTTCGGTCTCAAGTCGCAGTGGCTCGACATGACCAACTATCCGTTTGAGACCACGTACGGGTTGTACTTCGCGATTCTGGCCAAGGGCGAGCCGACGCCATTGCTGCCGGAGAGCGATGACGAGATCGGCGCGCCGGCAGCGCCGCGCCCCGCGCGCGTCGATGCCGCGTCGCCGGACGGGGCAGCGGCAGTTGTTGCAAAGCCCGCGGTGACGGTGACGATTGATTTCGACGGGCTTGCGTCACGCACTATTAGCGTGCCGGGCATTGCCACGCGAAGCTACGCCAAGCTGCGGGCGGGGGCGGCGGGAACGGTCTTCCTGAGTGAAGCGGTGCCGGCCGTGGGCACCGGGGCGGCGGGCGGCGGCAACACATTGCATCGCTATCAACTGCGTGATCGCCGGGCGACGGTCTTCCTGACCGGCGTTGCGGACTTTGACGTGAGCCGCGACGGTCGCAAGCTGTTGTATCGCACCGGCGGCGGATTCGGCGGTGGTGGCGGCGCCGCGGCCGGCCCGTCGCTGTTCATCGTGGATGCGGCGGCGCCGCCGCAGGCCGGGACGGGGCGATTGAATGCGTCGTTGCGCGCCTGGATCGACCCCCGGCTCGAGTTCGCGCAGATGTTCAACGAAGGATGGCGCAACCAGCGCGACTATCTGTACGTCACCAACGCGCAGGGTGCCGACTGGCCGAAGATGCGCACCATGTACGGCGCGTTGCTGCCGTACGTGAACCATCGCGCCGATCTCAACTACCTGCTCGATCAAATGGGGGCGGAGATCGCCATCGGGCACTCCTACGTGCGTGGCGGCGACATGCCCGCGGTCCCCACCAACACCGGTGGGCAACTGGGGGCGGACTTTGCCATCGAGCAGGGGCGCTACCGCATCACGCGCATCTACGACAACGAGAGCTGGAACACCGAGCTGCGCGCGCCGCTCGCGGTGCCCGGTGTGGACGTGCGGGTGGGTGACTTCGTGATTGCCGTGAACGGCGAAGAGCTCCGCACGCCGGACAATCTGTATCGCCTGCTCGACGGCACGGCCGGGCGTCAGACGGTGCTGACGGTCAACGACAAGCCCAGCGCCGAGGGGGCGCGTCGTGTCACGGTGATTCCTGTGGCCAGCGACCAGGGGCTCCGTTCGCGCGCCTGGGTGGAGCACAACCGCCGCACGGTCGACTCGCTGTCGCAGGGAAAGCTGGCGTACGTGCACCTGCCCAACACCGGGCAGCCCGGGTACACCTCGTTCAACCGGTACTACTTCGCGCAACAGGACAAGCTGGGCGCCGTCATCGACGAGCGCTTCAATGGCGGCGGCTCGGCGGCCGACTACATCATCGACGTGCTGCAGCGCGACTTTGACGGCTACTTCAACAACGTCGCTGGCGACCGCGTGCCGTTCACCAGCCCTGCGGCCGGCATCTGGGGTCCGAAGGTGATGATCATCAACGAACAGGCCGGCTCGGGCGGCGACTTGATGCCGTGGATGTTCAGCTATCGCAAGATTGGACCGCTGGTCGGCAAGCGCACGTGGGGCGGGCTGGTGCACACGGCGGATACGCCAGGCTTCATCGATGGCGGCTCGATGATCGCGCCGCGCGGGGGCTTCTTCCGTCGCGACAATCAGTGGGACGTGGAGAACGTCGGCACGCCACCGGACATTGACGTGGAGAACTGGCCGAAGGAGATGGCGGCAGGGCGCGACGCGCAGCTCGAGCGCGCCGTGCAAGAAGCGCTGCGGTTGCTGGCTGCCAAGCCGGTGCAGCGGGCGATGAAAGAGCCGCCGGCGCCGGTCTGGGGGCGGAGAAGAAAACCCTAAAGAGAGAATACAGAGAAAATACAGAGAGAATACAGAGAGACTACAGACAGACAGGAGAACGCAGCATCTGTTGTCTCTCTGTAGTCTCTCTGTTGTCTCTCTATTTCATCTGCAGTATCAGCGTGTAGGCTCCGCTCCCCAACCCGATGGCGATGATGGCTCGGCGCACCCAGCGTTGTCCGACGCGCTGCGCGAGGCGCGCGCCGAGCATGCCGCCTGCGGCGGCGCCGATGGCCATCGTCAGCGCGATGGGCCAGTGCACGATGCCGCTGATGGCGAAGATGAACACGGCGACGAGATTGATGTTGAGGCCGCCCCAGTTCTTCAGGCCGTTCATCGTGTGGATGTTGGTGAGCCCCATCATGCCGAGCGCGGCGAGCATCAGGATGCCCGCGCCTGCGCCGAAATAGCCGCCGTAGACGGCCACGAAGAACTGGTAGAACAGAAATCCCGTGCGCGGCGGCGCCAGTTCTGCGCCGTCCCGCGCGGGCTTCGCGTGGCCGGCGACCCAGCGCATCACGGGACCCTGCAGCATAAACAGCGCCGTCGCCCCCCAAATCAGCCAGGGAACGCTGTCAGCGAATCTCCGCTCCGGTGTCCAGAGAAGGAGGACAGCCCCGGAGATGCCGCCCAGCACGCTTGGCAGGGCCCAGCGGACCGTCCAGGCGCGTGCGCCGCGGAGCGCATCGCGGTAGCTCCAGAAGCTCGTCAGCGTCCCTGGCCAGAGGGCAACGGTGCTCGTGGCGTTGGCAATCAGGGGGGGGACGCCAAGCGCGACCAGGGCCGGAAAGGTCAGCAGCGTGCCCCCGCCGGCGATGGCATTGACGAGGCCGCCGCCCGCCGCGGCGAGCGCGACGAGGGCCAAACGGAGCGCGGAGAGCTCCGGGACGTCAGCCGGATTCAGGATAGCCATGTCGGGTAAGTTGCGGCTCCGTTTCGCCGTGTATTCACGTAACGTTTTCTACGTGCGCGCCGTTCATCATAGGGCATGACGCGCCATTGCAGTAGCTTGCAATGTTCCACGCGCACTGCTCGTGCATTTCGTTCGCCGGGGTCGGCCGTCGAGGCCTGCCCCTTCCACACTGACTGAGACTGTGCCGGACGAGTGTTCCGCTGCGGTCTCACAGAATCAGGATCTGGAAGACGACCATGTCTGGTTCGACCGATGCGGCCAAGGGGCCGCCCGCTGGAGATCATCTCGAGATCAAGGACTCGCGCACGGGCAAGATTTACTATGCGCCGATCACGGATGAGACCATTCGCACCGCCGACCTGAAGCAGATCAAGGTCAAGCCCGATGACTTCGGCATCATGGGCTACGACCCGGCCTTCATGAACACGGCGTCGTGCCGCTCGGCCATCACCTTCATCGACGGCGACAAGGGCATCCTGCGCTATCGCGGGTATCCCATCGAGCAGCTGGCCGAAAAGGCGAGCTTCCTCGAGGTGGCGTGGCTGCTTCGCAAGGGCGAACTCCCGACGCAGAAGGAGTACGACACGTGGGTGGCGGACATCACGATGCACACGTACGTGCACGAGAACATCAAGCAGTTCCTCAACGGCTTCCGCTACGACGCGCACCCGATGTCGATGCTGGCCGCCGGCGTTTCGGCGCTCTCGTCGTTCTACCCCACCGCCAAGTCGATCCATGACCCGGTGGAGCGCGACATCGCGTTCGTGCGCCTGCTTGCCAAGATGCCGACCATCGCGGCGTTCGCGTACCGCCATGTGAAGGGCCTGCCGATCATCTACCCTGACAACTCGCTGCCGTACGCCGAGAACTTCCTCTCGATGATCGCGCGCATGTCGGAGTCCAAGTACGAGGCGCATCCGGTCTTCGCCCGCGCCATCGACGTGCTCTTCATCCTGCACGCCGACCACGAGCAGAACTGCTCCACCAACGCCGTGCGCGCCGTCGGTTCGTCGCAGGTCGATCCGTACTCGGCCGTCTCGGCCGGCATCAACGCGCTCTACGGCCCGCTCCACGGCGGCGCCAACGAAGCGGTGCTGCGCATGCTTGAGGAGATCGGCCACCCGAGCAACATCCCCGCCTTCATCGAGAACGTGAAGAGCGGCAAGGGCGAGTCGCGCCTGATGGGCTTCGGTCACCGCGTCTACAAGAGCTACGATCCGCGCGCCAAGATCGTGAAGTCGCTCTGCGACCAGGTGCTGAAGATCACGGGCATGGGCAAGGATATGGAGATCGCCCTCGAGCTCGAGCGTATTGCGCTCAGCGACGAGTACTTCATCAAGCGCAAGCTGTACCCGAACGTGGACTTCTACACCGGGCTCATCTATCGCGCGCTGCACTTCCCGACCGACTACTTCACGGTGCTGTTCGCCATCGCGCGCACGGCCGGCTGGATGTCGCAGTGGGAAGAGCTGTTGCTCGACAAGGAGCAGAAGATCGCGCGTCCGCGCCAGATCTACACGGGCTACGACGAGCGGCCGTATTCGACGTCGCTCGACTACACGCACAAGATCACGAAGTAAGACGGAGGAGTAGGAATCCGGATCACGATCCCGGACATCGTATTCGGATTTCGATGGATGATGGGGGGCGCCGATCACTCGGCGCCCCCCATCGTCTATCGCGATCGTCTATCGGCATCCTGAATCGCAATCGTGAGTCGATATCCGAATTCCCAATCCTCAGTCGTTCGTGGCCGACTGGCACTCCCCACGAAGCGGGCACCGCCCGCAGTGCCGCACCCGCGCCGTGCAGACCAGCGCCCCCAGTTCCATCAGGGCCTGGTTGTGCGTCCAGCTCGCGCGCCCGGTGCGGGGAAGCACCGCCTCGGCGATCGACCACAGTGTGGTGAGGTCGCGGGCGCGCTTCGGATGCAGGTGCGGCGCGAAGAAACGCTGCAGCACGCGCGCGACGTTCGTGTCCACGAGCGCCGCGCGTTGTTCGAACGCGAAGCTCGCCACGGCGCCGGCCGTGTAGGCGCCCACGCCGGGGAGCGCGCGCAGCGCTTCGGGTGCCTGCGGCAGGACGCCGCCGTAGCGCGGCGCTTCCTCGCGCACCACGCGGCGGGCCAGCTTGTGCAGGTTGCGTGCCCGGGCGTAGTAGCCCAACCCGCGCCACTGCGCCAGCACCTGCTGCTCGCGCGCCGCGGCCAGCGAGCCGAGGTCGGGGAAACGCGCAAGGAACCGGGCGTAGAAGTCGAGCACGCGCGACACCTGCGTCTGCTGGAGCATCAGCTCAGAGACCAGAATGTGGTACGCGTCGCGCGTACGGCGCCACGGCAGGTCGCGCGCGTGACGCCGGTACCAGGCGCGCAACCGGCGCGAGAAGTCGCGCGCCTCGACAGGCGACGGGAGCGCCAACGGCTTCGCGCCGGCCCGCGTTCGACGGGGGAGCTTCATCTGGGACAACCTAATCACCGCTCGCCCCTCCGCAGGAGCGTGTTAGGTTGCAGAAGCGGGCAACGATCGGTCCCCCCGTACCCTTCCCCATCCCACACCCTGCTCCCTTCCCCTTCCCAGACGCTTCATGACTCGCGGTCTTTCCCCACTCCTGATCTTCGAGATTGTCGCCGTCGTGCTCGGCGCGCTCTCGGCCATGATCACGGCGTCCAAGAAGAACCTCGACTTCGTGGGAACGTATGCGCTCGCGGTCGTCACGTCGTTTGGCGGCGGCACCATCCGCGACGTCCTGCTCGACCGGCGGCCGTTCTTCTGGGTGTCGCGCTGGGAATACCTGATCATCATCTTCGCGCTGTGCATCCCGTTCGTATACAGCCGGCGCGTGCACGACTGGTCACGGCAACTCGTGGCGCGTGGTGAGTTCGTCGACGCACTCGGACTCGGCTTCTTCTCGGTCGTCGGCGTCACGATGGCGCTCGACGCCAAACTCCCTGCCGCCGTGGCGGTGCTGATGGGCGTCGTCACGGCCACCGGCGGCGGCATCATTCGCGACCTGCTGGTCAACGAGATTCCTGTCGTCTTCCGGCACGGGTCCACGCTCTACACCACCTCGGCGTTCGCCGGCGCGGTGGTCTTTATCGCCCTGCAAAAGATCCACAGCCCATTTGCTGTGTTCGCATCCGTCAGCGTCGCCGTGGCGTCGCGACTCTACAGTGTCTGGAAGGGTACGAGCCTGCCGCGCCCGCTGTGGATGGCCACGGGGAGCTATCGCGTCCCCACGGCGGAGCATCCAACGGAGGCAGGTTCCGCGCCGGTCCCCGACGACCGCGACCGCGACGGGCGCTGAACGGCGCGTCGCGCCGCTACTTCGGGCTCCACGTCGGCGTGGCCGAAAGCAGTCCGCCGCCCACAATGATCTCCCGCGCGAGCAGCAGACCGAACGCGAGGCTCAGTGCCCCCGCGGCAAACCGGATTCCGCCGTGCAGCCGCGCCACGCGCTCGCTGGCATAGAGCGCCGGCGCCGCGAGTATCATCGTCACGAGCATCATCCCGGCGATGGTCCCCACGCCGAAGACGAGCAGGTAGGCGAGCGCCCACGCCGTCTGCGGAATGGCGGTGAGCACGAGAATGGCGACTGCCGCCGACCCGGCGAGCCCGTGCACGGTGCCGATCAGGAACGGTCGCCGCCCATCGAACTCGTGGCTGTGTCCGTGACCGGATGTGGCCGTGCCGCCTCGGAGGTTGCTGAAGCCCAGGAAGATCAGCATGATCGCCACCCCGAACTCCAGGGCCAAGCCGAGGCGCGGCGGGATCACCAGGCGGAACGCAATGATCGCGCCGCCCACCACGAAGACCGTCAGCGTGTGTCCAATCCCCCACAGCGTGCCGATCCACGCCGCGCGCCGCAAGGTGCGCTCGCGCGCCACGATGGCGGTCACGGCCACCACGTGGTCGGCGTCGGTGGCGTGCCGCAGCCCAAGCAGGAAGCCGAGCAGGGCAGCGGAGAGCGCAGAGATCATGGGGCGAAGCTTACGGACGAGGCGAAGCCAGGGTCAAGCCGGGCTGCTTGGACGCGCCGTGCCACGTGGCGTCGCGCGCCAGCGCCTCGCACGGCGACTGTCGCTCGATCAACGCCGCCGCGATCTTTCCCCGATGTCCGTGCGCTCGCCATCGCTCAATCCGTTTCGTGTGCTGTCGCACGCGCCGAACTTCCGGCTCTTCTTTGCCGGTCAGACGACGTCGCTCGTTGGCACGTGGATGCAGCAGGTGGCGCAGGGGTGGCTCGCGCTGCAGCTCAGCAACGACCCTTTTCTGGTGGGCGTCGTCGCCGCTGCCGGCACACTGCCAATCCTGATCCTGTCTCTGCCCGGCGGCATCGTCGCCGACCGCTACCGCCGGCTGCGCATCGTCACCATCGCGCAGGCACTGCTCTGCGTCGAGGCGGTGCTGCTCTGGTGGTTCACGTGGTCGGGGCATATGACGATCGGCTGGCTGATCGCCATCGCGCTGCTCGGCGGCATCATCTCATCGTTCGAGATCCCGGCGCGGCAGTCGCTGTTCATTGAGCTGGTCGGGAAAGAACACGTGATGGACGCGATTGCGCTCAACTCGAGCGGGTTCAACTTCGCGCGCATCATCGGGCCGTCGCTCGCCGCCATCGTGATCGCGCGCTTCGGCCTGGCCTGGTGCTTTGGCATCAACGCAGTCTCGTACTTCGCGGTGCTGCTGAGTCTGGCCCTCATTCGCCTGCCGCACACGCCCAGCGCCCCGCCGGCGCGCGCGCTCCACGCGCTGGGCGAGGCGCTGACCTATGTGCGCACGCACCGGCAGACCTCGGTGCTGATGCAGGTGGTCGCCGTCTACTCGTTCCTCGGCATTCCGGTCCTGACGCTGCTCCCGGTGCTCGCGCGCGATGTGCTGGGGCTGGGCGCCGGCGGGTACGGCGTGCTGATGACGTGCGTCGGGGTCGGGGCAATGATCGGCGCGCTCAGCATCGCCGCCGCCGGCACGCGCCTCAAGCGCCACCGTGCGCTGCTGGTGACGTCGCTGGCCTTCCCGGTGCTGCTGGTGCTCGTGAGCCTGTCACGTCTTGAGGTGATTACCGGGGCGCTGCTCTTCGCCGTCGGCGCCACGATGGTCGTCAACAGCTCCGTGGTCAACGCGCTCCTGCAGTCCGCGTCGCCCGACGCGCTGCGCGGGCGCGTCATCTCGATCTACGTGGCCGTGTACATCGGCACCAATCCCATCGGCTCGTTCATCAGCGGTGCGATTGCGCGACAGTGGGGAACCGCATGGGCGATCGGCGGGATGGCTGCGCTGATGGGCGTCTACGCGGTCTGGGCCATCCGTCGCTATCCGGAACTGCGGCGCGCGACCTAGCGCCGCCGGCGCCGCGCGGCAGGTGTCTGGTGTTCACCCCGCCGGAGCCACCTCGACCAGATTGTCGTAGAAGACGGGGCCGTGGCCCATGTCGGTAATGCGCTGCGACGTGGTCTCGTTGGCGTTGTGCCCGTCACGCGTGAGCTTGCCCCACCAGATGCTCGGCGCCCAGGCCACGCCGCGACGCACACTGTCCACGACGCGCGCCGTCGCGGTAAAGGCCCCGCGATCATTGAACACAACAACCGGCGCCCCGTCGACGATGCCGCGAGGCGCCGCATCATCGGGGTGGAGCGTGAGCTCGGGCTCGGCATCGCGGCGCAGCGACGCGATGTTCACGAAGGTCGAGTTGAGGAACTGGTGGCGGGGCGACGAGATAAGCGTCAACGGAAAGCGCGCCGCGAGTTCGGGCACGTGCTCCGGGAACTCGTGCGGCGGCGTGAAGGCAGGGAGCGGATCGAGCCCCATCTCCGCCATTCGCGCGGAATAGAACTCGCACTTGCCGCTCGGCGTGCTGAAGCCCCCCTCCGCATACGGGAGATACGGCGTCGGGACGTTGAGTCGCACCCAACCGTGGGCCTGGAGCGCGTCGTACGTCACCGTCGCCATCTTCGGGTCGGTCGTCTCCAGCGCCTGGCGCACCAGCGTGTCGTCGTCATCGGCAAAGCACGGCTGCGACAGTCCCATCGCCGCGGCGAGGTTGCGGAAGATCTGCGTGTTGGGCCGGCACTCGCCCATCGGAGCGATCGCCGGACGGTTGAGCGTGGCGTAGTGGTGTCCGTACGACAGGTGCACGTCGAGGTGTTCGAGCTGCGTCGTTGCCGGCAGCACGTAGTCCGCGAAGTCGGCCGTGTCCGTCTGGAAGTGTTCGAGCACCACGGTGAACAGGTCCTCACGCCGCAAACCGGCCAGCACGCGATTGCGGTCGGGGGCGACCGCGGCCGGGTTGGAGTTGTACACGACCAGTGCGCGCACCGGCGGCCCTCCCACGCCAGCGTCGGAGTGCGTCAGCGCATCACCCAACCGGATCATGTTGATGGTGCGCACGTCGGGTGACAGCTCGGGGCGTTCGAGCGCCGCCGTGTTGTACTTGAAGTTGGCGCTCGTCGACAACTGCACGCCGCCGCCCGGGCGACGCCAGTGGCCGGTGACGGCCGGAAGGCAGGTGATCGTGCGCACGGCCATCGCGCCGCCACCGTGGCGCTGCATTCCGTAGTTGATGCGAATGAAGGCAGCCTGCGCGCGCCCGTACGCGCGCGCGAGCTCGACGATCTGCTCAACCGGGAGCCCAACGATTGGGGCGACCACAGCCGGCGCGTACGCCTGCACGCGCACGCGCAACTCCGCGGCGCCCAAGGTGTGCGCCGCCAGGTAGTCGTCGTCCTGCAGCCCCTCGGCGAAGAGGACGTGCATCATCGCCAGGGCGAGCGCTGCATCGGTGCCCGGCCGGATGGCGATCCACTCGTCGCACTGGTCGGCGGTGCGTGTGCGAATGGGATCGATACAGAGCACGCGGGCGCCTCGCTCGCGCGCCTGACGCACGAACGGCCAGAGATGCGGATTGGCGGTGAGCGTGTTGGTCCCCCAGAGGATCACGAGGTCGCTCGAAGGCAATCCCTCGGCGTCGGCGCCGACGTTCGCCCCGACGGTCATGCGCATGCCCCACGCGCCGGCGGTGGAGCAGATCGTCCGGTCGAGCTTGGAGGCGCCGAGGGCGTGGAAGAACCGCCGATCCATCGACTGCCCCTGAAGCATCCCCATCGTTCCCGCATAGGAGTATGGGAGAATCGCCTGCGGTCCGTCGCTGCTGTCAGCGATGGCGCGCAGTCGGCCGGCGATGTCGTGCAACGCCTCATCCCAACTTACTGGGGCGAACTCGCCGCGCCCCTTGCGCCCTATCCGCTTGAGCGGGCGCAGCACCCGATCGGCGTGATAGGTGCGTTCGAGGTACCGGTTGACCTTGGCGCACAGGAAACCCGAAGTAAACGGATGGTCCGGATCCCCCTGTACACGCACTGCGCGGCCGTCCTGGACGGTCGTGATCAGGGCACAGGTGTCGGGGCAGTCGTGTGGACATGCCCCGCGGATGGTCTGGACAACGGGTTCGGTCACGGTTCCCGCCTGCGAGGGTGTTTCCAGCCCCCGGCGGCGGGGGAATTCCTGAAGATACAGGGCCCCCAAGGGGCGTGGGAGGTGGCCGCCGAGTCAATCCGTCTGCAACTAGTTGCGCGGACGGCAGTTAGATCGTATCTTAGGGTGCTAGACTCTGAGTCGTCATTCTGCGTGACGGGACCGCGCATTGTGGCGAACGGAGGCGGGTGAGCACTCATCGGTTTGCATCGGCACGTGCGTCGTCTTCTGGCGCATGCCGGATGTCTTGACGCTGGGTTCTTTCTCCGTAAATTCAGCGCGTTCGAGCACTGCGTACCAAGGCGCAGTCTCGCGCTGTGCCTTATGTGTCCCTCCTTTGGAGATTATCTCAATGAAGCGCATTGCCCTCGTCGCCGCTGTGCTCGTTCTCGCCGCTTGCGCCAAGAAGGAAGAAGCCGCTCCGGCCGCTGAGGCCGCTGCTCCGGCCGCCGCTCCTGCCGCCGCCACGGATACGACCGTGAAGCCGGATTCGGCCGCTGCTGCCGCCCCGGCCGCCGCTCCGGCTGCCGCCCCGGCCGAAGCCAAGAAGCCGTAATCTGCTTTCCAGTTGAAGGGCGCGGGCGCGACGAAAGTCGCGCCCGCGTTTCTTTTTCCCCTCGCAAGTTCGGAAGTTCGCCTGCAGAGCCGCCGCGCGATCAGCCGCCGCGCGATCAGCCGCCGCGCGCGGCGCGGAACGCTTCGGCGACGGCTTCGCGCGGATCAACGCGGCTTGTCCACCCGAGTTCCGCGCGTGCGCGCTCGCTCGAGAACGGGTTGTCCTGCAGCAGGAAGTCGAGGGATCGCGCGTTGAGCAACGCGGCGCCCGGGAACCGCAGGGCGCGCAGCGCGGCGCCCGCGCCGTTCAGTGCCCCCTGCGCCACCGCACCGGAGATTGGCAGCCACCGCGCGTGAACACCCAGCCCAGCCAGCGCCGCGTCGTAGAAGTCGCCGACGCTGAGAGGGGCGTCGTTGGTCACGTTGTACGCGCGCCCGCCCGCGCACTCGCTCGTGACGGCGCGCACGGCGACCTCGGCGACACTGCGCGCGTGTACGATGGCCAGCGTGGCGGTGCCGTCACCAATGCGCGGGACCAGCGGCCAGCGCAGCACCGACGCGATGCGCGGCACGAACTGGCGGTCGCGCGGGCCGTAGATGACGCACGGACGCACCGCCGTGGCCCATGCCGTTCCCGCGCGGTGCGCGTCCATCACCAGCTCCTCGGACTCGCGCTTGGACCGCGCATACCAGGCCGCGGCCGGGATCGGGTGTAGCGGCTGGGTTTCCTGCAGGGCGCCCGCACCAAGCGCATAGCGCCCCTCGGGGCCGTAGACCGCCACGGAGCTCAGGTGCAGCAGGCGGGCACCGGCGCGCGCGGCCGCGGCGATGGCGTGGCGCGTGCCATCGATGTTCGGCGCCCGGTACGCCTCCCATCCGCCGCGCGGTGTAATGGCCGCCGCGCAGTGGAAGACGAAGTCCGCTCCGTCTGCGGCGCGTACACACGCGTCTTGGTCCAGCGTGTCGCCGTCGTGCAACGTGACGCCCTGCGACGATAGCCAGGCGGCGCGGCTGCGGTCGCGCACGAGGGCGCGCAACGTCCATCCGTCACGCCGCAGCAGTTCGACCAGATGCGAGCCCACCAGGCCCGACGCCCCGGTGATGAGGGCGACGGTCACGCCGGGAAGGGGAGGTCGGTGACGGTGGCGGCGATATCGCCGGTCGCGGCACGCACCGACACGGCGGAGCCGGGCTCGACTTCGCGACGCAACATCGCGAGCGCAATGGCGCCGAGGCGCGGCGACGCGGCGCGCGAGCGCACGTCGCCCACGTCAGTGTCG
This sequence comes from Gemmatimonadota bacterium, assembly GCA_031127085.1. Lineage (GTDB taxonomy): Bacteria > Gemmatimonadota > Gemmatimonadetes > Gemmatimonadales > Gemmatimonadaceae > PNKL01. Next base: position 16,102 of record JARIEY010000004.1, on the reverse strand, counting down.
CCGGAAACGACCCGCGCCTCGCCGAGGGGGAGCGCGTCGAGTCGCAGTCCGCGGAGCAGCCGGTTAACGTGGCCGCGGAAGTGCACGCGCGCCACCACCTCCTGCCCGGTGTAGCATCCCTTGGTGTACGAGATGGCATCGAGCGTGTCGAGCCGCGCTTCCTGGGTGAGTGTCTCGTCGTCCATGTCGGCGCCCCACGCAGCGCGTCCGGCCTCGATGCGCAGCGTTTCAACAGCGTCCGTGGAGACCAACGCCGCGCCCGACGCTTCGAACGCCACGCGGAGCCGCGCCGCGGCCTCCACCGGCACGAAGCAGTCGAATCCATCGACGCCGTAGTCCGCGGCGCGCGCCACCGTCACGGTGTCGGCACCGAAGGCGACGTCGCAGCTCGCATACGGCGGGAGCAGGTCGAACTGCGCGGGAAGACAGCCCAGCGCGTGCGCGATGACCTGCCGCGCGTGCGGACCGATGACACCAAGGCAGTCGAGCGAGGCGCTCACCGATTCCACCTTGGCGAGCCGCGGATTCACGTACTTGCGCATCATCGCCTGAAACCCGGGGGCCGCTGCGGCGCTGACGTCCACCAGATAACCGCCCGCGGTGCGGTGAAAGATGCGCGCGTCGGCGATGACCTTGCCCTTGGCCGTGAGCGCGGCGGCGTATTGCCCGTGGCCCGGCTGCAAGGCCAGTACGTCGCTGGTGACGAGCCCCGTGAGCGTGGCGGCGGCCTGCGCGCCGGTGACGAGCAGGCGCAGGCGATCCGAGCGAAGGGCGAGGCCGGCATCGGTGCGCAGCCGGTCGTACTCTGCGCCGTCAGGACGAGCGATGACGGGGTTCACAAGCGTCCTCCGCGGGCGAGCGCGCGCATCTGGTCAAAGGAGAGTCCCGTGAGCGTTGGAAAGTAGGCATCGGCTTCCATCGCGTGATGCAGCGGAAGCGGCCCCACCGCGACGGAGCGCACCCCGGCCGCGCGCGCGGCGCGGATGCCCGGCCGCGCGTCCTCAAAGGTCAACGCATCGGCTGCGGCCACCGAGGCGGTGCGATTGAGCCGTTCGAGCGCGAGCGCATACGGCGCCGGATCGGGCTTGCCGGCGACCTTGTCATTGGCGGTGACGATGCACGTGAACACGTCGGCCAAGTTGGCCAGCGTCAGCACGAACTCCACGTCGCGCCGCGACGCACGGGTGACGAGTGCCAGACGCGCCTGCGTGCGCAGCGCCTGCACGAGGGCCAGCCCCCCGGGATGCATCAGGAGGCCGCGGCTGATGCGTTGCGTGAACAGTTTGTCGGCGCGCAACCGCGTCACCTCGGCCGCAACCGGGTCGTTGGCGGCGCCGAGTGCGCGTCGCGCGGCAACTGCCGCCGCTTCCACCCCGAGGCCGAGGCAGTGTTCGGTCCACGTGTCTTCGTCGAGCGCGAGCCCATCGGCCATCATCGCTTCGCGCAACGCCGCGAGGCGGTGCGGCGTCGTGTCAGCGAGGATCCCCTCGAACTCGAGCAGGACGACGTGCATCAGCGGTCCTGCTGCGCGTAGCTCGCGTCGAGCAGCTCCACGGGATGGCGCGCCACGGCGCCGCGTCCGTCGCGCACGAGTCCGGCGCCAATCTGCATGAGGCAGCCCGGATTGCCCGTGGCCACCACCGGCGCGTCGGTGGCCGCGATGCACCGCATCTTGGCGGCGAGCACGCGCTCCGAGACATCGGGCTCGATGAGATTGAAGATGCCGGCGCTGCCGCAGCACTGCTCACGATCCTCGAGCGGGGTGTGCTGCAACTCCGGAATGGCGTCGAGCACCTGCAGCGGCGGCGCGCTGAGCTTCTGGGCGTGCTCCAGATGGCACGGCGCATCGCACGTGATGCGCAGCGGCAGCGGAGCGCCTTCACGAGGCCCGGCGGCGGCGAGCAGTTCGCTGGCGTCGCGCACGCGCGCGCTGAAGGCGCGGGCGCGGTCGCGCCAGTGCGGGTCAGCGGCGAGCAACTGGCCGTATTCTTTCATCATCGCGCCGCAGCCTGCGGAGTTGGCGGCGACGAAGGTGGCGCCGCTCGCCTCGAACGCGGCGATGTTGGTGCGCGCCATGTTGCGCGCCGTATCGGCGTCACCGGCGTGCACGTGCAGCGCGCCGCAGCACTGCTGGCCGGGGGCGGCGCAGACAGAGTAGCCGTTGTGCGCGAGCACTCGCTCGGTGGCGCGGTTCACCTCGGTGAAGAGCCCTTCCATCACGCAGCCGTCGAGCGTGGCCACCGTGCCACGGGTCGGCGCGGCGCGCGGCGTCCAAGCCGGCGCGGCGGGTCGCGCCGTCGACGCGAGCATCGCAAAGGGAAAGCCAGCCGCGCCGGGAAGACGCGCCAGCTCGGCGGCGATACCGGTGTCGCGCGCCATCCGCGCGAACCAGAGCGCCACGCGCAGCGCGGCTTGGCGAGCAAAGACCCAAAGAATGGCACGCGCCGCCAGCGGAAGCGGGCGCACGGCGGCGAGCTGTTCGCGCGCCGCTTCGAGCAGATGGCCGTACGGGACGCCGCTCGGGCAGGCCGACTCGCATCCGCGGCAGCCGAGGCAGCGGCTCAGGTGGGTGGCCACATCGGGATCGTCGATGGCGATGCGCCCCTCGACCACCGCGCGCATCAGGACGAGACGGCCGCGTGGTGAATCGTTCTCGTCCTCGAGCGCGAGATAGGTGGGGCAGGCCTGCAGGCAAAACCCACAGTGCACGCAGCTGTCGAGCCCTGCGCGCGCCAGCGCCAGCGGCGTGGAGCCGGCGGCACAGGGCGGCGCCGAGGCGCCGTGCACGGAAGCCGTGGCGGCGGCGCTCATCCCATGATCCCCGGGTTGAGAATGTTGGCCGGGTCGAAGGCCTGCTTGACGCCCGCATTGAGCGCACGCACGGCGTCGGATGACGGCGCGGGAGGCGTGGGTGCCACCGCGTCGCGCCGTAGCTGGAGCCAGGCGCTGGGGTCGACCTGCTCGGCGCGCCCCGCGCGCTGAACCGCGTCGCGGGCCGCGTTCACGTAGGCAGTGTTGCCGGCGATGCGCACGAGCAGGCGCGACGTGGGACCCTCCGCGTGGCCCGTCGCCTCATTGGCCGGCAGGATGAGAAGCTCGCAGGCCACCGGTGGTGTGGCGCACTGCCGCAGCGCGCGCTGCACGGCGGGCGCGGTGCCGGGCGCAACGTCCAACCGCCAGGACTCATCGGCGGCCGGTCGTGCGCGCAGTCGCAGGCTGACGCGCGTGATGGCGGCGAGCGATCCCCAGGAGCCCGTGATCAGGCGCACGAGGTCGAAGCCGGCGACGTTCTTCACGACCTTGCCGCCAGGGCGCAGCACGGCGCCCGTGCCGTCGACGCATTCGAGCCCGAGCACCAGGTCGCGCGGCAGCCCGAGCGCGTGCGCGTACGGGCCAGCGGTGGCCGTGGCGATGGTGGCGCCCACCGTGCCCTCGTCGCCGCCCCACGGGGCCAGGGGGCACCACTGCGCGTGCGCGGCGGTCGCGGCGTCGAGTTCGGCGATCGTCGTGGCCGCGCCCACCGTGATGGTGAGGTCACCGGGTTCGTACTCCACGATGCCGCTGAACGATCCCAACTGCACCGGGGTTGCCTGCGCCGACACCGGGGCGCCGCCCGAGAGCCACGTGCTCTGCGACATCAGGCGCAGCGGACGCTGGGCCGCTGACGCCCCGGCGAAGAGTTCGCAGAGCTCCCCGAGGGAGGCCGGGCGAAGCGTTGCGCCGCTGGCCATTATGGGGCGTTCCCTGGGCCGGCCGGCGCCGGCGCCGGCTCCGTGGCGCCGAGCGACGTCGTTGCGGAGCGCGTGTTCACGACGGTGTTTGGCCGCCGTTCACGGCAATAGCGGATGGGGACCACCTTGCCCGGGTTGGCGCGCCGCGCGGGGTCAAAGACGTCACGCAGGCGGCACATACCGTCGAGCGTCTCCGGCGTGAAGAGCGCGTCCATATAGGACAGCTTGTCGAGTCCCACGCCGTGCTCGCCGGTGATCGTTCCGCCGGCGTCGATGCACGCCTGCATGATCTGCTTCATCGCGGCGTGCACGCGCGCGGCTTCGTCGTGGTCGGAGGCGTCGTAGGGGATGTTGGGATGCAGGTTGCCGTCGCCGGCGTGAAAGACGTTGCATACCCGCACGCCATTGGCGGCGCCGATCTCGGTGATGCGCGCCAAGAGGGCGGGGAGCTTGGTGCGCGGCACGACAGCGTCCTGCACCACGAGATGCGGGGCGAGGCGTCCCATCGCGCCGAACGCCTTTTTCCGTCCCTGCCACAGTTTGGCGCGCGCGGCCGGCTCAGTGGCGATGCGAACGTCGCGAGCACCGTGCGCGCGGCAGATGCGCTCAACGCCCTGCACGTCTTCATCGAGTCCCGCTGCCGCGCCGTCTACTTCCACCAGCAGCACCGCGGCGGCGTCGGTGGGGTAGCCCGCGGCGTAGATGCTCGACTCGACCGCGCCGATGGTCGCCTGATCCATCATCTCAAGTGCGGCCGGCAGGATGCCGGCGGCGATGATGGCCGAGGTGGTTTGCGCCGCGTCATCGATGCTCGTGAAATCGGCGAGCAGCGTGACGATGCGTTCGGGATTTGGTGTCAGTTTGACGGTGAGCTCGAGGGCGACGCCGAAGCAGCCCTCGCTGCCCACGAATGCGCCGAGCAGATCATAGCCGCCGTCGTGGTCGCCCAGCTCGACCACCCGTCCATCGGGGAGCGCGACCTTGGCAGCGACGACGTGGTTGAGCGTGACGCCGTACTTGAGGCAGTGCGGTCCCCCCGCATTCTCGGCGAGATTGCCGCCAAGGGTGCACGCCGTCTGCGAGGAGGGATCGGGGGCGTAGTGCAGTCCGAACGGGGCGGCCGCCTTGGTCAGCGTGGCGTTGACGACGCCAGGCTCAACGCGTGCGACGCGGCGGTCCGGATCGATGGCGATGATGCGCTTGAGTCGCTGCAGCCCCAGAAGGACCGCGCCGTCCGCGAGTGCACCGCCGCTCAGTCCCGTCCCCGCGCCGCGCGGGACGAACGGGACGCCGTGCTGCGCGAGTTCGCGCACGACGGCCAAGGCTTCATCGGCCGTGGCCGGGAAGACGGCCAGCGACGGCGTGCGGTGCAACCCCGGCAGGCCGTCGGACTCGTAGACGAGCAACTCCGCCGCGCGCTCGAGCACGTGCGTGTGGCCGACGATGGCGCGGAGTGAAGCGGCGAGGGACACGAGGGTAATCTAGCGAAGGACGGGGCGAGCGGATGGCGGATGGCGGATGGCGGATGGCGGATCGCAGATGGCGGATCGCAGATGGCGGATCGCAGGGGGCGGATCGCAGGGGGCCCAACGGCCGAAGAGCCCAGATCCCTTGCGGGACCCGGGCTCTTCGTCGTCGCCGACCCCTGCCGGGGGGGTGTGGCGCTCACTGTGTGATGGTTAGCTCACGTTGGCCCAGAAGCCGGCCAGCGATCGCCCGTCCGGCGAGGCCCGCAGTTTCTCAAAGGCGCGTTCACGAATCTGCCGGATGCGCTCGCGGGTGACACCCATGAGCGCGCCGATCTTTTCCAGCGTCATCGCCTCGGCCCCTTCGTCCAAGCCGTAGTACAGATTGAGAATCTTGCGCTCGCGAGGCGTCAGATAGCGCGCGAACACGCGCACGATCGTCTCGCGCATCAGCTTGTAGTCGGTGACTTCCTCGATCTCGGCGCCGTCGGCGCCAGAGAACCGCTCGCCCAGTGTGCAGGCCTCGCGGTCACTACGATCGACCGGCGCATCGAGCGACAGCTCGGTGGCCGACATCTGCTTGGCGGCCCGCACCTGATCAGGGGTCTCGTCGAGCAGGCGGCCAATCTCGTTGTCGGTCGGATCGCGGCGGAGCACCTGCGCCAGCACCGTCTCGGCGCGTGACAGGCGAATGAGCTGCGAGTTCTGGTTGAGCGGAATGCGCACTGAGCGCGTCTGCTCGGCCAACGCCTTAAGCACCGCCTGGCGCACCCACCACACCGCGTACGAGATGAACTTTACGCCCTGGTCGGGATCGAACTTGCGCACCGCCTTGAGCAGCCCCTCGTTGCCGATGGCGACGAGTTCGGACAGGTCGAGGCCGTGTCCCTGATACTTCTTCACATACGAGATGACGAACCGCAGGTTCGCCGTCACCAGCCGCTCTGCCGCGGCCTCGTCCCCCTTCTGCGCCAAGCGCGCCAGACGCCGCTCTTCGGCGGCGTCGGAGATCAAGGGAAGCTTTTGGATGTCCTGCAGGTACTGGTCAAACGCGGTGGAGGGAGAGGAACGGAAGAAACCTTTGGCCTTTGTTTCCGTTTGCTGCATTACGCACCCCGTTACGACATTGGGCGTGGAACGGACGCCGCCGCGACGTCCGCCGGAATCAGCTTGCAGGGACGGTCAGCATAGAATTGGGTACAAGCAACGGTCAACAGCCAAAATTCGTGCCAATACCGACCGTTCGACTCAATAACTCAGCATCCCTATGCAAGGCAACGGGTTGCGTGAAATTGCGATGGATTGATTCGTACCTGATTACCGAGTGTAACTATCGGTAATGATGGCCAGTTTCTGGTCGAATTGTGGCAGAGTGTCCGGATCGTGCAGGCTGGCAGCCTACGATCGGACCGCGGCGATGGCCTCGCGCAGTAGCGACTCGTCCAGCGAGAGCGCGTAGCAGCCGTCCGCGTCATTCATCTCGCCGAGTCGCAGGGGGAGTGCGAAGGCGGCCACGCCGCCGCGCGCTTTCTTGTCGCCACGCATCAGGGCCACAATGTCATCGGAGGCAAAGGCGGCGTCGATCGTGACCGGCAGCCCGAGTGCGCCGCAGAGCGCCGCCACATCGTCGGCGAGGCCAGGGAGCGTGTAGCCGGCGAGTTCGCCGAGTCGTGCTTCGGCCACCATACCGATGGCCACGGCCTCGCCGTGCAGCAGCTCGTATTTGCTCAGATGCTCGACCGCGTGTCCGATGGTGTGACCGAAGTTGAGAATCTTGCGGCGGCCACCCTCACGCTCGTCACTGGCGACGACCTGCACCTTCACCGCCACGCTGTCGAGCACGAGTCGCTGCGCCATCTCGGCGCTCAGCGCGGGAGCGAGCAGTGCCGCGCCATGCGCTGCCATCCAATGGAAATACGACTCGTCTGCGATGACACCGTGCTTGATGGCCTCGGCCATCCCGGCGCGACGGTGCACGTCGGGGAGCGTGCGCAGCGCGAGCGGATCGACGAGTACTGCGGCGGGCTGATGGAAAGCGCCGACGAGGTTCTTGCCGTGCCGCGTGTCGACGCCGGTCTTTCCACCGATGGCGGCGTCGATCATTGCGACCAGCGAGGTGGGGACCTGCACCACCGGCACCCCGCGCAGGTATGTGGCGGCGACGAATCCTGCGAGGTCGCCGCAGACGCCGCCGCCGACCGCGACCACGACGGTGTCGCGTCCGAGCTGGCGCGCGAGCAGTTCGTCGGTGAGCGCGGCCCACTGCTGCCTCGTCTTGCTTGCCTCACCCGGGGCAAAGGTGAGCAGTTCCGCGCCGAGTGCTGCCGCAATGGGCGCGGCGTGCAGAGGGGCAACGGTGGTGTCGGCGATGACGATGGGCCGACACCCCGGTGCGACCTCGCGCGTGAGCGCGGCGGCGTCGGCAAGCGCCCCCGCGCGCACGATGACGCGCGCGCCGTGCAAGGCGAACTCCCGCCCGCGCTCGGCTGTGGCTACGTCCCGCTCGGTCACCAGGTGACTTCACCCGCGCCGGCGCGCCGGTTGGCCACGCGCGCGAGCACGAAGAGCAGGTCGGAGAGCCGGTTCAAGTAGACGATCACGACCTGCGGCACCTCGACTTCGCGCTGCAGCCGCACGACGGCGCGCTCGGCGCGGCGGCAGACGGTGCGCGCGACGTGGAGGCCGGCCGCCTTGGGGGTGCCACCGGGCATGATGAACGACTTCAGCGGCTCCAGTTCGCGCTCGCCGTCGTCGATGGATTGCTCCATCTGGGCGATGCGCTCGTCGGAGATGCGCGCCTTCTCCAGCTGCTCCTGCATCTTCACCAGGTCGGGCGTCGCCAGCAGCGCGCCGATGGCGAACAGGTCGCGCTGGATCGGGGCCAGTACTTCGTCGATGCGCGGCATCATCTCCACCGAGCGCGCCTGCCCAATGATGGCGTTGAGCTCATCGATGTCGCCGTACGCCTCGACGCGCGGGTGGTCCTTGGCGACGCGGCCGCCGCCGAACAGTCCCGTGTCGCCTTCGTCGCCGGTGCGCGTGTAGATCTTGAGAGTCATCGGGGAAAGGTAGTTGAAAAGCCGATGGATGACGGCAGATGGCAGAGGGCAGATGGCAGATGGCAGATGGCAGATGGCAGAAGGCAGATGGCAGATGGCAGATGGCAGATGGCAGAAGGCAGATGGCAGATGGCAGACGGCGGACTACGACGGGAGTGGATTGCCCGCCGGTGCTTTAGTTCAGGCCAAGAATGCGGCGGACGAGGGAGGGGCGGCTGCGTTCGCCCTGCGCCCGGCGGCTGGGGTCGGCTGCCGTCGCGCCCGATTCCGTGGGCGGGCGATAGCTGTCGGGGAACAGGCCAGCGAGGTGCGCCTGCAAGCGCTCCGGCGACCCGGTCTCGCGGTTCAGCACACAGAACTGGTCGAGCACGCGTCCAAAGTCAGCCGCGCTTGGCCGCTGGTCGGGGGCCTTGTTGAGCGCGGCGCGCAGCAGCGCATCGAGCGAGGCGTGGATGCCGGGAATGTGGCGGGCCACATCGGGGACCGGGGCGACCACCACTTCGTCGATGGCGGCCTCCGTCTCGTCTTCCGTGAACAGCGGCTGCAGCGCGAGCAGCTCGAAGAGCACGATCCCCATCGCAAACACATCGCTGCGCGAGTCGACCTGGCCGCCGAGGATCTGCTCGGGGCTCATGTAGTGTTTCTTGCCCATCATCAGGGGACGCTGGGCCGCGGGGTCGGCCATCGACCGCGCCTTGGCGATGCCGAAATCGCCGAGCTTCACGTGGCCGTCCCAGGTGAGCAACACATTGCCAGGGGAGACGTCGCGGTGCACGATGTCGAGCCGGCGACCGGAGCGGTCGACGAAGTTGTGCGCGAAGTCGAGCGCGCGGCAGACGCGGCTGGCGATGTACGCCGCCAGCGCCGGCCCCATGGGCGTGCCGAGCTGGCGATGCCGGTCGATGAGCGCACGCAGCGTCACGCCCTTGATGAACTCCATCGCGATGAAATACTCGTTGTCGATCTGCCCGAGCTGGTAGATCTGCACGATGTTGCCGTGCACCAGGTTGGCCGAGAGCTTGGCTTCGTCGATGAAGAGCTGCAGCCACTCCGGCTGCCGGGCGTAGCGGTCGTGGATGATCTTCAGCGCGATCTGCTTGGTGAAGCCGGACGGCCCCAGCTGTTCGGCTTCGTACACCGTGGCCATGCCGCCGCGCGCCACCTTTTGGATGACGCGAAACTGGCCGGCGTACTCAAACAGGCGCCCATCGTTATCCATCGTTTCTTCCGTGCGGCGGGTTGATTTCGATGACCGCGTTCCGCGACCTTTCACGAATGCGGCACGACATGCGGGACCTCACTATTATCGGCGCGGGCCCCACGGGGCTGTTCGCGCTCTTCTACGCTGGCATGCGCGGCGCCACGGCGCAAATCGTGGACGCCCTGGACCAGCCCGGCGGCCAGCTGGCGGCGCTGTATCCGGAGAAGCTGATCTTCGACGTCGCGGGCTTCCCCGAAATATTGGCGAAAGACCTCGTGAAGTCACTCGAACGGCAGGCGGCACGGTTCGGCCAGCCGATTCACCTGGGACAAGTTGTCTCGGGGCTGGAGGAGCACGACGGGCACTTCGTCGTGCGCACGGCGACCGACGAGTTTCCGACCCGGGCCCTCGTGATCGCGGCTGGCATCGGCGCCTTCTCGCCGCGGCGTCTGCCGCAGGCGTGCGCGGCGCCGTGGTACGGCAAGGGGATCGAGGATCGCGTGCTCGATCCGTCGCGGTTCGCGGGCCAGCACGTGACGATCATCGGCGGCGGCGACAGCGCCTTCGATTGGGCGCACCAGCTGCAGGGGCGCGCCTCGTCTGTCGCGCTGGTGCACCGCACCGACCGGTTCCGCGCGCATCAGGCGACGGTCGAGGCGGTGCAGGCCGACGTCGCCGCGGGGCGCACCGCGCTCTACACCTTCCACGAGCTGCACGAGATCCACGACGTGGATGGTCGTATGCACGAGATCGAACTGCGCGACGTGAAGGCCAAGACGACCACGCGCGTGCGTTGCGACGTGGTGCTGCCAATGCTCGGCTTTGTGAGCGATTTGGGTGCGCTGGCGCAGTGGGGAATGACGCTCGAGAAAGACGAGATCGTCGTGAACTCCCAGATGGAAACCGGCCGCGCCGGTATCTACGCGGCCGGCGACATTGTGACGTACCCGGGCAAGCTCAAGCTCATCGCTGCGGGTTTTGCGGATGCGGCCGTGGCGGTGAACCAGGCCTTCCACTTCGTGTATCCGGAGAAGAAGGTCAATCCGGGGCATTCCTCAAACCTTGCGGTATTCGGCCAGAAAGACGATTGAGGATTGGGAATTCGGATTGCGATCAATGATCGCGATTTATGATTGCGATTCTCGATCTAAGATCGAAGATATAGGATCGAGGATTGAGGATTGAGGATTGAGGATCGTGGATCTTTCATAGGGGGGAGCGCTTCGGCGCTCCCCTTCGTGCTTCTCCGAGTGTGGGGCGCATCGACTTGATTGCCGTGAGCAGTTGCCGGCGGATCTGGACGAGCAGGTCGCGGTAGACCTCGCGGGGCTCCCACGGGGCATCGCCGAGGGCGTCCATCCAGGCGAGTGCTTCGCGGACCGAACCGAGGGCGTACGTATAAAATCTCAAGCGATCGGCGGTGCCGCCGCGCGAGTAGCCTTCGGCGATGTTCGCCGCGACGGATGAAACCGCTCGGACGAACTGGTGCGCGGTGTCGAGCGAGACACGGGTGCCGAGGCGCGCCGCATCGGTGCTGCAGCGGCTACTTAGGAACGTCGCCATCCGGAACATCCTGGTGCGCCAGATGGGGTCGCCGTCGTACGCGGCGGGCGGCGCGGCCTCATATGAGGCGAAATCGAGTGGTGGGAGCGTCATGCGCGACGATAGCCGCGCCCCCGCGGCGCGCCGTCACCAAAATCCCGCGCCAGGGCGCATTTCATCGCAAATCATCGCAAATCGCGATCCCCAGTCGTGATTCTCAGTCGATATCCGGATTCCCGATCCTAATTCGGTTGTTGACAACTATTAGAGCAGTAGCAGAAATTTCCGCAGTGCGCCGCCTCTTTCTCGCTTTGCTGCTCCCTGCAACCCTGTGGGGGCAGGATATCGTCTGCGACAAAGGCGATACGGAAGTCGCGCGCTTGGAGTTCACCGGCAATCAGGCCTTCCCCGCCGCGCTCCTCGCCAACGGCATCGCCACGACGCCGTCGACGTGGGCGCGGCGGACGTTCAAGGTCTTCGGCACGCGATACTGCCTGGACCCGGCGGAGTTTCCGCGTGACGTGATTCGCCTGGTGGTCTTCTACCGCAATCACGGCTACCTCGATGTGTCGGTCGACACCGTGGTCACGCGGGTGGGGCCGGCGCGAGTGGCGGTGCGGTTTGCCATCTCCGAGGGGCAGCCGACGCGCGTGGGATCGCTGGCGATAACGGGACTCGATGCGGTGCCAATGCGCGCGGCCATCGAACGTGCGCTGCCACTGCGTGTGGGCGGAGCGTTTGACCGCCCGGCGCTCGGCGCAACACGGGACTCGCTGGCGTTGCGGCTGCGCAACGCGGGGTACCCGGACGCCGACGTCCTCGTGAACTACGAGACGGACGCCGACCGGCGTCAGGCGGCGGTGACCTTTGCCGCGGTGGCAGGGCCGCGCACGCGGCTGCGCGGGGTGCACGTGCAGGTGCGTGCCGACGCGGGCCGCGCCGTAGTGGATACGGCGGTCGTGCGCCGGCTCACGGGGCTTGCCGTGGGCGACTGGTACCGGCAGTTCGACCTGGAGCGTGCCAAGCGCACGCTGTACGCGACGCAGCTCTTCAACCAGGTGAGCGTAGAGCCGGACACGGGGGGCGCGCGCGCCGACTCGACGATCGGCGTGCAGGTGCAGGTCGCCGAGGGGGCAATGCGCAACGCGCGCGTCGGCGGCGGATGGGGCACGCTCGACTGCTTCCGCGCGTATGGGGACTACACCGACCTGAACGTCGGTTCTCGGGCGACGCGCGTGGACCTTCGGGCGCGCGTCTCGAAGATTGGCGTGGGCGCGCCGCTCGACGGAATGGAATCGCTCTGCGCACAGGATGCGCGCTCGGACGCGTTCGGCGGCGACCTCAACTACTCGGCCGGCATCACCATCACCCCGCCGGTGTCGGCGCGGTCGGCGTTGCAGCCCTCGCTGACGCTCTTCAGTGAGCGGCGGTCCGAGTACAACGCCTACCTGCGCACGGCCCCGATCGGCGGTGCGCTGGCGGTATCGCGCAACCGGCCGCGGCGTTCGCAGAACGCGTCGTATACGCTGGAATACGGCGACACCGAATCCTCGCCGGCTTTTCTCTGCGCGGTCTTCAACGCCTGCGCCGACGCGGATCAGGAATCACTCCTGCGCCGGCAGCGGCTGGCCGTAGTCGGCGTATCGTTTACCGAGGAGAAGACCGACAATCCCACGAGCCCGACGCGGGGGACGGTGCTGCGCGGCGAGGTGCGCCACGCGTCACGCGCGGTTGGCTCGGACGATCGGCTGCAGTTCACGCGCATGACGCTCGATGGCGCGGCGTACCTGCCCTTGGGCACGGACGTGGTGCTGGCCGCGCGCGTGCGCCTGGGAGCGGTGCTCGGTCCGCGCTTCCAGTCGATCGGCGACGCCTATGTGCCCGTGCAGGAGCGGTTGTACGCGGGCGGCGCCACGACGGTGCGCGGGTTCCGGCAGAACGAGCTGGGCCCGGTGGTTTACAACACCGCGGCGTTCGACACCGTGCGCGCCGACGGCGCGCCGGGTGGCGATCCCTCCGATCCATCGCAGGTGGTCTACTTCCGGGCGGACGCGGCATCAGCGAGCCAGCGGACGATTCCCACCGGCGGCAACGCGATGCTGGTCGCCAATCTCGAAGCGCGCGTGCGGAGCCCCATCTTCGCCGACCTGCTGCAGTTGGCGTTCTTCGCCGATGCCGGCCGCGTGTGGAACCGCGGTACCGCGACGTCGCTGAACCTCAAGTCGGTACAGTGGACGCCGGGGCTCGGGGCGCGCGTGAACTCGCTGGTTGGCCTCATCCGCATCGACATCGGCTACAACCCGTACCAGCGAGCGGCCGGTGCGGCGTATTTCGACACGCCCATTTCGGTGGGGGGGCAGCTGTTCTGCGTGAGCCCCGGCAACTCGCTGCAGGTCACGAAGGCCGGCACGACGAGCTCTGGCCTGACGGTGCTGACGCAGGCGTCGGGAAGCTGCCCCGCGGATTTCACTCCGCCACGGGAGCGCAGCTTCGTGAAGAAGCTCGCCTTCCAGTTCTCCATCGGGCAGGCCTTCTAGCGTGGGCCGCCGCCGTCACGTGGCACTTGCGAGTGCGATCGCCATCCTGCTGATGGGATCGGCGCTTGCGGCGGCGCTCGGCGGACTGACGCGGTCGGCGGCCGGCCGGGAGTGGATCCGCGCGCAGGTGGAGCGTGCGCTGGCGGGGGCGACGCAAGGGACGATTCACGTTGGCGCGCTCGGCGGGAGCTTTCTCACCGGGCTGACCATCGACTCGCTGGAGCTTCGCGAGCCCAACGATTCGCTCTTCCTCGCTACCGGGCCAATCCGCGTCACCTACGACCCACGCGACATCGTGGATGGCGTGATCTTCCTGCGTTCGCTCGACGTCCAGCGTCCGATCATGCGGCTGCAGCGGCGCCACGACGAGTGGAACTACCGCTCCATCTTTCCGTCAGGCCCCGACCGGCCCAGGAAACGCCGCGGGTTCGGCAGCCGCATTTCACTGCAGAACGTGCGCATTCGAGGCGGCGACGTGCGGGTGAACCTGCCCTGGTCACCGGACGATTCGCTGCGCGGCGTGCGCCGCGACAGCGCGATCACCGCAGCGCTGCGCGACACGTCGCGGGCCATCCGCCGCCTGGGACCAAACGAGTTCGAGAAGGAATACCGGTGGAGCCGCATCGCGCTCCAGTTGGCGCACGCGCACGTGGCCGATCCGGACACCAGTGGTCATCACTTCGAGATCGCCCGTCTCGATATGCTGGAGCGCTTCCCGCCGTTCGACGTGCACAACGCGCGCGGCACCATCTGGCGGCGCGGCGACTCGCTCTGGGTGGACGTCCCACGCTTCGACCTGCCCGGATCGACCGGGCATATGCGCGGCAAGGTGGTGTGGGGAAGCGGTCTGCCGATGCGCTACGACGTGCGCGTGCGCGGCGACTCCGTGGCTATGCGCGACATCGCCTGGGTGTGGGAGGGGCTTCCGCAGACCGGCGGCGGCTCGATGGACCTGCACATCAAGAACGAACGCAACCTGCACGTGATCGACTACGTGCTGCAAAACGTCGACATCCAGTCGATGAATTCGCGCTTGCGCGGGCGGATGACGTTCGGGGTCGGAGCGCCGGTGCTGATCGTCAAGGACGTGGCGCTCGAGGCGTTGCCGGTCGATTTCCGCCTGATTGAGACGTTCAACCAGGAACCGCTGCCGCTGCCGTGGCGTGGCGCGATCCGCGGGACGGTGCGCGCCCGCGGCGGTCCGGTGAACCGGTGGAAGCTCGACGAGGCACGCTTCACCTTCGCCGACGCCAATGTGCCCGGAGCGATCACGCGCGGGACGATGCGTGGCGAGCTCGATGTGCTCTTCCCCGCCTTCACCGTATTCCGCGGCGTCACGGTGGAGTTGGCGCAGCTCGACCTGCGCACGTTGCAGGCGCTGGACACGGCGTTCGTTCGGCTGAACGGGCTGCTCTCCGGCCGCACGGTGCTCGACTCGTCGTGGCTGGACGTGCGCTTCCGAGAGGGCGACTTCACGCATCGCGACGGTGACGCGCCGCTCTCGCACTTCACGGGCTCCGAGCGCGTGACGTGGGGCGAGGAGTTCATGACGTACGACGTCGCGCTCGCCGCCTTGCCGTTGTCGCTCACCGCCGTGGCGCGGTCGTATCCGGCGCTGCCGGCGCGCGGGGAATACCGCGGCCCGCTGCGCGTGAAGGGGACCACGGAAAACCTCACGGTCGTCACCGATCTCGTGGGCGACGCCGGGCGGCTCGAAGTGGATGGGCTGTTCGACATCTCTTTCCCCGGCTACCGTGCGGCAGCGCGCGGGAGTGCGTCGGGGCTGCACCTGGGACGATTCCTCGGGCGCGACGACGTGCCTGCGACGAACCTGGCGCTTCATTGGTCGGCCGACGTCAGCGGCGACTCGCTCGCCGATCTGCGCGGCGCGGCGTCGGTGCGCATCGACCGGTCGTTGGTGGACAGCATACGCGTCTTCGGCGGCGACGCGCACGTGCGATTCCTGTCGGGGACGATGGCGGTGGACAGTCTGCGGCTGGAGAGCGCGGCGTTCACCGCGCAGGCGCGCGGACGGCTGGCGCTCGCGCCGGGGCGTGCGGGCGACTCGGTCACGTTCCGCTTGTCGCTCGACTCTCTGGGGGGCTTCCGCCGTGCGCTGGGGCGCCTCACCTCGGCGGACAGCACGATCCAACGGACCGCGGACGCCCTGGCGGCCGACACCGCCGCGCTCGATGGCACGCTGCGCATCGACGGAGCGGTCGGCGGCGCCTTGCCGGCGTTGCGCATCAACGCG
Organism: Gemmatimonadota bacterium; assembly: GCA_031127085.1. Lineage (GTDB taxonomy): Bacteria > Gemmatimonadota > Gemmatimonadetes > Gemmatimonadales > Gemmatimonadaceae > PNKL01. The sequence continues at coordinate 312 of JARIEY010000004.1, read as the reverse complement.
GACGCGCGCGGCAGCGATCTGCAGGTGGGAACGACCCGGGTGCGCGATCTGGACGCGAGCGCACGCCTGACGCTGCCGGTGGATTCGCTGCGCGGTTCCGTGCGGCTGCACCTCGAGGGACTGACGGCCGGCGCGGTGCGGCTGAACACGCTGACGGCAACGGTCGACGCGCCGATGGCCCGCCGCGCGTCGAGCGATGTGAAGGCTGAGTTTGCGAATGGACCGTTTGCCGCGGCGCACGCCGACATTGGCTGGTCACGCGACACCACCGATGTGCGGCTCGCCCGGCTCCGCGTCTCGACCGCCGAGAAC
>JARIEY010000115.1 GCA_031127085.1 Gemmatimonadota bacterium | reverse complement strand
GCCAGCAGCTGCGCCACGCGCCGTCCCGTGTTGCCGTACCCGCCAATGATGACAATGCGATGCCGCGCGTCCATGGCCTCGCCCTCCCGTGTGCACAGCGCGGGGCAGTGCCTCGCCTACTTGAGGAAGACCAGCCAGTACACGACCGGCAGCAGCCCCGCCGCCGTGAGCCAGGCGCCACGCCCCGTGATTCCCAGCCGCCCCTTCAGCACAAAGAGACCGGTGACCGCGAGCAGCAGCAGTGCCAGCGCGTAGATGTCGGCAATCCAGGTCCACGCGCGCTTGGCGTGATTCAGGTGCAGTTGGTTCATCTCAAACAGCACAGGCCGCGGCACGGTGGCTTCCACCATCACCTTGCCCGTGGGAAGATCCACGTGGTACGTGGTCCCCTTATAGAACAGCTGCAACGTGTTGGGGTCGGGACGGAAACTGCTCCGCGGCGCGTCGGCAAGCTGCAGGCGTTCCCGAGTGGTCGCAATCATCGCCGCCGCTGCCGTGTCGGCAACCGGCGCGATGGTCGTGAACGTTTTGGAGACGCGGTAGTTCGGGTTCCAGTCGGCGATGTGATTGACCGCGATCCCTGAAATGGCGTACGCAATCGTGAGCGCCGCTGCCAAAAAGCCCAGATCGCGATGCACGGCGATGTTCCACCGCCGCCACGGAATGCCGCGTGTGCGCGCGCCGCCCGCGGGGGACGGCGCGCCGGTGTCGTCGGACGCGGCCACTACTTGACCCGCGCGCCTTCGCCCTTGATCTGGACGTCCATCACATCCTTGGTGTACTTCGACGGATCAAACTTGGCCATCGTCCCGCGTTCCTTGTGCATCTCCTTGGCCTGCGCGAGCGCCTGCTCCTTGGTGAGCATGTTCACTTCCACCACTCCTTCGGCGAGCGCCAGCTTGCCCTTGGCATCGAGCGGGAAGGTGATCACGCCGTCTTCCACCTTGAAGCGGATCGACTCGAACTGCTTGTCGCTGGCAATCTTGATCCAGCAGCCGCGCTCTTCGCAGACTTCGACGATCGTTCCTTCCACCTGCACCTTCTTGCCGTGGAACGCGTGCGGATCCTTGAGAATCGCCGAGATCGGCGTCTTCACTTTGAGCGTGAGTCCCTTGCCGTAATCCTTGGCCTGCGCGGCGGCGGTGGTGGCGCTCAGCGCGACGAGGGCGAGCGCGGCAATGGCAGTACGAATGGTCGTCATGAATGGAGTCCTGATACAGGATGAATGGCGTCTCTAACGACAACCAATTTTGCGGGCCCGCAAAAGACAGGAATTACCCTACATTTTGTCAGGGTGGAGGGCGATAGGAACACCGTGCAATTGCGGGTACCATAAAAGACTGGAGTTTGTCTCCGCTCCTTTTCGCCCCCCCCTGCTCCCTTTCCCTTCCCCTTCCCCTGTCTATGAATACGCTCCTTCGCAGCATCCGCCTTCTCGCGGCCGTCATCGCGGTGCTCCTGATTCCCGCGTTGGTGAGCGCGCAGGCCAAGCCGGCGGCCAAGGCGCCCGCCGCCGCCGCTCAGGTGCAGACCGGCCCCGGTGGCTGGATCAAGGAATTCGGCACGATGTGGACGTTTGACGCGCCGCCCATGGAATACTGGAAGGGCCGCTACGGCTTCCAGCCTTCCAAGGAATGGCTCGAGCACGTGCAGCTCTCCGCCGTGCGCATTCCCGGGTGCTCGGCGTCGTTCGTGTCGGACAACGGCCTGGTGATGACCAACCACCACTGCGCCCGCGCCTGCATCACCGCCGCCTCGCCCAAGGACACGAGCTATCAGGAAGCCGGCTTCGTGTCGGCCAAGCTCGAGGACGAAAAGAAGTGCACGATGATGTACGCCGACCAGCTCATCAGCACCGAAGACGTGACCGGCAAGATTCGCGCGGCCGTGACGTCCAAGAAGACGGCGGAGCAGGTGGAGCAACGTGATAAAGCCATCACCGACATCCAGAGCGCCTGCCAATCGGGGAGCGGTCTCGTCTGCCAGGTGGTGACGTTCTATCAGGGCGGCAAGTACTCGCTGTATCGCTACAAGCGCTACAACGACGTCCGCCTGGTGATGGCGCCGGAAGAAGGGATCTCGTTCTTCGGTGGCGACCCGGACAACTTCACGTATCCGCGCTTCGACCTCGACCTCACGCTGCTGCGCGTCTACGAGAACAACCAGCCGTTCAAGGCGCCGCACTACCTCAAGTGGAACGCTGCCGGCGCCGTGGATGGCGAGCTCACGTTCGTCGTCGGCAACCCGGGAAGCACGGGCCGCCTGCTGACGATGGCGCAGATGGAGTATCTCCGCGACTACGCGTACCCGCTGCAACTCGCCGGCTACAAGGCGCAGATCGCGCTGTACAAGGAACTCGTGGCGCAGAGCGAAGCCAACAAGCGCCTCTATGAGAACCAGGTCTTCGGCCTCGAGAACTCGCAAAAGGCCGTCACCGGCTACAACGCCGGCCTGATCGACAAGAGCATCATGGCGCGCAAGGCCGCGTTCGAGAAGGATTTCCGCGCCCGCATCATGGCGAAGGCCGACCTGGCCGCCAAGTATGGCAAGTCGTGGGACGTCATCGCCGCCGCCCAGAAGGAACTGGGCTCGTTCGCCAACGCCGCGGCCTTCCAGGGCTTCGCCGGCGGCTCGAACCTGCTCAATCTGGCGGCCGGCCTCGTGCGCCTGCCCGAGCAGGAGAAGCTCGTCGATTCGCTGCGGCTCCCCAGCTATCGCGGATCGTCGTTCGCGCGGCTCAAGGCACAGCAGACGATGAACATCCCTATCGACGTCGCGATGGAGAAGAAGCTGCTCGCGCTCCAGTTCATGCGCGCGCAACAGTCGCTGCCGGCCAACGATCCGTTCCTCAAGATCGCGCTCAACGGCAAGACGCCCGCCGAAGCCGCCGCCGCGCTGCTCGACAACACCACGCTCACCAAGGTGGACGCGCGCAAGGCGCTGCTCGACGGCGGCGCGGCCGCAGTCGCCGCCAGCACCGATCCGCTCATCGTCTTCGCCCGCGCGGTAAACCCGATGGCGACCAAGCACACGATGCGCGCCGCCAAGCTCAACACGACGGTCAGCGCCAACGTGGAACTGGTCGGCCAGGCCATCTACGCCGCCTACGGCGAAATCATGCCGCCGGATGCGACGTTCACGCTCCGCATCAGCGATGGCATCGTTGCCGGCTTCCCGTACAACGGCACGATCGCGCCGTACAAGACCAGTTTCTATGGCCTCTATGCGCGCAGCGCCGAGTTCGACAACAAGGCGCCGTTCAAGCTGCCGGCCCGCTGGGAAGCAGCCCGCGGCGCGGTGGATATGACCACGCCGTTCAACTTCACGCTCACGGCCGACATCATCGGCGGCAACTCCGGCAGCCCGGTGATCAACGCCAAGGGCGAAGTCGTGGGCCTGATCTTTGATGGCAACATCGAGAGCCTGCCCAACCGCTTCATCTTCACCGACGAAGTGGCCCGCTCGGTGGCGGTGCACACCGCCGGCCTGACCGAAGCGCTCAAGAAGGTGTACGGCGCGTCGCGCCTGACGACGGAATTGCAGGCGGCCGCCGCCAAGAAGTAATGCTGATTTAGTAGCACTGTAGTACCAAATAGACCCGCCGGTCACGCACTGCGTGGCCGGCGGGCCTGTTTGGTGTGGGGTATCAGTTGCAAAAGCCACCACGATCCCCCCTATTGGACGTATGCCGACTCTCCGTCTCCTCGTGACCGCGGCCGCCCTGCTCTCCCTCGCCATCGAGGGACGGCCCGCCGCCGCGCAGCAGTCAGGCCCGGTGCTCACCGTGGCGCCCGATACGAACAGCCGCCAGCTCATCAAGCTGCGCGACGGTTCCACGGTGCTCGGCCGCATCACCTACTCGTGGGGCGATTCGGCCCGCGTTGAGTCGATGGCAGGGACGCTCATCCTGCGCCGGGCCAGCGTCGCGTCGGTGAAGCTCGTCCCCGCGTCGTCCATTCACGACGGCGCCTACTGGGCCGAAGATCCCAACGCCACGCGCCTCTTCTTTGCCCCCACGGCGCGCATGCTGCGCAAAGGCGAAGGGTACGTGGCCAACCATTGGATCTTCCTGATGGACGGCTACGCCGGGCTCACCGATCGCGTGACCCTTGGTGCGTCAATGACGCTTTTCCCCACGGGGGATTTCCTCAGAAACAACGCGTATTTCCTGTCGCCCAAGATCGGCCTCACACAGGGCGAGCGCTTCAGCACCGCCGTGGGCGCCTGGGTGGGCGGCGCGCCGTTCTCCGATGAGGCCGACGCCACCAACACCTTCGGCATCGCCTACGGCGTGGCCACGTGGGGAGGCCCCGACGCCGCGTTCACGCTGGGCGGCGGCTACGGTTTTGCCGAAGGCAAGTTGGCCCGAAACCCGATGGTGATGATCGGCGGCACGCGCCGCATTTCACGCCGTCTCGCCTTCGTCACCGAGAACTGGGTCTTCCCCAATGTCGAGGAACATCCGCTGATCTCCGCGGGATTCCGCACGATCGGCGAATCGATCTCCTGGGACTTTGGCGGACTGACCGTGCTTGGCACCGGCGGCGCGGTGCTCGTCCCCTGGTTCGGCGCTGCCTGGAAGTTCTAACCCCTGCCGCCTGGAGACGCTGTGCTCACTCGTTCCGTTCGCCTGGTCGCCCTCGCGCTCGCCCTCGGCACATCAATCGCGCACGCCCAGAGCGCCGCGGTGTCGAGCGCCTACGTGCCGAGCGCCGAGAATGTCGCGGCGCGCCAGTGGTATCAGGACGCCAAGCTCGGGATGTTCATCCATTGGGGCATCTCGAGCGTGCTCCAGGACGGCGAGTGGGTGATGAACAACCGCGGCATCACCGCCAGCGACTACGAGTCCATTGCGCCGCACTTCAACCCGCAGCGCTTTGACGCCGCCGCGTGGGTGCGCACGGCCAAGGCCGCGGGGATGAAGTACATCACGCTCATCACCAAGCATCACGACGGCATTGCGCTGTGGGACAGCCAGGTCAGCGACTGGACCATTCCCAAGCACACGCCGTACGCGCGTGACATCGTGCGCCAGCTCGCCGATGAATGCCGCCGGCAAGACATCAAGCTCTTCTTCTATTACTCCCAGCTCGACTGGCATCACCCCGACTACTGGCCGCGCGGCACCACCGGCAAGACCGCCGGTCGCCCCGAGCGCGGCGACTGGCCGCGCTATCTGGCGTTTATGGATGCGCAGCTCACCGAGCTGCTCAGCAACTACGGCCCCATCGGCGGCATCTGGTTTGACGGGATGTGGGACAAGCCCGAGGCACCGTGGCAGCTCGATCGCACCTATGCGCTCATCCACCGGTTGCAGCCGGCAGCCCTCATCATTCCCAACCACCACGGCGCTCCGCTCCCTGGCGAGGATGTGCAGACGTTCGAACGCGACCTCCCCGGCGCCAACACCGCCGGCTTCAACACCACCACGATTGGTGCGCTTCCCCTCGAAACGTCCGAGACGACCAACGACTCGTGGGGCTTCCGCCTGCATGACAACAAGTGGAAGCCCATCCCCACGCTCATTCGCGAATTGGCGGAGGCGGCTGGACGCAACGCCAACTTTCTGCTGAACGTCGGTCCGCGTCCGGACGGCACCATTCCCGACTCCGCGCTCGTGCGGCTCGCCGCCATCGGCAACTGGATGACGGTCAATGGGGCGTCGATCTACGGCACTCGCGGCGGTCCCGTGGCGCCACGCCGCTGGGGCGTCACCACGCAGAAGGGCGACACCGTCTACGTGCACCTGCTCGATACACCCGACCGGGTGCTCGCGCTGCCACCGCTCCCAAAGAAGGTCGCGCGCGCGTATCTGCTGGCCGACCAATCGCCCGTCGCGGTGGTGTCAACGGCCGACGGCATCACGCTCACGCTGCCGCGCCGCGACACTACGACGCCGGATCAGGTGATCGTGCTCGTGCTCGGGGCCAAGTAGGGCGCGCCGCTTACCGCGCGGGGCACCCGCGCGGCATCGGCAGTGACGCAAAGCGTATGGTGGTATACGGACCGCGCTCGTAGAGCACGCCCAGCCTGCCGTTCGGCAGACGCGCGATGGTCGAGTACGCCGACGGACCGGTGTCGACGACCACACGCACCGGCCACGTGGCGCCATCGTCGCACGAGAGCTTGACGGTGACATTGCGGCGCTGCGAAGAATGCTCCGTATTGCTGAACAACAGCCAATGGCGGCGCGCGCCACGCGCACGCTCGTCCCAGCGAATCAACGCGCCGTTATTCGCCGGGTCGATCAACTGCGGCTCGTCGCGCCACCCGGTCCACGAGGCGCCACCGTCGCTCGACCACGCCACTTTGCGATACGGCTTGGCCCGGCTGTTCAGCATCAGCCGTCCATCGGCGAGTTCGGCCACTTTGTTCTCGTCGGCGCCGGGTCCCACCAGGCCTCCCATACGCCACGTGGCGCCGTGGTCATCGCTCAGCGCGCTCGCGGCATAAAACGTGGACCCGATGCGCACCGCATACGGCTGCACCAGTCGGCCGGCATACGGGCCGCGCCGCAGTTGAATGCCGGCCCCCGATGACGCAAACAGCGACACCCACTCCGAGCGTTTGATGGCCGCCGTGATGCGGCGGTGCTGCCACGTGACACCGTCATCGTCGGACCACGACAGATCAGCCTGATGAATGTCCGGATCACGCTCGTCGTTGCCCGTGTGCGATCCGAAGATTCCCTGCCGCACACTCGCCGCGTAGAAAAGGAAAATGCGCCCCGTCTCGTGGTCGACCACGAACGACGGATCCCCGTATCCCAAGGGGGCGGTGTCGCGGCGCACCACCACAGGATCGCCCCAGGTGCGTCCGTGATCGCGCGAGCGGCGCACGATGACGGCAATGTTGCTGGGCAAATCGGCCAGCGTGGGACGCGCATCATACGCCGCGAGCACCGTGCCGCGCGCGCTCACGGCCAAGGCAGGAATCCGGTAGTGCGGCGATCCCGCGCCAGCGGTCGCGAGATCGACGTGGAACTCGTCCCCCACCGGCGCCGTATCGTGCCCACGGGATGCGCGCGCCGCGCACGCGGCCGCCCCAAGCACCACCACTGTCAGCAGCAGCGCGCGCGCCGCACGCCTTCCATCCGTCACGTGATCGATGTTCATTCCCCAATAATGGCACTGCTTCCGCCGTCCCGCCGCTCCGTCGCTACGCGATCCGCCACGTCGCTGGCCGGCACCGTCAAGGCGCAGGCCGTCACGCTGGGCGCGCCTCTTGGCGTTTCGTGGCTCACGCTGGGAGCCGACACGCTGCTCGGCGGCGCGCTTACTCCGTACGGCATCGTGCCGCGCACCGAGAGCGGACTGCGCGGCATTCTGTTCGCCCCGTTTCTCCACGGCAACGTGGCGCACCTTGCCGCCAACAGCGTCTCGTTGCTCGTGCTCGGCTGGCTGGTGCTCGTCTTCGCAGGACGCCGCCGCTTCTGGGGCATCTCGGCCGCCGCCGCGCTCGGCGCCGGACTCACCGCCTGGACGCTCGGCGCACCGGGCTCGGTGCATCTCGGCGCCAGCGGCGTGATCTTCGGCTACCTCGGCTACCTGATGCTCAGTGGCTGGTTCGCGCGGCGCGTGATGCCCATCCTCGTCAGTCTGGGCGTGACCGGTATGTGGGGCGGTATGGTGCTGGGCGTGCTCCCCGGCCAACCAGGCATCAGCTGGCAGGCGCACCTTGGCGGTTTCGTGGGCGGTGTGCTCGCCGCCCGCTGGCTGCACGCGCGGGGTCGTTGACCACGGCGACTGGTACGTCGCGCCGCTAGTCCGTCGCGCGGCCCGCCCTCAACGCGGCGACTGGCGCCGCGCGTAATGAGAGGGTCAGTTTGTTCGCATCATCCTGAGTCCGGAGCCTGCATGAAGAACGTCCGGTTGGTCCTGCTCCCCCTGGCCGTCCTCGCCCTCGCCGCACGCGAGTCCGGCGCGCAGGGGAAGCTCAATAGCTACGGCAATCCCGCCACCGTGAAGCCGGCGCCGACGACGGCCGACATCACCGTGCGCGACCTGCAGATTCGTCTGTATCAGTTTGCCGACGACTCCATGCAGGGGCGCCAGATCGGGCGCGTCGGCAACAAGAAGGGGACCGACTACATCGCAGCCGAGCTCAAGCGCCTCGGCGTGCGGCCGGCTGGCGACAACGGCACGTACTTCCAGGTGCTGCCGTATCACACCAAGCAGTTCACCAACCATTCGCGTCTCACGGTCGACGGCAATCCGCTCGCGTGGGAAACGGACTGGGTGGCCATTCCCGGTGTGCGCGCACCGCGTCCCATCAACGCCGCGACGGTGATTTTCGGCGGCACCGCGGGCGACACCACCAAGCAGATCAGCGCCGCGCAGGCCAGCGGCAAGTTCGTGGTGCTGCTCCCCGCCCCGCCCTCCGCGGCGCCAGCCGGCGGTCGCGGTGGTTTTCCCGGCTTTGCACCGCAACCCAACCGCTTTGCCGGTGCCGTGGCCGTGGCTACGGTCAATCTCGATGAACTCACCGCGGCGCAGCGCGCGGCGCTGAATCAGCCGACGGTCGCCAGCAGTTCCGCCATTCGCGGTGGCGGCGGTGCCCGCCCCGGTGGCGCGCCCGGCGCGGTGGACTCGATGGCGCTGCTCCGCGCGCAAATCGACCAACTCGCCCCGCAAGCCACACTGCGCCTCACCCGAGCAGCGGCCGCGCAGCTGTTCGGACGGCGCGCATTCGACGGCGTTCCGCTCGGCACCACCGGCGGCAGCGTCAGCGCGTCGCTCGACTTCATTGAGCTCCCCACCGAGTGGGCGCGCAACGTCGTCGGCATCATTCCCGGCAGCGACCCCGTGCTGAAGAACCAGTACGTCGCCATTGGCGCGCACAACGACCACGTGGGCTTCAGCAACACGCCGGTGGACCGCGACAGCGTGAAGGCCTTCAACGACGCCCGCAACCGGCTGCTGCTCGCCAACAACATGGTCACGGTGGAGCCGGCCAAGATCGCCGCGATCCGCGTGAATATGGACAGCATCCGCAAGCTCCACCCCAAACCCCGCCTCGACTCCATTCGCAATGGTGCCGACGACGACGGCTCGGGCTCCATGGGCGTGCTCGAGATCGCCGAAGCGATCTCGGCCATGAAGGTGAAGCCCAAGCGCAGCACGCTCCTGGTCTGGCACACGGGCGAGGAGGCCGGTCTCATTGGCTCGTCGTTCTTCGTCACCAACCCCACCGTGCCGCTCGACTCGGTGGTGACGCAGCTCAACATCGATATGATTGGCCGCGGACGCGCCGAGGATCTTCCCGGCGGCAGCTCCGACTTCGTGGGCGTCATTGGTTCGTCGTTCGACTCCAAGGATCTCGGCGAGACCGTGGCCAGCGTGAACAAGAAGCTCGCCAAGCCACTGGCGCTCGACTACAAGTTTGACGAGACCATCTCGTGGAGCGGCTACAACAACCTGTACGGCCGCAGCGACCACATCATGTACGCGCGCGCTGGCATCCCCATCGCCTTCTTCTTCACGGGGCTGCACGGCGACTATCACCAGCTGTCGGATGAAGCGGAGTACATCGACTATCCGCACTTCCAGCGCATCACCAGCTACATCCGCGATCTGACGGTGGAAGTGGGCAACGGCCCGCGGCCGCGCATCAACGGCACCAAGCCGTCGCGTCCGCCCAAGACCGCCATTCCCTGAGCGGCGTTCAGCGCGCGAGCATCGACACGACGGGGCGCCGAGGATGGCGCCCCGTCGTGCGTTTAGACCAGGGCCAGGATCTCGCCGCCGTAGGCGTCGAGTTTGCGTTCGCCCACGCCGGCAATCGTGGAGAGTTCGCGGAGCGTCGCCGGGCGCACGCGCGCGATTTCCATCAGCGTCGCGTCGTGGAAGATCACGTAGGCCGGGACGCCGTGTTCCAGCGCCGTGTCGCGGCGCCACGAGCGCAGCCGTTCAAAGACCGGCAGCGCCTCCTCGGGAAGGTCGGCGGCGATCGCGGCCGTCCGGCGCCCCTTCTTGTCCTTCTTC
>JARIEY010000114.1 GCA_031127085.1 Gemmatimonadota bacterium | reverse complement strand
GGTTCGCCGGGGCTTCGGCCCCGACGAACCGGGTGGGAGCGGCACCTCCAGTTCGGAGGTGCCGCTTTCTTTTGCCCCTGCCCCCGCCCTCGCCAGCCGCTCCACAGTCCGCCACTCCTCGCACAGATCAAGTCGCGCACGGAACGGCCGATCCTCTGGGCAGAGGACTCACGCTCGCGCACCAACGTCCGGGTGCGTGGGCCCTGAGTGCTTGGGACCGGGCTTTGGCGAGCGGAGCGCGCCCGGCACCCCATCGCTCCCCACCGTGGAGGTCCGCCGATGCTGGCAGGACTGCGCAGTCTCCAGTTGAAGATCGTCGTGCCGATCTCGGCCGCCCTGATCGTCGTCTTCACCGCCGTCGCCGTAATCCAGTGGCGCGCGCGCACCGCGGAAATGGTGCAGGCCCTCGAGGCGCACACCCAGGAAACCAGCGGCGTGATCGAGTCATCGCTGCGTTACGCCATGCTCAAGGCCGACGAAGAAGCGGTGGACTCCATGATGGTGCGACTCGCCAGTATGGAGACGGTGCGCCGCGCCTTCATCATCGACCCCAAGGGCGCCGTCTACCGCACCTCGGATACCGCGCTCAAGGACTCCACCATCACCGATGGCCTGGTGGCGCAGGTCTTGGCGTCGCGGCAGGACGAGGCGAGTGTCGCCGACGCCCCGGACGGATCGCCCTTCGTGGCCGGTGCCACGGCCTTTCGCGCGACCAAGGCCTGCCTCGAGTGCCACGATGACATCAAGCTGGGCGAGCCGGTCGGGTACCTGGTGCTCGAGCGATGGGCGCGCGCCGAAACCGCCGCGCTCCGCACCAGCCAGCTGAAGTCGGCCGCGGTCAGCATAGGCGTGGTCCTTCTTCTCGGCATCCTGCTCAGCCTGGTGACCCGTACGATCACGCGCCCGCTCGGCGACATCACCGCCGCCGCCGCGCGCATCGCCGAAGGCGACATCGAGCACGACGTGCGCTTCACTTCGAATGACGAAGTTGGCGCGCTGGCCTCGTCGTTCCGCGCGATGACCGCGTACATCCGGGAAGTGGCCAACGGCGCCACGGCGCTCAGCCGCGGCGACACGAGTGTCACGCTGCGTTCGCGCGGCGACAAGGACGCCCTGACGCAATCATTCGGCCAGCTGCAGGAGACGGTGCGCGCGCTGCTCGCCGAAACCAATCAACTCGCGGCGTGGGCTCGCGAAGGCACGCTCGACCGGCGCGGCGACGCCCAGCGCTTTGACGGGGCCTTCCGCGAACTGGTGGCGGGGATCAACCAGATGGTCGACGCCGTGAGCGCGCCGGTCAATGAGTCGGCGGCCGCCCTGCAGCGACTGGCCGCCCGCGACCTCGCCGCGCGAATGACCGGCAACTACCACGGACAATACGCAACAATTCGCGATTCTCTCAACACGGCCGCGCACAATCTGGGCGAAGCCCTGGGCGACGTCTCGGTTGCCTCCCGCGAAGTCGCGTCCGCCTCGACCCAGATCCGCACCGGGAGCCAGTCCCTGGCCGACGCCGCCGCCGAGCAGGCCACGTCGCTTGGCGCGGTGGCGCAGGCGCTGCAGGAACTCGCCAGCACGTCGCGGGGAAACACGGCGAGTGCCGGCGAGGCGCGCGAGATCGCGGGCGTGGTGCGCGCCACCGCCGCGCGCGGCACCGAGCATATGGGGGAACTGTCGACGGCGATGCATCGCATCAAGGAATCGGCCGATGCCACGGCTCGCATCGTCAAGACCATCGAGGCGATCGCCTTCCAGACGAACCTGCTCGCGCTCAACGCGTCCATTGAAGCGGCGCGCGCCGGTGATGCGGGCAAGGGGTTCGCGGTGGTGGCCGGCGAAGTGCGCGAACTGGCCAAGCGCTCGGCCGAGGCGGCGCGCAACACCGCCGACCTCATTGCGCAGTCGGTGGGCAACGCCGATGCCGGCGTGCGGCTCAATGAGCAGGTGCTCGTCGACCTCGAGGAGATCAACACCGGCGCCGAGCGCGCCGCACTGGTGATGACGGGAATCGCCGACTCCAGTGGACAGCAGAGTCAGGGCGTGGACCAGATCAGCACGGCGGTGGCGCAGATGAACCTGAGCGTACGGCAAACGGCAGAAAACGCGCAGGAAGCGGCGAGTGCTACGATGCAACTCACCGGGCAGGCCGAGACGCTGCAACGAATGGTCGCAACCTTCACGCTCGACGACGACGCGCCGCTGCCGGCCGCGGCGCCGGGACGCGGACGAGCCCTGCGGTTGGCCTGAGGGCATCACTGGGACGACGGCGCGGTTAGTTTACGGGCGTATGCGCCGCCGCTCCCTCCTGCACCGATGGAGTGCCGCGCTCGTCGGCTCGTGGTTCGTGCTGACCAGCGTGGCGCCGTCGTCGTGGCGTCCCTGCCCGACGCACGCGCTGGGTGAGGTGGTCGCGCACGGCGAGGTCCATTGGTCGGCCGCGGCGGGGCGGGCCGAGCAGCAGCCAGCGGTGTCGATGGACTGCCACCAGGCGCCCGCCGACGCGGCCTCTGCGCCCCCGACGGTGCCCGGACCTCCGAACGAGCCAGCACCGCACCCGTGTGACTGTCCGCCCGGATGCAGCACCGTTCCCGTCGTGGCAAAGCTCGACCGCATCGCGATCGTTGCATCGCCATCGGAACGGTTCGTCGAGCCAGTCCCGACCGCGCCGGTGGCGCGCGTTGGTGCCGAGCGGCCTCGGCTCCTCCCGTTCGCGAACGGACCGCCCCTCGGCTGATGGGGCGCTGACGCAACGCGTCAGCCCACCGTCCTCGTGGTCATGCACCGCATGGCCCGCGTGAACCACGCGCCGGCCGGTGGCATGGTTACGCGCGGGCTGCCGTCGCCCGCCATCGTTTCGATGATCAGGGAGTACACCGATGCATCCTCGTCTCCGGGCCTGCGCGCCCGGCAACCGGGCGCTGTCACGCCGTAGCGCGTGCTCCGTTGCGTATTACCTTGTTGTCGCGGGCGCCGTGAGCGCGTGCGTGGTGGCGGCCAGCGCGTGCGGCGACGCGGGCAGCGGCGCGCGCGTGGAGCGGGCCGTAATCGTCCCGTCGGCCGGCACGGCACCGCCCACGCTCTACTTCGCCGTGCGGCATCGCGGCGAAGCGCCCCTCGCACTCGAGGCGATCACCGTCGACGGGGCCGCACGCGTGGCCGTCTACGCGCAGCATCAGCACGAGGTCGGCGTACCGGTGGCGTCAGCCGAAGTGCCTGCGTGGCAGCTCTGGCTGCCGGCGTACGGCGTGCTGCGCTTCGCGCCGGGCGCCATCCACGGCATGTTGCTGGAACTCCAGCGACCGCTGACGATGGGCGAGACGCGGCGACTCACCATTCGACTCGCGAATGGCGACTCGGTGTCCGGCGACGCGCGCGTCGTGGCGTACGCCGACGTCGACGACGCCTTATCGCCTTCGCCGCGACTCCGACGCCTGCTTGCAGCCGGCGGGCGGATCGCGGCCACGCTCACCGGCGCGCCCACAGGGCGCGCGAGTGCGCCGAGCGTGGAGGAAGGGCGCGCGCTCTACCTCGCCAACGGATGCGCGTCGTGCCACGGCCCGGAGGGGCACGGTGACGGGCCGGTCGCCAAGACGCTCACCCCGCCGCCACGCGACCTGCGCGACGTGACGGCGTTCAAGAACCGCACGGATCCCGCATCTATCGCGCAGACGATCGCCGAGGGAATTGTCGGCGGCGGCGCGATGCCGCGGTTTGCCCATCTCGACGCAGCCTCGCGACAATCGCTCGCGCTCTACGTCGTTGCTCTTCGTCTTTCGCCTTCTACTCCGAGTACACGTCCATGAAGAACGCCCGTTCTCTCTCCCGCCGGTTGGTCGCGCTGAGCGCCACCGTGCTGACCGCCACGATGATCGCTCCCGTCTCGCACACGATGCAGGGGCAAGAGCGCGCGGTCACGGCGCGCGATGCGTGGGTGCGCGAAGCGCCCGCCGGCCGCGCGGTTACCGCCGCATTCCTGCTGCTCACCAACACGGGAAGCACCGCGCGTTCAGTGGTCAGCGCCGCGTGCGACGCCGCGGAGACCACCGAACTGCACGAAATGCGCCGCACGGGGGCCAGTATGGAGATGGCCCCCGTCCCCGCGATCGCCGTCGCTGCGGGCCAGACCGTGACGCTCAAGCCCGGCGGCCTGCACCTGATGTTGTTTGGGCTGAAGCACCCGCTGACCGCCGGCGACACCGTGCGATTGACGCTCACGCTCGACGACGGCACACGCCTCTCACTGCGCGCGCCCGTGCGGGCGATGCAGGGGATGCCGTGAGCCGCGCCAAGATCTGGTCGGCTGGCGCGGCGATCTGTCTTGCCGTCGGCGCGTGGCTCGTGGCACGCACCGCAGTCCCGACCCTTCCTGTGCTCCCCATCGGCGGCGACTTCACCTTGACCGACCATCACGGCGCTCGGTTCGACTCGCGCGCCGTGCGTGGCAAGGTGGTCTTGGTCTTCTTTGGCTACAGTATGTGCCCCGACGTCTGCCCGACAACGCTCTCCAAACTCTCCGTGGTCGCGCACCGCCTGGGGGACGATGCCACCAAGGTGAAGACCCTCTACATCACGGTGGATCCGGCCCGCGACACGCCCGAGGTGCTGCGCGCCGATTTACAGAGCTTCCGCCTGGACGCGCTGGGTCTCACCGGAACCCGCGAGGAAACCGATCGCGTGGCGCGGCTCTTCGGCGCCACCTACACCATCGTGCCGCGCCCCGAATCGGCCGCGCGGTACACCGTCACGCACACGACGACGCTCTACGCGCTCGATGCGGCTGGGCGGGTGCGGCTTACCTTTCCGTACGAGGCGACGGTCGACGAAATCGTGACCGGCGTCACGCAGTTGATCGCGCTGGGACCGTAGCCGGCGCGACGTACGTCCCAGTTTGCTCGCGCGCACGCGCGGCCGCCGCTACAATAGAACGGCGGTTGGCGCCGCGCGTTCGCTCTTACCCCTCACCCTGACCTCTCGCAATGACCATTTCCCGGCGCGGGTTTCTGCAGTCCTCAGCGCTTGCCGTGGCCGCCTCGTCGCTCCCGTGGCGCGCGCTCGGCGCGCAGGGCGCACAGCCCGATCTGCTGACGCTCGTCCGCGGCACCGTTGGCACCTTCACCGGGAGCGGTGGCACCATTGGCTGGCATATCGACACCGCCAGCACGGTCGTCGTGGACTCCCAGTTCCCGGCCTCCGCCAAGACCTGCCTCGACGCGGTCAATGGCCGCACCAGCGCGCGCGCCATCGACTATCTGGTGAATACGCACCATCACGGCGACCATACCGGCGGCAACGGCGTCTTCCGGCCGGCGGCCACGCACATCTTGGCGCACGCCAACGTGCCGCGGCTGCAGCGTGAGGCGGCCGCGCGCGCGGCGAAGAACGCTGCTCCCGGTGCGCCGGCACCGGCGGAGCCGGTCGTCGCCGACGTGCTGTTCGACACCACGTGGAAGCAGGCCGTTGGCTCCGAAGTGATAGCGCTCGCCTACTACGGCGCGGCCCACACCAGCGGCGACGCCGTCGTGACCTTTGAAAAGGCGAACGTCGTGCATATGGGTGATTTGGTCTTCAATCGCCGGCATCCGGTGATCGACCGCCCGGGCGGTGCGTCGATTGCGCACTGGGTCGTGGTGATGGAGCAGGTGGCGCGCGCGCACGCTGCCGACACGATCTATATCTTCGGCCATGCCGGCCCGACCTTCGGCGCCACGGGCTCCCGCGCCGACCTGCTGCACCATCGGGACTACCTCACCGCGCTGCTCGAGTTCGTGCGCGCGCAGATCGCGACCGGCGCGCCACGCGAGACGGTGATCAGGATCACGACCCCGCTCCCCGGCTTCCCCGATCACGGCCCGCTGATCGAGCGCGTGCTCACGGCCGCGTACGACGAACTAACCGCGTAGCGCCACACGCCACGGCGTACGCCTCGTGCCACTCGGCGCGCGTCGCTTCGGCGCCGCGCGCCGCGGTGCATTTTGTCCCCTCGTGCGCCACACCGTGCACAACGTGTCCTCCAGTGCGCGCATGGCGCACTGTCACAACGTGACGCGACATCGTGTCACGCGCGCCCCGCGCCGTGTCGCGGTACGGCTCTTGCCGTGTACAGGGGTAAGCGGCGCGCCGTCGCGCGCCATTCCCGCTTTCGGACCCCGTCGTCGAGGCCCGCCGTGACCGTCATCAACTATCAGGACAGAGAGATCACCTGCAAGATCGTCTACTTCGGACCGGCACGGTCCGGCAAGACGACCAACCTGCAGTGGATCCACGAGCAGGTTCCGTCCGACCGACGCGGCGACATCGTCTCCATCGCCACGCAAAGCGATCGCACGCTCTTCTTTGATTTCCTTCCGCTCGATCTCGGCGTGATCTCGGGCTTCACAACGCGGCTCAACCTGTACACCGTGCCCGGGCAGCCACAGTACGAGTCCACGCGGCGGATCGTGCTCAAGGGCGCTGACGGCGTCGTCTTCGTTGCGGACAGCCGGGCCGAGATGCTTGACGAAAACGCGGGCGCGCTGGCGGACCTGCACGTCTACCTGCACAGCCACGGCGTGGACCCGCGCACCGTGCCGCTGGTGATGCAATACAACAAGCAGGATTTGCCTTCGCAGCTTCGCACCTCGTCCGACGAACTCGATAAGGTCCTGAACTACCGGCGGGTGCCGCGAATTGCGGCAGCGGCGTTGCGGGGTGCCGGAGTCTTCCACGCGCTGAACGCGGTCACGACCGCCGTGCTACACCAACTCGCGGAGCGCAGCCGTCCGGCGGAGCAGGTCGCGTAGCGTGCCGCGCAGGGACGTTTTGTCCAGGAACCGTCACGCGCGCGAGGCGCAGCCACACCACACGCCCACCGCCGCTTGACGTTTGCCCCCGACCGCCGATACTCTTCGCATATGACGGCCACCGCCCTGCGGACGAACCGCAATAATAATGGGAACCCCCGCGCGAATCGCGCGTGGGCCGGCCAGGGCGCGTAGCAACCACCCTCTGTTCCCGGACCACCCCCGATTCGCACCGCGCGAATCGGGGGCTTTTCTTTTGCCTGGAGTCCCCATGTGCGGCATTCTCACCATCCTCGGCCTCGACCCCGCGCGCAGCGACGCAGCGGAGCTGCGCCGGCACGCCCTGACGCTGGCGCGCAAGCTGCGGCATCGAGGCCCGGATTGGAGCGGCATCTACAGCGATGACCGCGCCATCCTTGCCCACGAACGGCTCTCCATCGTCGACGTCGAACACGGCGCGCAACCGCTCATCGATACCCGCACCGGAGCGGTGCTCGCGGTCAACGGCGAGATCTACAACCACCAGGCGCTGCGCCGGAGCCTCACCGGCGCGCACGATTTTCAGACCAACTCCGACTGCGAGGTGATTCTCTACCTGCACGACGAGCAGTCGCCGCGCGATTTCCTCAACCGGATGAACGGCATCTTCGGCTTCGTTCTGCACGATCCGGCCCGCAAGACCTTCCTCATCGCGCGCGATCCGATTGGCGTCATTCCGCTGTACGTGGGATGGGACCGGCACGAGCACCTGTTCGTCGCGTCGGAGATGAAGGCGCTCGTCGGGCACTGCGAGCGCATCCGCGAGTTTCCCCCGGGACACTTCTACCTCGGGCACGAGGCCGAGAAGGGCTTCCAGCGGTATTACGAACCCGCGTGGGCCGATCCGGCGCGCGTACCGGACGCGCCGTATGACGCGCCCGCCCTGCGCGCATCGCTCGAGGCGGCGGTGCACCGCCAGCTGATGTGCGATGTCCCCTACGGCGTCCTGATCAGCGGCGGCGTGGACTCCTCGCTCGTAGCGTCCATCGCCGCCAAGTACCGCGACCGGCGCGTGGAGGACGATGACACGGGCCCGGCCTGGTGGCCACGCATCCACTCGTTTGCCGTCGGGCTCGAGGGAGCGCCTGACCTCGGGCCGGCGCGCCTTGTCGCCGAGGCGATCGGCGCCATCCACCACGAGATTCACTTCACGGTGCAGGAGGGCCTCGACGCGCTCTCCGACGTCATCTACCACCTCGAGACCTTCGACATCACCACCATCCGCGCCTCCACGCCGATGTACCTGATGATGCGGAAGATCCGCGCGATGGGGATCAAGATGGTGCTCTCTGGCGAGGGCGCCGACGAGATCTTCGGCGGCTACTTGTACTTCCACAAAGCGCCCGACGGCCCCGAGCTGCACGCGGAGAGCGTGCGCAAAATGCAGAAGCTGCATCTCTACGACTGCGCCCGCGCCAACAAGGCGGGAGCGGCGTGGGGGGTGGAAGTGCGCGTCCCCTTCCTCGACCGTGAGTTCCTCGACGTCGCGATGAATCTCGACCCATCGCACAAGCTCCCGCGCAACGCGCCGCGTCCGCGCCCCATCGAGAAGTACCCGTTGCGCCACGCGTTCGACGGGGCCATTCCCGACGCGGTGCTTTGGCGGCAGAAGGAGCAGTTCTCAGACGGCGTGGGCTACCCCTGGATTGACGGCCTCAAGGCCTTCGCCGAGCGCGAAGTGAGCGACGGGATGCTGGCCGGCGCCGCCGAGCGATTCCCGGTCAAGACGCCGGAAACCAAGGAGGCGTATCTGTTCCGGCAGATCTTCGAGCATCATTTCCCGAGTGCCACCGCCGTCAACTGCGTCCCGTGGGAGCGCAGCGTCGCCTGCTCCACGGAGACCGCCCTCAAGTGGGATGCCGCGTTCGCCAAGATGACGGACCCGTCGGGGCGCGCCGTGATGGACGTACACGACGACGGCTACGCGACGAAGCGGTGAGCGCCGGGGGGGGTGTGGTGGACGAGGGGCTGACGTGCACATCTTTACTGCTATGATTTCACCGCTTCGCTGCCTCGCGGTCGTGGCAATGGGCGCCACCGTGGCCGGCGCGCAGGTGTCGCCGGCCGCGCCAGCGCCGGTGCCTCCCGCAAGCACGCCGGCGGTCGCACCGACGATTGCGCCCGCGGCCGCCTTGGCCCAGGCAGCCGCTCGCGCAGCCCGCGACTCGGCGGCCCTGGAGGCGCTGCGCAACGACTGGGCCGGCCTGCGGCGGTATCGGGGCGCCAACGACTCACTGCCGAGCCCCGCGGAGGGAGAGCAGCGCGTCGTCTTTTATGGCAACTCCATCACCGATGGCTGGGCTCGCCACTTTCCGGTGATGTTTCCCGGCAAGCCCTATGTGGGACGCGGCATCAGCGGCCAGACCACTCCCCAAATGCTGGTCCGGTTTCATCAGGACGTCATCGCGCTGCAGCCGCGCGTGGTCGTGATTCTCGCCGGCACCAACGACATCGCGGGCAACACCGGCCCGTCAACGTTGGAGATGATCGAGGACAATCTCTCGGCGATGACCGAACTCGCCAAGCAGCACGGCATCCGCGTGGTGCTGTCGTCGGTGCTTCCCGTCTATGACTACCCGTGGAAGCCCGGACTCGAACCCGCCCCGAAGATCATCGCACTGAATGCCTGGCTCAAACAATACGCCGAGTCCGCAGGCGAGACGTATCTCGACTATCACACCGCAATGGCCGATGCGCGCGGCGGACTTCCTTCCACGCTCGCCGCTGACGGCGTGCATCCCAACGAGGCCGGCTACCGTATAATGGCCGCGCTGGCCGACGCCGCCATCGCCCGGGCGCTCGCGACGCCGTAGCGCGTCGGCCCACGCACCACTCGATGCCGATGACGTGAACGCCGGCCCCATCGCCGATGGGGTCGGCTACGGGGTCACCACAGGGAACGTCCCCGTCGCCTTGTCCAGGAGCAGCAGGAAACGCACGACATCGGTCTTGCTCCCCGACACGCGCAGGTCGTCACTGAACACCGTTTCGCGAATCCCGGTGACGCCGGACATCATGTTCACGAACAACGCGCGGGTCAGTGACAGCGTGGCATTGGCGTTCGGCGCGGGCGGTGATTTGCGGAAATGCAGCACGGCGTTCTCGATCCATAGCACGAACGATTCGCGCGTGTCGGAGAAGACGAGATTGATGCGGTAGTCCTTCCCTACCGCGGCCGGGCCGTCCAGACTGGCGGCCAGCGCTTCGAGGAACCGCTCG
>JARIEY010000113.1 GCA_031127085.1 Gemmatimonadota bacterium | reverse complement strand
CCACCTCCGGCTATCCCACCCAGACTTTCACCGACACCGCCGCCATCAGCACGGCAAAGAGGCGGCGCAGCGTGGCGTCGTCGAGCCCCTGCGCGAGCCGCGCGCCCACCCACGCGCCGAAGAACAGCCCGAGCGCAACCCAGAGCGAGGAACGCCACTCCAGGTGTCCGCCCCGGTAGTACGTCCAGGCGCCGAGCGCACCGACCGGGAGCAGCAGCGCACCGAGTGACGTCCCCACCGCATTCTGCATGGGCATACGCGCGAAGTACAGGAGCGCCGGCACAATGACGACGCCACCGCCGATGCCGAACAGCCCGGCGAGCACGCCGGCACCCAAGCCGATGAAGACGAGCAGGGTCCAATCCATAGGGCCACCGAAAGTGTGTGAGGCGCCGAGGGCCAGTGCCCGCGGCAGCGTCAGCCGTCGCTGACGGCCGGAACACCGAGCGCGGCCGTCTGACGGCGCGCGCGCGTGTAGAGTCTCGCCGCTGCTTCGCGCACGTCCTTTTCCCGATCTTCAAGCAGCTTCTGTAACGCCACCATGGCCGCGGGCGTTCGCGCCTCACCCAGCGCCTCAATGGCTCCCAGGCGAAGCACCGGCATATGGCGACGCCGCAGCATACGCTCGTTGGGGTTGGAAAGCGCGATCAGCTTCTGCACACCTTCCGGCGCTGCAATCCGGCCCAGCGCCACGACCAGCGCGAGTTGTACCTCGAGTTCCGGCTCCTCATCGAGCCGCGCTGCGATGCGGGCCGCCAGCCGAGCCTCGCGGCGCGCCTGCAGGCCCACCGCCGCCGCGAGCCGCACATCGGAAATGGCGTCCTCCGTCGCGCGCAGCAGCGCATCCGCCGCAAACGACGACTCCGTGAGCGCCCCCAGGCCGCGCGCCGCCGCCTGACGGACGCGCGCGTTCCGGTGCCCCAACTGCTCGCCCAGCGTGCGCTCCAGGTCGGGATGCCCCGTCTCCACCATCAGGGTGATGGCGCGCTCCACAATGATCTCGCGATCGTCGTCGAGCATGGCGATCAACGCGTCGACCGCGCCGGGCAGGCGACCTAGCAGGGCGGTGTACGCCGTGCGCGCCTGCATCGTGGGCGCGCTGCCCACGCGGTCAATCACGGCCTCGGCGCCATCCTCGCCAAAGCGCGCCAGCACCTGCTCGGCATCCGCCGCGCACACGGGGACGTCGAGGTACAGCATGGCGAAGGCCCGCAGGATGGTCGGTTTGGTGAGGCGACGCACCGTCACCACGAACTGGCGACGCATCTCATCGTCCGTGGCGCACGCTTCGCAGGCGAAGAGCGCCAGCAGCACGTGCACCGATTCGGCGACGTTCCCCTCGCGCGCCGACTGTTCGACGGCCGCCTGCACCGGCTCGAGCAGACGACGCAGCGTCCCCGGTTCGCTGGACGTGATGAGCCGTTCAAAGAGCTCGCGATGCCTGGCGCCCACGAGTTCGCCCACGGCGGCGGGGAGCACGGTCGACAGCGGCAACCCGTGTGCTTCCTCCGGCGGGGCGCTCGGCAATGGAAGGTTGCCGAGCAGTCCGTCGACCGGCGCCACCACCTCTTCGCCCGCTGCGGGCTGGGACAGGGTCGCCGGCGCCTCGGGACGGTTCACCGATGGTGCTCCCGGCGGGCCCGCGTGATCCGTCGCAGGGGCGGCGAGCGGTGCCTCCCCGTCGGCCGGCATCGGCACAGGCACCGGCGGCGTGAGCACATCGATGCCCACTTCAGACCACGTGTATTCCCGCACCGCCTCCTGGAACGCGGGGGGATTCATACGCCCCGCCGCGGCCGATCCCAGCAAGCCGGCGAGGTGCTTGACCTCCTCCTGCTTGGCGTGGTGCCGGACGTGCACGTGCCGCACGCCGAGCGCCAGAAAGAGCACCTGAAGCAGGCTCAGCTCCGTGCTGCCCGAGGCCTCCGTGTGTCCCGCGCGCAGCGCGCCGTCCACGACGACCAGATCCACGGCCCCGTGCTTCGCGGCGCTCCGCGCCCCGCGCAGCGACGCCTTCTCGGCGGTGTGGTCCACCCGGTCGGTCGCATAGACCGCGATCAGGTGCGACAGATGCGTGGCAAACTCGACGTGTCGATCCATAGCGGGACGCGCGCGGCTCCGTTGTCTGGCTTTCGATTGCCTGTCCGCCTAACATACGCGGGTCCCCCCGTCCTCAACACCCATCACTGCAATGCCTGCACACTTCCGCTCGCGCAGCGCCGCCCTGGGCGCCGCCGTCCTGTTGCTCGGCGCGTGCCACGGCGCCAATCGCCCATCGTCCGCCCTTCTCAGCACCTCCACCGACGCCCAACTGCGCGCCGATGTCGCCCAGCTGGCCGGCCCGGCCTTCGAGGGGCGCGGCACCGGCACGCCCGGCAATGACTCGGCCGCGGTCTTCATTGCCCGACGCTACAACGCCCTGCGACTCAGCAGCATCGCGCAGGCCGACCGCGCCGCCTGCGCCAAAGGGGGCGTGACCGGCAGCGCCGACTGCTTCATTCTGCCCTTCACGGCCAATGTGCCCGTGCGCAACGGGGCGCCGCGCCAGCTCAAGACGCAGAATGTGGCCGCCATCATTCCCGGCAACGGGCCGCTGGCCGGCGAGTACGTGATTGTCGGCGCTCACTTCGACCATCTGGGACGCGATTCGTCGAGCGCCCGTGACCCTGAAAAGGGCCGCGTGGTTCGCCCCGGCGCCGATGATAACGGCTCCGGCACTGCGGCCGTGATGGAAGTCGCCCGCCGGCTCGCCAAGCGCCCGGCGAACCGCACCATCGTGATCGCCAACTTCACGGGCGAGGAGCTCGGGCTCATCGGTGCCGAGCAGTTCGCCTCGCACCTTCCGGTGCCCAAGGAGAAGGTGCAGGCGATGGTCAACCTCGACATGGTCGGCCGGATGAAGAACGACAAGCTCATCGTCTACGGCGTGCTGACCGCCACCGAGATGAAGGAGATCGTCGAAGCCGCCAACGTCGAGCCCAAGCTCACCATCTCGGCCGTCGGCGACGGCGAGGGGCCGAGCGATCACGCGGCGTTCTACCGTAAGGATCTGCCGGCGCTGCATCTGTTCACCGACCTGCACGACGATTATCACACCGCGGTCGATGTGGCCGAACGCCTGAACATCGACGGCCTTGTCCGCGTCGTTGACTACACGGAGCGCGTGGTGCGGGCGCTCGCCGACCGTCCCGGCCGGGTCACGTTCCAGCGCGTGCAGACCGCAGGCGCCAACCGTCCGTCGGCGCGCGCCGGCAGCGGCGTGTATCTGGGCACCATTCCGGATATGGGCGCGGCCGATGTGAAGGGGATGCAGATCTCCGGCGTGCGTCCCGGAAGCCCCGCCGAACAGGGCGGCATCAAGGCGGGCGACATCATCGTGAAGTTCGGCCCGAAGGTGATCACGAACATCTACGACTACACCGACGCGCTTGGGGCGTACAAGCCGGGCGACGCGGTGGAGATCGTCGTGAAGCGTGGCGGCAGCGAGGTGACGCTGCAGATCACGCTGGGCAAGCGCGGGTAGCACACCCATTGTTTTGGAGGGAAGCGCGCCGTGATCTCGTTTTGGTCGTCGGCGCGCTTTCCTGTGCCGCTCCCCGAAGGGCACCGGTTTCCCATCGCGAAGTACACACTGCTGCGTGATGCGGTGCTCTCGGCCGGGCTCGCCACCCCCGAGCGAATGCACGAGCCCGAGCCCTTGCCGGCCGACGTCGTGCGGGCAACGCACGACGCGGCATATTGGGATCGACTGACGCAGGGCACGATGCCCGCCGCCGAAGTGCGACGGCTCGGTTTTCCGTGGAGTCCGGCGCTGGTCGAACGCTCCCTGCGCGCGGCCGGCGGGACACTCGCCGCCGCGGATGCAGCGCTCACCGACGGCGTGGCAATGAACTTGGCCGGGGGAACGCACCACGCGTTCGCCACGCACGGCGAGGGATTCTGCGTCCTCAACGACGTCGTCATCGCGTGGCGCGCGTTGCGGCGCGCGGGGCGCATCGCGCGCGCCGCGGTCATCGACCTCGACGTGCACCAGGGCAACGGAACCCACGCGCTCTGCGCCGACGATCCGGACATCTTCACGTTCTCCATGCACGGACGCCGGAACTACCCCTTTCGCAAGGTGGCCGGCTCCAGCGATGTCGAACTCGAGGACGGCACGGGCGATGGGGAGTATCTCGACCTGTTGACGGCGCACCTCTCCGGCGTGCTGCGTCAGGCGCGCCCCGACCTTGTCTTTTATCTCGCCGGCGCCGATCCGCACGAAGGCGACTCACTCGGCCGGCTGGCGCTCACGTTCGATGGTCTCCAGCGACGCGACCGACTGGTCCTCGAGGCCAGTCGCGCCATTGGCGTTCCCGTGTGCATCGTGATTGCCGGCGGCTATGGGCGGGATGTACGGGACACCGTGCAGGTGCACCTGAATACCGCGCGCATTGCCTGCGACACCGGGTAGCATTCGGCGCACCGCGAAACGCCGTCGCGTCCGTCGGCTATTTTTCACCTCTCCCTTGTTGCCTCGCGGCATATGCCGTTCACCTCCTCCACTCCCGTTCCGCTGTACTGGATCGCCCACGGCCCCGCCGATGGCGAGCGGCTGCTGGTTCTGCACGGCGGTCCCGGTGCCCACCACGACTACCTGCTCCCGCAGATGCTGGAGCTGTCGCGCGAACGCACCTGTGTCTTCTACGACCAGCGCGGTGGCGGGCAGTCGCGCCACGACGATGACCGGGAGGTCATCACGTGGGAGTCCCAGGTGCGGGACCTCGAACGGGTGGTTCGCGAACTCGCCCTCGAGCCGCTGACCCTTGTCGGCTACTCGTGGGGGGGGCTGCTCGCGCTGCTGTACGCGGTGCAAGCCGCGCACGGCCACGCGTCGCCGGCGCCCTCGCGTCTGGTCCTGATCGACCCGGCGCCCGCTTCGAGGGTCTGGCGTGCGCAGTTCGAGGCCGAGTTCGCGCACCGACAGCAGTCGCCGGCCGTGCAGGCGCTGCGCGCCGAGCTCGCGGCCTCCGGGCTGCGCGAATCGGACCCGGCGGCCTATCGCCAACGAACGTTCGAGTTGAGCGTGGCCGGCTACTTCGCGCACCCCGAGCGAGCCCGCGCGCTCACCCCGTTCCGGGTGACCGGGCGCGTGCAGCAGTCGACCTGGGAATCACTGGGCGATTTCGACCTGATTCCGGCGCTCCGTGACGTCCGCTGTCCGGCCCTCGTCGTACACGGACGGCAGGATCCGATCCCTGTGGAGTCTTCGGCGGCGACAGCCGAAGCTCTTGGTGCGGAGTTGGTCGTACTGGATGACTGCGGCCACGTGCCGTATGTTGAGCAACCGGACGGGCTCTTCCGCGCCGTTCGCGCCTTTCTCGATCGCACTCCGCCCACCCGCGCCTGACCGCATGAGCGCCTACGACGAAATCTCCCAGCCGTACGTTGCCACCATCGAAACCGAGGGGAAGCGGTACACGGTGTCGGTGCGCATTACGTTTGACGGCATCGAGTACGTGGGACGCCTCTGGTTTGCCGACGAGTCGTGGGACGATCTCGGCCTGCCTGACCGCGGGGCGCTTCCTGGCCGCAACAAGGACGAAGTGCTTACCCTGGCCCGGCGCATCGGTCCCGACGAGCTGGTGCGCCGGCATCGGCGCGCCTTGGCCGAGAAGCGCCGGTACCACGGGCTGCGCAAGGCGACCGACGAGATCCTCGCGAAGATCCGCTACCTGAACCAGGTGGCGATTTCGATGCGCGCCGGGCTGCTCGACGTCGAAGGGGCCGCGCAGGAAATCGACCTGACCGAGAAGCAACTGCACGCGCTGATCGACCGGCTGGCCATCCACGCGGGCATCGAAGACCAGTAAGGCTGGGTGGGACAGGGACCCCGGCGGCCACCGCCGGGGTTATTTTTTGTATCGCATGAAGAAACCAGCGCCCAAACGCCGCAACTCCGGCCGGTCTGCGCCGCGTCCTCGAGGGGCGGCGCTCGCCGCACACGCGCACGAGGTGGAACGGCGGCTCGCCGCGCTCTACCCCGACGCCCACTGCGAGCTGGACTTCCGCACGCCCTTCGAACTGCTCTGCGCCACCATTCTCTCGGCACAGTGCACCGACAAGCGGGTGAACTTGGTCACGCCGGAGCTCTTCCGGCGGTGGCCGACCGCAGCGTCACTCGCCGCCGCAGACCAAGGCGAGGTGGAGGAGGTCATCCGGAGCACCGGCTTCTTCCGCAGCAAGGCCAAGTCGCTCGTTGGCATGGCGCGCGCGGTGGTGGCCGAGCACGCGGGCGCTGTGCCGCAGCAGATGGACGCGCTGACCGCCCTTCCCGGGGTGGGCCGCAAGACCGCCAACGTCCTGCTCGGCAACGCCTTTGACCGCAACGAAGGGATCGTCGTCGACACGCACGTCGCCCGCCTCGCGGCCCGTTTCGGCTTGACCAAGGGGACGGACCCCGTGCGCATCGAGCAGGCCCTGATGCCGCTGTTCGCGCAAGCCGGCTGGGCGCGACTGTCGCACCTCTTCATCTGGCACGGGCGCCGCGTATGTGACGCGCGCACGCCGCGCTGCACCGACTGCGCGCTGGCCGATATCTGTCCGTCAGCGGCTTGAACTCTTCCTCTTTCACTACCGCCTCGTGAGCCCTCGCCTGCTCGCCGCCTGTGCTGCGGCCCTGATCGTCGTCGCATGCAAGCCGCCGGCCCCGCCACCGCCTCCCGCACCGGAGCCTGTCGCGGCGCCGCTGGCGAACGCCGACCTGTGCTATCTGGTGCAAGCCGAGGCGGCCAAACACCCCGACCTGAACGTCGACCGCGCCCCCGACGTGGTGAAGTACGAGCCCAAGCCGCTGCAGGCGCCGCGCGGCGGCTACCCGCGCAACGTCATCCGCCGCGACGGAAAGACGAAGGTGAAGGTGTCGGTGGTCGTCGATACCACCGGCAAGGCCGATATGACGACGTTCACCGTGGTGGAGACAACGCACTCGTGGCTCGCGGACAATCTCAAGGGGCTGATCCCCAAGTGGACCTTCACACCGGCGTACAAGAACGGCTGTCGTGTGGCGGGCCTCTGGGTCTTCACCGCCACGCCCGGGGCGAAGCGCCCCGCCAAGTAGCCGCCCCAACCTCCCCCCATTAGATTTCATAGGTTGTATCGTCTGTCTGTAGTCTCTCTGTTGTTTCTCTGTTTTCTCTCTGTTTCTTCTCTCATGAAAACCGCTACTTTCGAAACCAGCCTCGGCACGATCGTCGCCGATCTCTATGACGACGCCGCCCCCCTGACGGTGGCGAACTTCGAGAAGCTCGCGAACGACGGCTACTACGACGGCCTCAAGTTCCACCGCGTGATCAAGGACTTCGTGGTGCAGGGCGGCTGCCCGCACTCGAAGGACCTGCCCAACGGGCATCCGCGCATTGGCACCGGTGGCCCGGGATGGACCATCAAGTGCGAGACGGCCGGCAATCCGCACAAGCACGCGGTGGGCGCGCTCTCCATGGCGCACGCGGGCAAGGACACGGGCGGCAGCCAGTTCTTCATGGTGCTCAGCGAAGCCAATACGCGCCATCTCAACGGCGTCCACACCGTGTTCGGCCAGATCACGACCGGCCTCGACGTGATGCAGAAGATCCAGCCCAACGATGTCATGACCAAGGTGCGCGTCGCCTAGCGACGCGGCCTCACGCGGCCCCCCCATCCGAGGACAGACATGAGCCACGCCACGCATCATCCCGAAGACCGCAGCGCCGCGTTTACCGGACTTATCGTCGGTGCCGTAGCCCTCGCCATCATGTGCTTCACGATCGTCAAGCTCACGAATGCGAAGTTTGCCTCGCACGCGAAGCCGGCGGCCGAAGCCAGCAAGTAGTCAGGAGTCCTAATGTCCGAAGAACAGCGCCCCCCTGCCTCCACCGGTATGGGGGCGCTTTCGACGTCTCGCGGCGCCCTCGTGCTGCCGGCCCTTGTCGTCGTCTCCTTAGTGGCAGGCGGCCTTGTGCGCTGGGCCGACCCAGGCAACCCGTGGGTCTGGCGGGTCTGGATGGCGGTGCTCGTGGCCGCCGGCGTTCCCGTGGTGGTGCGTACCGTCCGCGGCCTGCTGCGTGGCAACTTCGCCGCCGATGTCGTCGCGACGCTCTCGATCCTCGGCGCCGTCCTGCTCGGTCAGCCGATCGCCGGTCTGGTGATTGTGCTGATGCAAACGGGCGGCGAGTGGCTCGAGCACTACGCCGAGGGGCGCGCCTCCAACGCGGTGCGCGCACTGGAAGAGGCGGCCCCCCGCACAGCGCATCGCCAGCGGGCCGACGGGCAGCACGATGACATCGAAGTCTCCGAGATCCGGGCCGGCGACCTCCTGCTCGTCCGCCCCGGGGAGATGCTCCCCGCCGACGGTGTGGTGGAAAGTGGGCGCTCTCACCTGGACGTGTCGCGGCTCACTGGCGAAGCGCCGCCCGAGATGGTGCAGCACGGCAGCGACGTCCGCTCGGGCGCGGTCAACCTGGAAGGCGCCATCGTCCTGCGGGCGACGCGCCCCGCCAGCGAGTCGCTCTACGCACGGATCGTCGAACTCGTCCGCACGGCGCAGTCGGAGAAGTCGCCCATCCAGCGTCTGGCCGACCAGTACGCCATCTGGTTCACGCCGCTGACGATCGTCGTCTGCGCCATCGCCTGGTTCGTGACGCACGATGCCCTGCGCGTGCTGGCGGTGCTCGTCGTTGCCACGCCGTGCCCGCTCCTCCTCGCCACGCCGGTGGCGATCATCGGCGGCATCAATCGGTGCGCCCGCCAGCAGGTGATCGTGCGCAGCGGTGGCGCGTTAGAGCGGCTGGCGAGCGTCGACACGGCCGTGTTCGACAAGACGGGGACGCTGACTGTTGGCCGCCCGGAAGTGGTGGCGGTCGATGCGCTGGACGGCTGGACGGAGGTCGAGGTGCTGCGTCTCGCGGCCGCCGTCGAGGTGGGCTCGGGCCATCACCTGGCGCGCAGCACGGTGGATGCAGCCGTACGGCGGGGAATCACCCCGCCCACGCCGTCCAACGTGACCGATGCGCCGGGACTCGGCGTGCGCGGCACCGTGGAGGGGCGTGACGTGGCCGTCGGGGCTTCGGCGTGGCTCACCACGCTGTTCCCTGCGGAGCACGCCGCCATTGCCGCCGCGCGAGGGGCGGGGCTGCGCGGCGTGGTGGCGGTCGACGGTCAGATTGCCGGCGCCATCGAGTATGCCGATCAGGCGCGCGAGGGGCTGCACGGCTTCTTCGAGCAGCTGCGCCGGATGGGATTGCGCCATCTCGTGCTGCTGTCCGGCGACCATCAGGCGAACGTCGAGGGCATCGCGCGGGCGGTGGGGATCACGGACGCGCGGGGCGACCTGTTGCCGCAGCAGAAGGTGGACGCCGTGAAGGAGATGATGCACGCTGGGCGGCGCGTGGTGATGGTCGGCGACGGCACGAACGATGCGCCCGCGCTGTCGGCGGCCACGGCCGGCATCGCGCTGGCCGCGCACGGGGGCGGGATCGCGGCCGAGGCTGCGGATGCGGTGATCTTGTGCGACGACATTACGCGCGTGGCCGATGCGATCCGGTTTGGCCGGCGGGCCGTGGCGATCGCGCGGCAGAGCATCTTCGTGGGGCTAGGTCTGAGCGGACTGGCGATGGTAGCAGCCGCATTCGGCTACTTCTCGCCCACGACCGGCGCGATGCTGCAGGAGGCGATCGACGTCGCGGTGATCCTGAACGCGGTGCGCGCCTCCGGCGAGTAGTCGCGCGATCAGGGCACTCCACCGCATCCGGCCCCGTCAGGCGAGTTGAGGACGCCGCGGGGGCGAACGAACCGTCCATTTCCTGTACAAATCGTCGGCAAAAACCTGACATCCTGCGGGGGGCGTGCTGATTGCCGGCAGCCCCCCAATTTATAGATGTTGTCGTTTGCTAGGCGCGTCCCATCCGAGAGCGGGCGCGCATGTCCTCCCCACCCCTTCGGAGCAGCGATGAACGCTCGCCTCGACTCGTTCTCGTACGACGACGACATCGTACGAAAGTTCCTGTGGGCCACGATGATCTGGGGCCTGGTCGGCTTCCTGGTCGGCCTCATCATCGCCATTCAACTCCCGCTGCCGGGACTGAATGTCGCCCCCTACCTCACCTTTGGGCGGCTGCGGCCGTTGCACACGAACGCCG